>AP017991.1:600000-765000 GCA_003609755.1 Planktothrix agardhii NIES-204
TAATTTTTTATGTTTAATAGTAATAATTAGTCCCCCCTCTCCCCCTCAAAAGGGGTTGGGGGAGAGGTCACACAGTTTTTCCTAGAGAATGAAACAGCCCTGCCCTGCTCCTCCTACCTCCCCCACAAACAGGTACGGTAAACACGCCAAAAAAAATTTGTCAAGTTATTGCAATATTTTTTAACTATCTGTTACAATCGTTTACATAAAGAACAAACTAAGTCAGCTTAGGAGAAAAATAATATGTTTACCGTTTTAATCTGTTTATTCATCGTCGGTTGGGTTGCTGCTGCTGTGATTGGGACTCAGGCTTACTTCCTGGGCGAACAAACCAAACCCATTCACCAACGGAACTGGAATTCTGCCTCCTTCGAGCAAATTGCCCAGTCCGTCACTGGCCAAGAAACCGACTACGCTGTTCGCGTCCCCGCCTATAGTTTGGATGCTTACGCCAGCAATAATTTAAGTAATTAATTTTCTAAGCCTCAAGCCAAAAAGACAAAAAATAAGTAACGTTTTTACCCCCTCAATTAGTGGAAAATTGAAGGGGTATTTTTTGTAAGAATTAAGTAGAAACCGGGTTCAAATTAACGTTTCAATGAGTTCCAGATATGACTCAGTTCGATAATTAAAATAGTAGCCCAAACCAAAATACTAATTCCGGCGGCGGCGGCGGCAATATCTTTAATTATCCGAATGCGTTCATCTAGCTGTTCTTGCATAAAATCGCATAGGGCTTCGATGCAGCTATTAAACAATTCAGCAGTGAGCATCAGTCCTGTTCCTAACAGAATCAGAGTAAAATCTATCCATTCACGAAAAACAAAGCAAAGACCTAATACAAAGATAGATAAAATCATCTTATAGGCAACGCTAAAATCAGACACGACTGCAAAATAGAGTCCTGATAAGATAACTTTAAACTTTCGGATCGGATGATAGCCGGGTGGACGAAATTTTTTACTCATAAATATTAATCAAAATTACTTAAAGACTCCTAAGAATAAACCTCCCATTGGAATCAGAGCAAATCGAATAGTTGATCCGGCGTTAGTTTGGACAGATGAATTAAATTCAACTCACGGCGAGAATCTCATTCAGCTTATTTTTTAAGATAGATAAATCTTAACATGACAGCCAAAATATGCGAAAATAGCATAAAAATTTATGAAGATGCAGTAAAGCGATAAAAACTTTGGATAGTAAAGGTTTCAATTCGGTCAGTAAGGATAAATGTTATGTCAACTGAAATGGAAAGAAAAGTGCTGGTCAATAAACTGATTACAAATTTCCAAGAATGGACTTTGACTAGCTGGAAACCGTCTGAGGATATGCTACAGGCGCTAGAAGAATACTTGGTTTTCTTTTCTCCAAAAGATATTTGTGATGTCAACCATATAAAACAATCCTTAATTTTTGTCATCAATGAAAGACTGGAATTGAACAGAAAGGTATATCGATATTTTATCGATCCATAAATTATATTAAGAATTTAGATCCAAAAACCTGTAATTTTCAGGATGGTAATGAGGGATTTACCTATAAAGACTGTTATCTTGTGTATGTAGATCAGCAAGAAAAAAGTGTTCTTCTTTTTGAAAAGAATGAACGTGATGAGACTATGATTCCTTGTCCAAAATGCAGAACATTTAAAGTTCAAGGTAATTCCTAGTTTAATTTCAAATCTATCTAACGTTCCAGGGGTAACTTTATATCAAGGAGATGCCTTTCAGGTACTTCACAAATTAAAAAGTGAATCTATAGGAGGTGCGGTAACATCGCCTCCATACTATAATGCCAGAGAATATTCTCAGTGGTCTAATATTTATTGCTATTTGTACGATATGTACAACATATCAAAGGAGGTTTTTAGATGTTTAAAGCATGGATCTCCATACTTATTCAATATATTTGACTACTTCGATAATGAAAATATTATAGTTTTTTCGGATATGGGTAAAAAAAGACTGATTTTAAGTAGCTATATTAGCTTTATTTTTAGGCATATTGGTTTTACCCATTTAGGAAACATTGCATGGGATAAGGGAGAAATTGAGGGTAACAGAAATTTCAATCAAGGTAATGACTCTCCTTATTATCAGGCTCCCTTAAATTGTTGGGAACACATACTCATATTTTCTAAAGGTTATCCCTCTTTCGATCTATCTAAACTACCGAAAGTTATTCAAGAAAAACCTGTAACGAAAATGGTTGGAGGTAAAAATATTTATGGTCATAGTGCGCCATTTCCTGAAGCACTTCCCAAACTTCTTTTTTCCATTGTGCCATCTGAAGAGATCATACTAGATCCCTTTGCAGGGAGTATGACTACGGGTAGGGTTGCTGCTAGAGAATCTCGTGTATCTATTAATATTGAGTTACATCAACATTACTGTGATCTATCTCTAAACTTACTTAACACTCAGATTAGTAAACCTTTACAGGGGAGCTTGTTTGATACGGAAATTTTTTGTAATTAATTTTAATGATAGTATCTGAAACCTCACGGAGTCAGGACTTACGCAAATTTGGGGATGTAACCCTATATGTAGTAGGGGTAATTCATGAATTACCCCTACAGTCAGGGTTAAATTTGAAAAAATATGACAACTCAAATAGGACTGCTATAGATAGATTTGTGTTGAGAATCAAATTTTATTCAGAAACCGTTCCGATAATTTATTGTTGTGTATAGGAATTAAAAATATGCCAACATTCAGTGGCGATCGCCCAATCTTCCTCTGTATGAACCGCTAATATTTTAACCCTTGAATCTGCGGTGGAAATCTCTTGATCAATAGGGTGAGAGGCATTTTTTTCTAAGTCTAATTTTAAGCCTAAAAACTCCCATCCTTGACAAGCTGCTTCTCGAACTTTTTCGGCGTGTTCTCCGACTCCGGCGGTAAAAACTAAGGCATCCAAACCGCCTAAATTAGCTAACATTTGTCCGATTCCCATTTTTAAGTGATGAATATACATATCAAAAGCCAGTTTAGCTTGAGCATTTCCAGCGTTCATTTCTGTTAACACATATCGCAGATCGCCCGACTCCCCGACAATACCTTTTAACCCCGATTCTTTATTTAAAATTTGATTAATTTGCTGAATATCATATTTATATTGACTGATTAAATATAATACAATGGATGGATCAATAGAACCGCTTCGGGTTCCCATAATTAATCCTTCTAGGGGAGTAAATCCCATCGTTGTATTAATACTAATCCCATCTTTAATAGCGGCTAAGGAACATCCATTCCCTAAATGACAGGTAATTAATTTTAAAAATTCTAAAGGTTTTCCTAGAATTTTCGCCGTTTTTTGAGCGCAATATTTATGGCTAGTCCCATGAAATCCATAGCGTTTGATTCCATCTTGAAAATATTGATAGGGAATGGGATAAACCGTGGCATAATCGGGCATGGTTCGATGGAATGCCGTATCAAAAACCGCGACTTGGGGAACATTCCCTAATAGGGTTTCTACGGCTTCAATTCCTTCTAAATGGGCGGGGTTATGACTGGGAGCGAGGGGAATTAAATCTCTAATTGTTGATTTTACCTTTTGATCAATTAATGTTGCTTCTGAATAGTCTGAACCTCCATGGACAACTCGATGACCAACTATTGTAATTTCTGAGAAATCATTTAATACTTTGGTTTCCCCTGAAATTAGGGTATTAAATAATTGCGCGATCGCCTCTGGTTTAGACTTTAAATCTAAGGGATATTCTTGTTTTACCCCTGGAGTTTTTACGGTCATCAAACCTAATTCTTTTGAGGCTGTCCAATCAATATTGGCTTCCCAAATCGGGTGTAAGGGATAGTCTGGTAATGCTGGTTCTTTAATTTCATACAGACAACTTTTTTGAGAACTTGAACCCGCATTTAATACTAATATTTTCATAGGATAAGTTAAGTAAAATTGTGATTAGAATTTAAACTTTTTTATCATTAGATTAATCCTTTAAATCCCTGTTTTAAGTCCCAATAGAAGACCGTAAAGTTTCATCTAAATGACACCGATCTGCTAAAGTATGTAATAACGGCCCGCGAGAAGATAATTCTACTATACTAACAGCCCCCGTTGGCATAACAATGCGATCGCGAAATCTGCCAATATCAATTCCTAATAATTCACATAACATAATTCTAATCGTGGCTTTATGGGATACAATTAGAATATTACCCGATGGATAACGTTCTTCAATTTCTTGAATTACCTGGGAAGAACGGCGAGCAATATCAATTCCTTTTTCCCCTCCTGTTGGCGCATTCCAACCCGGATCAGTTAACCATCTAACATAATCATCATGGTAATTTTCATTAACGGTTTGGGGAAGTTTTCCTTCCCATTCTCCATAGGCAATTTCTTTTAAACCTTCTCTAAATTGCATTTCTAAACCCACTAGATCACACAACGGTTTAGCTGTTGCAATAGTTCGTTTCATCGGACTAATAAATACAGCCGTCCAAGGTAAATTATGATAAGATTGGGCAAATTGCTCGGCCATTTTTAAGCCATTTTCGGTTAATTCGGGATCTAAATTTCCACAATAACCCCTTTGTTGATTATAGGTGGTTTCTCCATGTCGTAGAAAATACAATTTAACAGTCATAATTTTGATAAAACAATAGAATTCATCCGAACCCCCTAAATCCCCATTAAAAAGGGGGGACTTTGAGTTCAAGTTCCCCGCTTATTAAGCGAGGGATCTCTTTTGCATAAAAAAGGGGGTAGTTTAATTTTTAGTTAGCTTAACATATTAGATTCTCAAAAAGTCCTTAAATTTTTATAATTTAATCTTAATCTTTTATTAATATTTTCGATCTGGGAGCAAATCTTAAAAAAATAGGAAGAATAAAAATATAATATCTCTAAATTCAAAAAGCCGTGCTATCATTTAAAGCAATTTTGACATGAGGGTATCGTTCAAACAGCAAACAGCAGTTTAACGATATCTTAATGATCTCAATTCTTGAAAAACTAAAAACCTTTATAACAGTCAGGACTTATGGTATCTGCACCAGATAGACCCATGGAGACGAGTAACCCTCTGAGTGAGGATGAACTGCGTAAGATTGATGCCTACTGGCGAGCTTGTAATTATCTAGCCGTTGGCATGATTTATTTACGAGAAAATCCTTTGTTAAAAGAATCCCTAAAGCCCTCAGATGTCAAACATCGGCTGTTAGGACATTGGGGTTCCAGTCCCGGGTTGAGCTTTATCTACATTCACCTCAACCGACTGATTAAAAAATACGACCTGGATATGATTTATCTAGCTGGCCCAGGTCATGGTGCCCCAGGGGTATTAGCTCCGGTTTACTTAGAAGGAACCTACTCAGAAATTTATCCCAATATCAGCGAAGACGCCGAGGGGATGCAAAAATTCTTTAAACAGTTCTCGTTTCCTGGTGGTATTGGGAGCCACTGTACCCCAGAAACCCCCGGTTCCATCCATGAAGGAGGAGAGCTAGGCTATAGTTTATCTCATGCCTATGGGTCTGTGTTTGATAACCCGGACTTAATCTCCGTTTGCGTCGTTGGGGATGGAGAAGCCGAAACCGGAGCTTTAGCAACTGCTTGGCATTCTAACAAATTTATTAACCCGATTCGGGATGGGGCCGTATTGCCTGTTCTGCATTTGAATGGCTACAAAATCGCTAACCCCACTATTTTATCGCGGATTAGCCATGAAGAATTGGAAGCCTTATTTAAAGGTTATGGCTATAAACCCTATTTTGTCGAAGGGTGTGACCCCGCATTGATGCACCAAAAAATGGCAGATATCCTGGAAACAGCCATTTCTGAAATTAAAGCCATTCAAGCTGAAGCCCGGTCAACGGGAATTGCTAAACGTCCCCTGTGGCCGATGATTGTATTGCGGAGTCCCAAAGGCTGGACTGGCCCAACGGAGGTCAATGGCCATAAAGTTGAAGGTTTTTGGCGGTCGCACCAAGTGCCAATGGCTGATGTCACCACCAACCCCACCCATCTCAAGTTATTAGAAGATTGGATGCGGAGTTATAAGCCCGAAGAACTGTTTGATGCCAACGGCCGTTTAATTCCCGAACTGAAAACTTTGGCCCCCCAAGGTACAAAACGAATGAGTGCCAGTCCCCATGCAAACGGGGGTGTGCTGCGTAAAGACCTACGATTGCAGGACTTTCGGGACTATGGTGTGCCTGTGGAATACCCCGGTAAGTCCGAGGTGGAAAATACCAACCCCCTAGGAAAATTCCTCCGGGATGTGATGCGAAATAATCTGCAAAATTTCCGCGTATTTGGCCCCGATGAAACGGCTTCTAATCGCTTAAATGCGATATATGAGGTTAGTAAAAAAACCTGGATGGGGGACTTTTTACCAGAGGATTTAGATGGGAGTGAACTGGCAACCGATGGCCGGGTGATGGAAATCCTGAGTGAGCATACCTTAGAAGGATGGTTAGAAGGCTATTTACTCACCGGACGTCATGGATTTTTCCATACTTATGAAGCCTTTGCTCACGTGATTGATTCGATGTTTAATCAACACGCGAAATGGTTGGATATTTGCCGAAATGAAGTGTCTTGGCGATCGCCAATTTCTTCTTTGAATATTCTCCTATCTTCAACGGTTTGGCGTCAAGATCATAACGGGTTTAGTCATCAAGACCCGGGCTTTTTAGATGTGGTAACGAATAAAAGTGCCAGTGTTACCCGAATTTATTTACCACCCGATGCGAACTGTTTATTATCGGTTGCTGACCATTGTTTAAAGAGTACCAATTATATCAATGTGATTGTGGCAGATAAACAGAAACATCTGCAATTTTTGACAATGGATGAAGCCATTAAACATTGTACAAAAGGGATTGGAATTTGGGAATGGGCAAGCAGTGATGACTGTGGAAAAGATCCTGATATTCCTGATGTAATTATGGCGGGTTGTGGTGATGTGGCGACGATGGAATCTCTCGCAGCTACGGCAATTTTACGCGAAGAAATTCCAGATCTAAAAGTTAGATTTGTCAACGTGGTGGATTTATTTAAGTTACAACCCGATACGGAACATCCCCACGGTTTATCCGACCGAGATTTTGATAGTTTGTTTACGACAGATAAACCAATTATCTTTAATTTCCATGGCTATCCTTGGTTAATTCACAAGTTAGCCTATCGTCGGAAAAATCACGCGAATATGCACGTCAGAGGCTATAAAGAGAAGGGGAATATTAATACTCCTTTAGAGTTGGCAATTAATAACCAAGTTGACCGTTTTAACCTGGTTATAGATGTAATTGACCGAGTGCCTAAATTGGGTTCGGCGGCGGCCTATGTCCGGGAACGGATGAAAAATGCGATCATCGAAAATGTCAATTATGCCCATGAACATGGCATTGACAAAGATGAAATTGTGAATTGGAAATGGCCGTTTTAAATTCCTAGAAACCGGGTTTCTCCCCCAGGGCTGTTTCATTCTCAAGGCAGATTCCTTTGTGACCTCTCCCCCACCCCCTCGACCGCATGGAGAGGGGAGAATTTTTGTTACTCTTAAATCAGAAATGGTATTTAGTAATATTAATTGCTCCCCCTTCCCTTGCAGGGAAGGGGCTGGGGGGTTAGGTCATACAAATTTTGGGAGAAAATGAAACAGCCATGGGGGTTTCTGTATACCCGCACTAAGTCCCCAGAAACCCGGCTTCTCATTATGAACATATATTAATATCCGTCTAAAACCCCTATAAAACGGGGGATTTGACGTATATTCCCGCTTTGTATCCCAGATTTTTGTATTAATTTATTTTCTAAATTAAGTAATTTCACGGGATTTGAGCAGTTTACAACAATTAAAAATTACCTTTAACTGAATGACGTTAAAAATGGCTCTTAATCCTTGCCAGAATTAGGTTTTAACATTTTTTATGGATGACACCTCACTTGCTTTTTTGATACTTAAAAAATATTAGTAATGAGCCCATTTTCGTGATATAATACTTTTTATTGAGATAGAAGGCTTAACTAGGCCTCTGAGAGTAAATGGTATTTCTACCAGAGTCTATCTCCACCCGTTTATTATCAGTATAGGAGCATTATGGATACGGATTTTAGCTCAGACCGCGTAATAGTCAAACTAAAGCCCGGAGCTAATTCCAATGAAATTAGCAACTTACAGGCGCAAATCGGAGTCACAAAAGTTAGCACAGCCTCACAACTTGGGATTGACATTTGGCAGATTCCTTCAGGAACAGTTGAAAAAATAATATCGACTTATAAGAATGATCCCCGCTTCGAGTACATCGAGCCGGATTATATCATCACCCTTGAAGATGTCGAAAAACCGAGTTCTGCTACAGAAAGTTCAGAAAAAATTACTCCCCAAGCCACCACTCCTAACGATCCTGGCTATTCCCAACTTTGGGGACTCAATAACACCGGTCAAAGTGGGGGGACAGCCGATGCCGATATTGATGCTCCCGAAGCGTGGGATATTCAAAAGGGCAACCAAAACTTAGTTATCGGTGTGATTGATACCGGCGTTGATTACAACCACCCGGACTTATCGGCGAATATCTGGACAAATCCAGGGGAAATCGCAGGCGATGGCATTGATAACGACAGTAACGGATATATTGATGATGTCCGGGGTTGGGACTTTGCCTATAACGACAATAACCCGATGGATGTGCATGGACACGGAACCCACGTTGCTGGAACTATTGCCGGAAAAGGTAATAACGGCGTTGGAGTGACAGGGGTTGCTTGGAATGCCAAGATTATGCCACTTAAGTTTTTAAATGATAGTGGTTCCGGCTATACATCCAATGCCATCCTAGCGATTAACTATGCAACAGCCAAGGGAGTCAAACTTACTAATAACTCTTGGGGAGGCGGTGGCTATAGTCAAGCTCTCTACGATGCCATCAATACTGCCGGACAACAGGGAGCGTTATTCATTGCGGCGGCGGGTAATAGTTCGCAAAACACAGACACAACCCCTGCTTACCCGGCCAGCTACGACCTAGCTAATATTATCTCTGTTGCCTCAACCACCCGCACCGATGGATTGTCCTGGTTTTCTAACTACGGAGCCACCACTGTAGATTTAGGTGCGCCCGGTTCGGATATTTATAGCGCCTGGCCTAACTCTACCTACAATACTATCTCTGGGACATCAATGGCATCTCCCCATGTCACCGGGGCGGCGGCGTTGCTGTGGTCTCAAAATCCCACTTGGACAGCACAGCAGGTTAAGAATAGCCTCATGTCAACTGGGGACTCGATTTCTGCCCTCAATGGCAAAACTGTCTCCGGGAAGCGGTTGAATATTTATAACGCTTTAGCACCTGCTGATACCACCCCACCCACAGCCAGCAGTTTCACTCCTGCCGATAATGCCACAGGCGTTGCCGTTGCTGCTAACTTAGTGGTTAACTTCAGTGAAGCGATTCAAAAAGGTAGTGGCAATATTGTTATCAAGAAAGTCTCGGATAATTCTGTTGTCGAAACCATTGCGGTTACTAACAGTAATGTCACCGTTAGTGGCAGTCAACTGACAATTAACCCAACTAATGACTTAGCACAAGGCACAGATTATTATGTAGAAATTGCCAACGGTGCGATTAAGGATATTGCAGGGAATAATTATGCGGGTATTACTGGTAATAGCACTTGGAATTTTACCACCACCAGCCAAAGTTCAGGCTCTTTTACCGAAGATACTTCTATTTCCCTTCCCGGTGTTTACTACAGTTCCGTAGCTTGGGCGGACTACAGCGGAGACGGTAAACAGGACTTCCTGTTGACGGGTTACTCAAATTCAGGCCGCATCTCCAAACTGTACAAAAACACGGGCAGTGGGTTCAGCGAAGATACCACTATTTCCCTTCCTGGTGTCGATGGTTCCGTAGCCTGGGCGGACTACAGCGGAGACGGTAAACAGGACTTCCTGTTGACGGGTTGGTCAAGTTCAGGCTACATCTCCAAACTGTACAAAAACACGGGCAGTGGGTTCAGCGAAGATACCTCTGTTTCCCTTCCTGGTGTTTACTGGGGTTCCGTAGCCTGGGCGGACTACAGCGGGGATGGTAAACAGGACTTCCTGTTGACGGGTTCCTCAAGTTCAGGCGGCATCTCCAAACTGTACAAAAACACGGGCAGTGGGTTCAGCGAAGATACCTCTGTTTCCCTTCCTGGTGTTTACTGGGGTTCCGTAGCCTGGGCGGACTACAGCGGGGATGGTAAACAGGACTTCCTGTTGACGGGTTACTCAAGTTCAGGCTACATCTCCAAACTGTACAAAAACACGGGCAGTGGGTTCAGCGAAGATACCTCTATTTCCCTTCCTGGTGTTTACTTGGGTTCCGTAGCTTGGGCGGACTACAGCGGAGACGGTAAACAGGACTTCCTGTTGACGGGTGTGACAAGTTCAGGCTACATCTCCAAACTGTACAAAAACACGGGCAGTGGGTTCAGCGAAGATACCTCTATTTCCCTTCCTGGTGTTTACTTGGGTTCCGTAGCTTGGGCGGACTACAGCGGAGACGGTAAACAGGACTTCCTGTTGACGGGTTACTCAAGTTCAGGCAGCCTCATCTCCAAACTGTACAAGAACACGGGCAGTGGGTTCAGCGAAGATACCTCTGTTTCCCTTCCCGGTGTTTACTACAGTTCCGTAGCTTGGGCGGACTACAGCGGGGATGGCAAACAGGACTTCCTGTTGACGGGTTGGTCAAGTTCAGGCAGCTACATCTCCAAACTGTACAAAAACACTGCCACACCTTCTGACACCACCCCACCCACAGCCAGCAGTTTCACTCCTGCCGATAATGCCACAGGCGTTGCCGTTGGTGCTAACTTAGTGGTTAACTTCAGCGAAGCCATTCAAAAAGGTAGTGGCAATATTGTTATCAAGAAAGTCTCGGATAATTCTGTTGTCGAAACCATTGCGGTTACTAACAGTAATGTCACCGTTAGTGGCAGTCAACTGACAATTAACCCAACTAATGACTTAGCACAAGGCACAGATTATTATGTAGAAATTGCCAACGCTGCGATTAAGGATATTGCGGGGAATAATTATGCCGGTATTACTGGTAATAGCACCTGGAATTTCAAAACCGTCGCCCCCACTGACACCACCCCACCTACAGCTAATAGTTTCACTCCTGCCGATAATGCCACAGGGGTAGCCGTTGCTGCTAACTTAGTGGTCAACTTCAGTGAAGCGATTCAAAAAGGTAGTGGCAATATTGTTATCAAGAAAGTCTCGGATAATTCTGTTGTCGAAACCATTGCGGTTACTAACAGTAATGTCACCGTTAGTGGCAGTCAACTGACCATTAACCCAACCAATGACTTAGCACAAGGCACAGATTATTATGTAGAAATTGCCAACGGTGCGATTAAGGATATTGCGGGGAATAATTATGCCGGTATTACTGGTAATAGCACTTGGAATTTTACCACTACAAGTCCCAGTTCAGGCTCTTTTACCGAAGATACTTCTATTTCCCTTCCTGGTGTTTACGTCAGTTCCGTAGCCTGGGCGGACTACAGCGGAGACGGTAAACAGGACTTCCTGTTGACGGGTTACTCAAATTCAGGCAGCTACATCTCCAAACTTTACAAAAACACGGGCAGTGGGTTCAGCGAAGATACCTCTGTTTCCCTTCCTGGTGTTTCCTGGGGTTCCGTAGCCTGGGCGGACTACAGCGGGGATGGCAAACAGGATTTCCTGTTGACGGGTTACACAAATTCAGGCAACCTCATCTCCAAACTGTACAAAAACACGGGCAGTGGCTTCAGCGAAGATACCTCTGTTTCCCTTCCTGGTGTTTACTACAGTTCCGTAGCCTGGGCGGACTACAGCGGGGATGGCAAACAGGATTTCCTGTTGACGGGTTACACAAATTCAGGCAACCTCATCTCCAAACTGTACAAAAACACGGGCAGTGGCTTCAGCGAAGATACTTCTATTTCCCTTCCTGGTGTTTACGTCAGTTCCGTAGCCTGGGCGGACTACAGCGGAGACGGTAAACAGGACTTCCTGTTGACGGGTTTGACAAGTTCAGGCAGCCGCATCTCCAAACTGTACAAAAACACGGGCAGTGGGTTCAGCGAAGATACCTCTGTTTCCCTTCCTGGTGTTGAAGCCAGTTCCGTAGCCTGGGCGGACTACAGCGGGGATGGTAAACAGGACTTCCTGTTGACGGGTTACTCAAGTTCAGGCTACATCTCCAAACTGTACAAAAACACGGGCAGTGGGTTCAGCGAAGATACCACTATTTCCCTTCCTGGTGTTTACTGGGGTTCCGTAGCCTGGGCGGACTACAACGGAGACGGCAAACAGGACTTCCTGTTGACGGCTTGGTCAAGTTCAGGCAACCCCATCTCCAAACTGTACAAGAACACGGGCAGTGGGTTCAGCGAAGATACCACTGTTTCCCTTCCTGGTGTTGGGGGCAGTTCCGTAGCCTGGGCGGACTACAGCGGGGACGGTAAACAGGACTTCCTGTTGACGGGTTGGACGGGTTCAAACAGCATCTCCAAACTGTACAAAAACACTGCCACACCTTCTGACACCACCCCACCCACAGCCAGCAGTTTCAGCCCCGTTGATAATGCCACAGGCGTTGCCGTTGCTGCTAACTTAGTGGTTAACTTCAGCGAAGCCATTCAAAAAGGTAGTGGCAATATTGTTATCAAGAAAGTCTCGGATAATTCTGTTGTCGAAACCATTGCGGTTACTAACAGTAATGTCACCGTTAGTGGCAGTCAACTGACAATTAACCCAACCAATGACTTAGCACAAGGTACAGATTATTATGTAGAAATTGCCAACGGTGCGATTAAGGATATTGCGGGGAATAATTATGCGGGTATTACTGGCAATAGCACCTGGAATTTCCAAACCGTTGCCCCCACTGACACCACCCCACCTACAGCTAATAGTTTCACTCCTGCCGATAATGCCACAGGGGTAGCCGTTGCTGCTAACTTAGTGGTCAACTTCAGTGAAGCGATTCAAAAAGGTAGTGGCAATATTGTTATCAAGAAAGTCTCGGATAATTCTGTTGTCGAAACCATTGCGGTTACTAACAGTAATGTCACCGTTAGTGGCAGTCAACTGACAATTAACCCAACTAATGACTTAGCACAAGGCACAGATTATTATGTAGAAATTGCCAACGCTGCGATTAAGGATATTGCGGGGAATAATTATGCCGGTATTACTGGTAATAGCACCTGGAATTTCAAAACCGTCGCCCCCACTGACACCACCCCACCTACAGCTAATAGTTTCACTCCTGCCGATAATGCCACAGGGGTAGCCGTTGCTGCTAACTTAGTGGTCAACTTCAGTGAAGCGATTCAAAAAGGTAGTGGCAATATTGTTATCAAGAAAGTCTCGGATAATTCTGTTGTCGAAACCATTGCGGTTACTAACAGTAATGTCACCGTTAGTGGCAGTCAACTGACCATTAACCCAACCAATGACTTAGCACAAGGCACAGATTATTATGTAGAAATTGCCAACGGTGCGATTAAGGATATTGCGGGGAATAATTATGCCGGTATTACTGGTAATAGCACTTGGAATTTTACCACTACAAGTCCCAGTTCAGGCTCTTTTACCGAAGATACTTCTATTTCCCTTCCTGGTGTTTACGTCAGTTCCGTAGCCTGGGCGGACTACAGCGGAGACGGTAAACAGGACTTCCTGTTGACGGGTTACTCAAATTCAGGCAGCTACATCTCCAAACTTTACAAAAACACGGGCAGTGGGTTCAGCGAAGATACCTCTGTTTCCCTTCCTGGTGTTTCCTGGGGTTCCGTAGCCTGGGCGGACTACAGCGGGGATGGCAAACAGGATTTCCTGTTGACGGGTTACACAAATTCAGGCAACCTCATCTCCAAACTGTACAAAAACACGGGCAGTGGCTTCAGCGAAGATACCTCTGTTTCCCTTCCTGGTGTTTACTACAGTTCCGTAGCCTGGGCGGACTACAGCGGGGATGGCAAACAGGATTTCCTGTTGACGGGTTACACAAATTCAGGCAACCTCATCTCCAAACTGTACAAAAACACGGGCAGTGGCTTCAGCGAAGATACTTCTATTTCCCTTCCTGGTGTTTACGTCAGTTCCGTAGCCTGGGCGGACTACAGCGGAGACGGTAAACAGGACTTCCTGTTGACGGGTTTGACAAGTTCAGGCAGCCGCATCTCCAAACTGTACAAAAACACGGGCAGTGGGTTCAGCGAAGATACCTCTGTTTCCCTTCCTGGTGTTGAAGCCAGTTCCGTAGCCTGGGCGGACTACAGCGGGGATGGTAAACAGGACTTCCTGTTGACGGGTTACTCAAGTTCAGGCTACATCTCCAAACTGTACAAAAACACGGGCAGTGGGTTCAGCGAAGATACCACTATTTCCCTTCCTGGTGTTTACTGGGGTTCCGTAGCCTGGGCGGACTACAACGGAGACGGCAAACAGGACTTCCTGTTGACGGCTTGGTCAAGTTCAGGCAACCCCATCTCCAAACTGTACAAGAACACGGGCAGTGGGTTCAGCGAAGATACCACTGTTTCCCTTCCTGGTGTTGGGGGCAGTTCCGTAGCCTGGGCGGACTACAGCGGGGACGGTAAACAGGACTTCCTGTTGACGGGTTGGACGGGTTCAAACAGCATCTCCAAACTGTACAAAAACACTGCCACACCTTCTGACACCACCCCACCCACAGCCAGCAGTTTCAGCCCCGTTGATAATGCCACAGGCGTTGCCGTTGCTGCTAACTTAGTGGTTAACTTCAGCGAAGCCATTCAAAAAGGTAGTGGCAATATTGTTATCAAGAAAGTCTCGGATAATTCTGTTGTCGAAACCATTGCGGTTACTAACAGTAATGTCACCGTTAGTGGCAGTCAACTGACAATTAACCCAACCAATGACTTAGCACAAGGTACAGATTATTATGTAGAAATTGCCAACGGTGCGATTAAGGATATTGCGGGGAATAATTATGCGGGTATTACTGGCAATAGCACCTGGAATTTCCAAACCGTTGCCCCCACTGACACCACCCCACCTACAGCTAATAGTTTCACTCCTGCCGATAATGCCACAGGGGTAGCCGTTGCTGCTAACTTAGTGGTCAACTTCAGTGAAGCGATTCAAAAAGGTAGTGGCAATATTGTTATCAAGAAAGTCTCGGATAATTCTGTTGTCGAAACCATTGCGGTTACTAACAGTAATGTCACCGTTAGTGGCAGTCAACTGACAATTAACCCAACTAATGACTTAGCACAAGGCACAGATTATTATGTAGAAATTGCCAATGGTGCGATTAAGGATATTGCGGGGAATAATTATGCGGGTATTACTGGTAATAGCACCTGGAATTTCAAAACCGTTGCCCCCACTGACACCACCCCACCTACAGCCAATAGTTTCACTCCTGCCGATAATGCCACAGGGGTAGCCGTTGCTGCTAACTTAGTGGTCAACTTCAGTGAAGCGATTCAAAAAGGTAGTGGCAATATTGTTATCAAGAAAGTCTCGGATAATTCTGTTGTCGAAACCATTGCGGTTACTAACAGTAATGTCACCGTTAGTGGCAGTCAACTGACAATTAACCCAACCAATGACTTAGCACAAGGCACAGATTATTATGTAGAAATTGCCAATGGTGCGATTAAGGATATTGCAGGTAATAATTACGCCGGTATTACTGGTAATAGCACCTGGAATTTCAAAACCGTCGGCGGACTACTACAGACCATTACCCCAGACTTTGATAGTGCTACCGCCGGAAATCAAACCACTAAAGCCTTCAGACCTAATAACTCCGTCGGAGTCGATGTCAACTATTCCACATCGGATAACAACAGCAGTCTAACATCCTCCTTTGGATTTAAGCTGCACTACGACTCCTCCGAGTTAACCTTTGTCAACCTTACCAATCCCTTATCCAGTCCGATAGCACCCACCATCGGCAGTCCAGAGGCGGACACCGCCAATGAAGATAACGACCCCCTCACTGATAAAGTGATTAATGTAGCTTGGCTGAATATTAGCGGTGTGAATTGGCCGAATACTACTTTACCCGCCAATCTATACAAAGCCAACTTCACCACGTCGTCTACCTATACAGGTACAAACGTTAACTTTAGCAGTAATAACACCTCCCCTGGATACAGCCTTTCACCCACATCCGCAGTTTTGACCCTAGCACCCCCCGTCAGTTTAGATGCGGATGGCAATAGTTCTGCCCAGGGTGCCACTGACGGCATTTTAATTGCCCGCCATCTGTTTGGCTTTACGGGTAATACCCTAACTACTGGAGCGATTGGTACTGGTGCTACCCGCACCACTGCTACAGACATCCAGAACTATTTGCAAAATGGTCAAGCCACGATGCTAGATGTGGATGGTAACGGTTCTGCTCAGGGAGCCACCGATGGGATTTTAATTGCTCGCTATCTGTTTGGCTTTACTGGCAATACCCTAACTACTGGAGCGATTGGTACTGGTGCGACTCGCACTACTGCAACTGAAATTCAGCAATTCTTAAGCACCTATCTGCCCACGACTCCTGCATCTAGTAAGAGCGTAGTTACCAATAGTGCTACCCAAAATATTACCGCTAGTGCCAGCACTCAGAATGTAGCTCCGGGTAGTTCAGTCTCAATTGACGCCAAGTATTCCACATCGGATAACAACAGCAGCCTACCATCCTCCTTCGGATTTAAACTGCACTATGACTCTTCTAAGCTTAATTTTGTCGATTTTGCCAATCCAGGGGTATTGTCAAGTCCTTTAACACCGACTATCGGCACTCCAGAGGCGGACACTCTGAATGAAGATAACGATACCTCCACTGATAAAGTGATTAATGTGGCTTGGCTTAATCTAAATGGTGTGAATTGGCCGAATGTGGCTGCACCCACGACCTTATACAAAGCCAACTTCACCGCCTTACCCACTTTTACTACAGGTAGTGCCAAGGTTAACTTTAGTAGTCAAAATGCTTCTCCTGGTTACACCTTCCAAGGAACAGGAACAGTTATCTCTGCTGACTCAACTGCACCCACAGCCAGCAGTTTCAGCCCCGTTGATAATGCCACAGGAGTTGCCGTTGGTGCTAACTTAGTGGTTAACTTCAGTGAAGCGATTAAAAAAGGGAGTGGCAATCTTGTTATTAAGAAACTATCTGATAATTCGGTAGTAGAAACCATTGCGGTTACTAACAGTAATGTCACCGTTAGTGGCAGTCAACTGACCATTAACCCAACCAATGACCTAGCACAAGGCACAGATTATTATGTAGAAATTGCCAACGCTGCGATTAAGGATATTGCGGGTAATAATTATGCGGGTATTACTGGTAATAGCACCTGGAATTTCAAAACCGTCGCCCCCACTGACACCACCCCACCCGCAGCCAGCAGTTTCAGCCCCGTTGATAATGCCACAGGAGTTGCCGTTGGTGCTAACTTAGTGGTTAACTTCAGTGAAGCGATTAAAAAAGGGAGTGGCAATCTTGTTATTAAGAAACTATCTGATAATTCGGTAGTAGAAACCATTGCGGTTACTAACAGTAATGTCACCGTTAGTGGCAGTCAACTGACCATTAACCCAACCAATGACCTAGCACAAGGCACAGATTATTATGTAGAAATTGCCAACGCTGCGATTAAGGATATTGCGGGTAATAATTATGCGGGTATTACTGGTAATAGCACCTGGAATTTCAAAACCGTCGCCCCCACTGACACCACCCCACCCGCAGCCAGCAGTTTCAGCCCCGTTGATAATGCCACAGGAGTTGCCGTTGGTGCTAACTTAGTGGTTAACTTCAGTGAAGCGATTAAAAAAGGGAGTGGCAATCTTGTTATTAAGAAACTATCTGATAATTCGGTAGTAGAAACCATTGCGGTTACTAACAGTAATGTCACCGTTAGTGGTAGTCAACTGACCATTAACCCAACCAATGACCTAGCACAAGGCACAGATTATTATGTAGAAATTGCCAACGCTGCGATTAAGGATATTGCGGGTAATAATTATGCGGGTATTACTGGTAATAGCACCTGGAATTTCAAAACCGTCGCCCCCACTGACACCACCCCACCCGCAGCCAGCAGTTTCAGCCCCGTTGATAATGCCACAGGAGTTGCCGTTGGTGCTAACTTAGTGGTTAACTTCAGTGAAGCGATTAAAAAAGGGAGTGGCAATCTTGTTATTAAGAAACTATCTGATAATTCGGTAGTAGAAACCATTGCGGTTACTAACAGTAATGTCACCGTTAGTGGCAGTCAACTGACAATTAACCCAACTAATGACTTAGCACAAGGCACAGATTATTATGTAGAAATTGCCAACGCTGCGATTAAGGATATTGCGGGTAATAATTATGCGGGTATTACTGGTAATAGCACCTGGAATTTCAAAACCGTCGCCCCCACTGACACCACCCCACCCGCAGCCAGCAGTTTCAGCCCCGTTGATAATGCCACAGGAGTTGCCGTTGGTGCTAACTTAGTGGTTAACTTCAGTGAAGCGATTAAAAAAGGGAGTGGCAATCTTGTTATTAAGAAACTATCTGATAATTCGGTAGTAGAAACCATTGCGGTTACTAACAGTAATGTCACCGTTAGTGGCAGTCAACTGACAATTAACCCAACTAATGACTTAGCACAAGGCACAGATTATTATGTAGAAATTGCCAACGCTGCGATTAAGGATATTGCGGGGAATAATTATGCCGGTATTACTGGTAATAGCACCTGGAATTTCAAAACTCAGGGAACTTCCACCATTAATGGCACTGCTGGCGCTGACAACTTAATCGGCACTGCTAATCCAGATATCATTAATGGATTGGCTGGTAACGATACTCTCAATGGTAATACCGGAGCGGATACCCTAGTTGGTGGATTGGGTAATGATATCTATGTTGTCGATAATACTGGAGATGTTGTTACAGAATTAGCTTCTCAAGGTACAGATTTAATCCAATCTTCTGTCACTTATACCCTACCTGCTAACGTTGAAGACCTGACCTTAACCGGAACTACCGCTATTAATGGTACAGGGAATACGGTAGCTAATATTATTACGGGTAATACTGCTAATAATATTCTCAATGGTAGTAGCGGTGCTGACCAACTAAAAGGCGGTACAGGAAACGATACTTACGTTGTCGATAATACTGGAGATGTTGTTACTGAATTAGCTTCTCAAGGTACAGATTTAATCCAATCTTCTGTCACTTATACCTTACCTGCTAATGTTGAAGACCTGACCTTAACCGGAACTACCGCTATTAATGGTACAGGTAATACTCTAGCTAATACTGTTACTGGAAATACCGCTAATAATATTCTCAATGGCGGTACCGGAAATGATAACTTGATTGGGGGTAGCGGTACTGACCAACTGTTAGGTAGCGATGGCAATGACTCTCTGAGTGGAGATGCTGGAAATGATACCCTTACAGGGGGACTCGGCGCGGATAAATTTATCTACAATACTAATGCAGCCTTTACGACTACTGCGGTAGGTGTGGATACAATTACAGACTTTAATATCTCACAAACCGATCAAATTGTCTTGGATAAAACCACTTTTACCAGTATTAGCAGTGCTGCGGGAACTGGGTTTTCTGTTGCCAGTGAATTTGCTAAAGTTACTAGCGATGCTTTAGCAGCAACCAGTGCAGCAGATATTGTGTATAACACTACAACCGGAGGATTATTCTACAATCAAAACGGTACAGCCGCAGGTTTGGGTACAGGAGCTCAATTCTTAACCTTAACCAATAAACCGGCACTGACAGCAACTCAATTTGTAATTCAAGCCTAATTCTAAATTGAGAAACAGAGAAACCGGGTTTCTGGTAGAAACCTGGTTTCTGCAAGTCGGTTTTTTTCTACGAAATAATTAAGAAAATATTAATAAATTCGATATTCGCTACCAATTACAGTAAAGATGTTGACCCCTTTAAAAAGCCATGGCTGTTTTAATAATCCCTAATCTCATTATGAACATATATTAAGATCCGTCTAAAACCCCTATAAAACGGGGGATTTGACGTATATTCCCGCTTTGTATCCCAGATTTTTGTATTAATTTATTTTCTAAATTAAGTAATTTCACGGGATTTGAGCAGTTTACAACAATTAAAAATTACCTTTAACTGAATGACGTTAAAAATGGCTCTTAATCCTTGCCAGAATTAGGTTTTAACATTTTTTATGGATGACAACTCACTTCCCTTTTTGATACTTAAAAAATATTGGCATGAGCTCATTTTCATGATATAATACTTTCTATTGAGATAGAAGGCTTAACTAGGCCTCCCACTCACAAGATATCAATATGCAATAAGGGATTGCACAACAGATGAATAATTCTACTGCAACAACAACGCAACAAATCCTGTTTATAACATAAGTCTGGGAGCTTGAAAACTCAGTGTCTTCAGACCACCAGATGAAAAGCGACCCAGGGGAATTTATTCCCCGTGAATGTTTCTCCAATTTATGTTAACATAATGTAGGTCGAAAAAAGGAGATTTCTATGATAGTTCACCGAATATAAGTGCCAAGGCAAACCCAATCAATATAAAGCGATTGATGAAGCAATTCGCACCACCCAATTCATTCGCAATAAAGCAATTAGATATTGGATGGATAATTCAAGAGAATTAAAGATTGATAGATTTGCTTTAAATAAATATTCTACAACTCTTAGAAATGAATTCCCCTTTGTTGCTGACCTAAATTCAATGGCAGTCCAATAGCAAAAAATACCCATGCTGTGGGGATGTTTTCAGACAGAGGCAAGGTTTAAAATGTGCAACTAGCTAAAAAACCGGGTTTTTCCCAAAAGCTCACGGACAAAAAACCAACTTTCGTTAAAAACCAGGTTTCTGACCCAACCCATATCTAAGAAGCGATCGCAATTCTCAATTCCTACCCTAATAGCGATCGCATTCAGCAACAAGATGAAATTACTAACACAAATCAACTCATAAAATTCAGGAGTCAATCATGGACAACTTTTTATCGGAACTCAATCAATCCTCATCTCCCCTGGACTTTTACCAAATTAAACAGGAGAAAATACCCCTATTATCTACTGCTTCCGTAGATGCAACTATTCCTCAAATTCCTAATCAAATCAACCCAACACCCGATGCTGAAGCTTTGCTCGTTCCTGTGTCAATTCAGCCCATGTCATCACAGTTAAGTTCATCAGCAACTCAGTCAACCAATATTGCTGGAAAACCCCCCTCCAATGGGACAAAACAAGACATCTTAATGGGTGATGATATCATTGAGCTACCTGGGCAAGCCAGAGTAGCAAACTATAACTGGGGTATTTCCACCAATGTCACAGAAACAGGTAACAATGACATAGATGCTCTTACGGGTGACACGAAGTGGAATCTGAGTAATCTAGGGAAGCAAATTACTTATAGTTTTATTGAATATGGTGATTCATATTACGGCGATTCTTCTTCCAATTTATATGAATTAGCCAGTCTAGCTAAAAGCAAAGTAACTCAGGTTTTAAATGACTTGGAAAAAATTATCCCAGTCGATTTCGTGGAAACACCTTACTCCTATGATAATCCTGGAGTGATGGTATTCCTGGGTTATGATCCTGCTTCTGGTGTTGCTGGTGAAGCTTACTATCCAGGGGGTTCTTTAGAAGCAGGAGATGTTTTTCTGGGTACTAATCAAGACTTTAGCGGAAATTGGGGATATCACTTAATTGCCCATGAAGTAGGTCACGCTGTAGGACTCAAACACCCTTTTGATGATAGCCCCAATTTACCCGAGTGGCAAGATAACACAAATTACACAGTGATGAGCTACACTCGACCCACAATTCCCGCACAATATCAACCATTAGATATTAAAGCTTTGCAATACTTATACGGTAAAAGTGGTGGTGGTAGCACAATTCCCTCAGTTAAAATCAATGACATATCTGTAACAGAGGGTGATTTTACGAAAACAGCCACATTTCGAGTTAGTCTTAGTACCCCAGCTACTAAAACTGTAAAAGTTAACTATCAAACAGTTGATGCTACAGCCTGGAATGGTTATGAATATGGTTATAAATCAGGTACGATTACATTTAAACCAGGTCAAAAAGCTAAGACGATTAAAATCCCAATTTATGGGGATAACTATTATCAGGGTGACTCGGATTTTTGGGTTTCTTTAAGTGATCCTAAAAACGCCAAAATCAAAAATAAAAATGATAAATGGGGTCATTGTTTGATTCGGGAAGATGATTTTTAGTTACTACTATTGAGTAATTTTCAGAATCCGGGTAATCGCACGACTGGGAATTAATTAATAGGAATTGAAACCCTGTCTATTCCCCTTGGTGTCGGGATTTAGACCTATGGAGTCACTTTTTGTCACTTTATTATAGCAGAATCGTCACTTTGTGACACTTTTTTTTCCCTGAGTGGGTGGTAATATATTGCCATGATCGAATTTGTTCTACAGACGGTTCAACTTTTGGATATCGCACCGAGCCTTGTGGTAAAATATACCCATGCTGTGGGGATGTTTTCAGACAGAGGTGAGGTTTACAATCTGCAACTAGCTAAGAAACCGGGTTTTTCCAGAAATTCGCTCCTTGAAACCCAAGTCCATCAAAAACCAGGTTTCTGACCTCACCCAGATCCAAGAAACCGGGTTTTTCCCCAAAGCTCACGGACAGAAAACCAACTTCCGTTAAAAACCAGGTTTCTGACCTCACCCAGATCCAAGAAACCGGGTTTTTCCCCAAAGCTCACGGACAGAAAATCAACTTCCGTTAAAAACCCGGTTTCTGACCTCACCCAGATCCAAGAAACCGGGTTTTTCCCCAAAGCTCACGGACAGAAAACCAACTTCCGTTAAAAACCCGGTTTCTGACCTCACCCATATCTAAAAAGCGATCGCAATTCTCAATTCCTCCCCTAATAGCGATCGCCTTCAGCAACAAGATGAAATTACTAACACAAATCAACTTAAAAAATTCAGGAGTCAATCATGGCAGAAGTGATTAAATTCGGAGTTCCAGTTACTAGCACAATTGGTAATGCAGGTCAAAGTGAGGGCTATACTTTTAAAGCGACTAAAGGCGATCAAATATCTGTAGCAATGGGGAGTGAAGCTATTAACCCACAAATCAAATTCTATGCCCCTAGTGGAGATCTGATTGCTGAAAAGTCGGATTGGTACAGTAATGACATAGGATTGTTAGCCAAAGCCAATCAAACTGGGACTTACACGGTCTTGGTTAGTGATATCCGGGGATATCAAACAGGCGACTATGGTTTAACTGTCCAAAGAACTAATCGTCCGGGTAATGCGACTGCTGCTAAATTTGGTGTTCCTCTAACAGATACTATTGATAATTCAGGAGAGGAAGATAGTTACAGTTTCACAGCCCAAAAAGGCGATCAAATATCTGTAGATATGGGGAGTGGGGCTATTAACCCACAAATCAAATTCTATGCCCCTAGTGGAGATCTGATTGCTGAAAAGTCGGATTGGTACAGTAATGACATAGGATTGTTAGCCAAAGCCAATCAAACTGGGACTTACACGGTCTTGGTTAGTGATATCCGGGGATATCAAACAGGCGACTATGGTTTAACTGTACAACGAACTAATCATCCGGGTAATGCGACTGCTGCTAAATTTGGTGTTCCTCTAACAGATACTATTGGTAATCCAGGAGAGGTAGATAGTTACAGTTTCACGGCAAAAAAAGGCGATCAAATATCTGTAGATATGGGGAGTGAGGCGATTAACCCACAAATCAAATTCTATGGCCCTAGTGGAGATCTGATTGCTGAAAAGTCAGATTGGTACAGTAATGACATAGGATTGTTAGCCAACGCTAATCAAACTGGGACTTACACGGTCTTGGTTAGTGATATCCGGGGATATCAAACAGGCGACTATGGTTTAACTGTACAACGAACTAATCATCCGGGTAATGCGACTCCCATCAAAAATCTTTCTTCCCTGTCTGATACTATTAATAACCTTGGCCAAGTAGATGCTTACAGTTTTACAGGCCAGGCTGGTACTAAAATTTCTTTCAGCATGGGGAGTGATGCCATCAACCCAGAAATCGAACTGTATAGTCCTGATGGTCTTTTGATCAGATCTGTTGCGGATTGGTACAGTCAGAATATGGAATTAGTGGCAACATTGACCCAGAATGGGGCTTACACTGTATTAGTTAGTGATACTCGGGGATACCAAACCGGCGACTATGGCGTAACACTAGCAAGTCTAGGAAAACCTAAAGGTCTGACTAAAAATGGCACATCCAAGAGTGAAGAAATCAAAGGAGACTATGGTTATGATACCTTGAATGGTGGGTCTGGTAACGATACTCTGAGTGGCTATGATGGTCAGGATAAACTCATAGGTGGTGATGGTAAAGATATTCTTTCTGGGGGAATTGGCGAGGATGTATTAGATGGGGGTAAAAGCAGCGACACCCTCACAGGAGAACAGGGACGAGATCAATTTTTATTCAAAACTAACAGTAAATTTAAAAGTGGCGATATCGGCATTGATACAATCGCTGATTTTGGGCCTGATATTGATAAAATTGTTCTCGATAAAACCACATTTAACAGTTTAAGCAGTAAAGCAGGTAATGGCTTTAGTACCAATACAGAATTTGCTGTCGTCAAAACTGATGAAGCTGCGGACAGAAGCAAAGGAGAAATTGTCTATAACTCCACAAATGGCAATTTATTCTATAACCCTAATGGTGTAGTTAGTGGTTCTAGTGGGGGAGGATTATTTGCTGTTTTGACAGGTAATCCCAAATTAACCGCATCTGATTTTGTGTTGCAAAATTAGTAGGAATGGCGGGTTTATTAGATAGATTATCGGTTTGATTCAAAGAGGGCGGGTTTAGGGAGATAATTACTAATAATTCCAGATCGTCTCGGAACCCGCCCCTACGGTTTAATTGTTAATTATTCTTGAAAGGCGATCGCCATTTTTTAACAATTATTAACAAATTGTAGGGGCGGGTTTAGGAATAATATTGAATTATTAGCTATAATCTTATTAAACCCTCTTAAATGCGATCTCCTGAGAATAGAGGGCGGGTTTAGGGAGATAATTACTAATAATTAAAGATGGTCTCGGAACCCGCCCCTACGGTTTAATTGTTAATTATTTAGCCAATGCGATCGCAGTTTTTAACAAACTGTAGGGGCGGGTTCTGCAAAAATATTCAATTCTCAGCAATAACCTATCTAAACCCGCCCCCTCTTAAATGCGATCGCTATTTAAAAACCTTATCGAAAACGAATAAAAACTTGCAAAATTCAGGATTTTCCACCATGAATAACCCATTATCACAACTCAACTCTGTAATATTTCCCCTGGATGATTCTTTCCCATTCCCAGAACAAAATTTCACAACCCAATTGCAATCTATTCCAGAAAAACAGGATTTTCTTCTCCTCAAAACCAGTATTTTTGAACCCGAAGAAGACCCGAATTTGCTACTAACATCAAAATCTCAGCAATTTGTAGAACCCACAGAAATAGAATCTCAAAGTATTCCAAAAATTAACAAAAATAGTAATATTGCCGATAAATCCTCTGACAAGGAAATAAAAGATGTTTTAACTGGAAATGTACAAAACTCAAGCCAGAGGTTAGCACGGTCGGGACAAGTAGATAACGCAGGTAACGAGTTTGCTACGGCTCGTGATTTGGGTACACTTAGCAAAAAGCAAATTTTCCGTGACTTCGTGGGTGATAGTGATGCTATTGACTATTATCGGTTTCAAGTAACAGAAAAAGGCAGTGTCGTCAATCTATCACTTAAAGGGTTAAGCAGTAATGCTGATTTAGCCTTATATAACAGTAATGGCGAATCGATTGATAGTTCTTATAATCAAGGAACTACAGCCGAACTAATTAACACTCCCCTAGAAGTTGGTACTTACTACATAAAAGTTTCACCCGATTACTGGTCTAGCTCTAATACTCAATATAATCTCACCGTCAGTAGCAAGCCAGATGTGGGAAATACAATCAAAGATGCCTACAATCTTGGAGTTCTTAAAGAGAAGAAAAATCTCACTGATTTTGTGGTCGGGGAATGGTATGACAAAAGCGATCCAGCAGATTATTACCGCTTTCAGATCAAGAAATGGAGTAATGTAAAACTGGCTGTAACAGGACTAGAAAATGAAGCCAATGTAGAATTACTTAGTGGTAGTGGTGCTCTGATTAAAAGTTTAGATTCGGTTGGTGACTCGGCTCAAACTATTACTGAAACCTTGAAACCTGGCTCTTACTATATTAAAGCTGATACTAACTGGACGCAAGCTAAATATAATATCGAGTTATCATCGAGTGCTGCTTCTGAAAATCCAGCTAGTATTAGTAATCTATCCTTTAGTGGCAAAGAAGGAGATAAAGGCACATTTGAAATCCAATTGAAACAAAAACCTAAGTCCGATATCACCCTCAAATTTATTAATGGCAAATACTTAACTGTAGATGCGGATAATGATGTTTTGACAGGAACTCAAGACACGATTACCTTTACCCCCGCTAACTGGAATAAACCGCGTAAAGCTAGTTTTATTGCGGAAGTGGATGGAGTTAAATCTAATCGCAATTCAGGAAATACAATAGATTATTCTATCAGTGGCAGCATGAAAGGGGGAGGTACTTACAACTTAGGAACCATTGTTAATACTTACGCACCTGACAATCAAAACTTCAATATTGACTTAGATTTTCGTAATGATTATCTAAATTTCTGGACACCTGAAAAGCAGAAAATCGCCCAGCAAGCTGCCGATGATTGGGCAAGATTAATTGACAATGAACATAAGAATTCATATCTAGCAAATCAAGAGATTTTCCCACCGACAACAGAACAAACCAACCCTTTCAAAGTTAATCGATTTGTAGATGACTTGGTAATCTTTGTAAATGCTTATGGTAAAGATGATGGTTGGGCAGGATGGGGTGGCCCAAGCAATGGATATTCTCAATCAGAGCCTCTATCTACTTATGGTGGAGTTTCTATTAACTCCAATTCTTATAATACGGGCAATAAAGGACAAGACAATAGTGGGATATACAATGTTGTTGCTCATGAAATCGGTCATGTCCTTGGGCTTGTCGGTCTAAATTATACCAGTGGTAAGTTGATTAAAGAAAACGAGTTCACTGGTGCTTATTCCCGTGCTTTGAATGGAGGTAAAAATATTCCTTTGCAGTCAGGTGGCGCTCATCCAAAAGATATGAAATCTATCATGTCTTACAGTTATTTTGGAAGCACTGTAACTGCATTTGATAAACGATTACTAGCAGATACTGGATATAAAGTCTATGGTATTAACGCCCAAGGCAAACCTGGAGAAATGTCTGAATTTGGACAGTTATTGGAATCTAGCGAAAAAGATGATACCCTAGAAACGGCTCGTCGAATTGGAACTCTCAACAGTAATAAACGCACTTTCAATGAGTTTGTGGGGGCTGTTGATTTCGGGGACTATTACCGCTTTAGTGTAGGTGGTAAAGGTGGCACTTTAAATCTCAACTTAGATGGACTCAGTAGTAATGCAGAAGTAACATTACTAAACAGTAAAGAAGAATGGGTTAACGGTTCTTACAAACCTAGTAATTTAGCTGAATCAATTACAACCTTTTTGGAACCGGGTACATACTATGTGGATATCTGGTCGCCACAAGGTGCTGAAGATACTAACTATAAACTCAGTTTGCAGCTAACATCAACCTTTGCAAAACCGACCTTAACTGGGACAACTGCTATTAATGGTACGGGTAATAATCAGGCTAATATTATTAACGGTAATACTGCTAATAATATCCTGAATGGCAGTGCCGGAAATAATTCAATACAGGGTAATGGAGGAGTTGATAAACTATTAGGTAGCGATGGCAATGACTCTCTTAATGGTGGTGCTGGAAATGATACCCTTACAGGTGGAATAGGTGTAGATAAATTTATCTATAATACCAATGCAGCCTTTACGACTACTGCGGTGGGTGTCGATACGATTACAGACTTTGATATCTCACAAACCGATCAAATTGTCTTGGATAAAACCACTTTTACCAGTATTAGCAGTGCTGCGGGAACTGGATTTTCTGTTGCCAGTGAATTTGCTAAAGTTACCACCGATGCCTTAGCTGCTACCCGTGCCGCCGATATTGTTTATAATAGTACAACCGGAGGATTATTCTACAATCAAAACGGCACAGCCGCAGGTTTGGGTACAGGGGCTCAATTCTTAACCTTAACCAATAAACCTGCCTTAACAGCAACTCAATTTTTAATTCAAGCCTAATTCTCAATTGTAGAGACAGAGAAACCGGGTTTCTGGTAGAAATTCGGTTTCTGAGATTATAGCATTTTTATAAATGAGAACTAAAACCGATAATATATTCCTTGAGAAAGATGTTAAATTAATATTTTTTGTTAGGAGCTAAAAAGCGATTTTGTGCTAAACTGCTGATGACAAATTTTATATTGATTTACCATGAGTGACTTAATTGCGATCGCCTACGATGACGAATATAAAGCCGAAGAAGTCCGTATGACTTTGATTAAATTACAAAAAGAACATTTAATCGAATTAGAAGACGCTGCCGTAATTGTCAAGAATGCTGAAGGAAAAATCAAACTCAACCAAGCCATTGATTTAACCACTGCGGGTGCAGTCAGTGGCGGATTTTGGGGTTTATTAATTGGGACATTATTCCTTAGCCCCCTGTTGGGTGCAGCCGTGGGAGCCGCTGCTGGAGCCGCCAGTGGTGCTTTAAGTGATATTGGGGTGGATGATAAATTCATGAAATCTTTAGGGGAAACCTTACAACCGAAAACCTCTGCCCTCTTTGTATTAGTGCGGAAAGTCACCCCCGATAAAGTCTTAGAAGAAATCGCCCCCTATGGTGGAACAGTGTTAAGAACTTCTTTAACTAAAGATGAAGAAGCTCAACTACAAGAGGTTTTGAGTACCCGAGGCGTGTCCGTTTAACTCAATTTTTTAATCCCATTTGATCGGATTAAATTCCAGGGTTAATAGGTAGAATTATCAAAAAATTTTGATGGGTGTGTGGCCGCTGGGTGACGCACCCATTTTTCAGTAATCAGTAATTAGTCAATATTTAGACTGTTGATTAATTAAATTTGCTATACTCTGTTGTGATTAGCGACCTAAATAGAGGACGGAAAACAATGGGACAAACTCTACTCGAACAACTACGGGAAATCACCGTTGTCGTGGCGGATACCGGAGATATCCAAGCCATTGAGATGTATACCCCCAGAGATGCAACCACCAACCCCTCCTTAATTACTGCCGCTGCCCAAATGCCCCAATATGAAAGTATTGTGGATGATACCCTCAAAAAAGCTCGTCAGGATTTGGGAGGGAGTGCAACGCCTGCTGAAGTGGCAAATTTAGCTTTTGAAAGGTTAGCCGTTGCTTTTGGATTAAAGATATTAGCTATTATTCCCGGGCGCGTCTCCACGGAAGTCGATGCTCGGTTATCTTATGATACGGAAACCACCATTGCTAAAGGTCGTTATATTATCGAGCAATACGAAGCGGCGGGGATTTCTCGCGATCGCATTTTAATTAAAATTGCCTCAACTTGGGAAGGGATTAAAGCAGCCGAAGTCCTAGAAAAAGATGGGATTCATTGTAATTTAACCCTATTATTTGGCATTCATCAAGCGATCGCCTGTGCAGAGGCTGGAGCGACCTTAATTTCTCCCTTTGTCGGCCGGATTTTAGATTGGTACAAAAAAGACACCGGACGAGATTCCTACCCCCCGCAGAAGACCCCGGAGTTCTATCTGTCACCCAAATTTATAACTATTATAAAAAATTTGGCTATCAAACAGAAGTGATGGGGGCTAGTTTCCGTAATATTGGGGAAATTACCGAGTTAGCCGGATGTGATTTATTAACAATTTCTCCCGCTCTATTAGAAGAATTACAATCAACTATTGGCGACCTTCCCCGCAAACTCAATCCCGAAACCGCCGCCAGTTTAGACCTAGAAAAAATCTCCATTGATCAAGATACCTTTAACCGAATGCACGCCGAAGATCCGATGGCTTCGGAAAAATTAGAAGAAGGAATTAAAGGGTTTTCCAAGGCCTTAGAAGCCCTAGAAAAATTCTTAGCTGAACGTCTAGCTCGTTTAGAAGGAGAAGAAGTAATTAGTCATGCAGCTGAAGATATTTTCCGCGCCTATGATTTAGATGGCGATGGCTATATTACCCGGGAAGAATGGTCAGGAACAGACGCCGTATTTGATGCCCTCGATCAAGATAATGATGGTCAAATTACCGCCGAAGAAATGGCCGCCGGGTTGGGGGTATCCTTCAACTTAGCCCCGGTTTAAATACCCAAAACTTGAGGAAAAACTGTAGAGGCGTGCCACGGCGCGTCTCTCTCTACTGTATGTTTATTCAAGTTCAACAATCTCTCCCCTCACGGGTAATAATTATACTAATATGAGTCCATTAATTCCCGATTCTATTTTCAACTCTCTAATGGCTGATTATTCTGAAACAGCACCCGCTTTAGAGGATTTACAACGAGAGTTTACAACTAACTTGCTCTATCTTCAAGGTCAATTACCCACCACCGCAACCCCCCAAGAATTATATCAAGCATTAGCCTATACTATTCGACAGTTTTTAATGCCCTCCTGGGTGAAAACAACTCAAAATTATTCCCAAAATAAAGTTAAACAAATTTGCTATTTTTCTACTGAATATACTTTAGGATCTCATTTAGCTAATCATTTAGTTAATTGCAATTTATGGGAACCATTCCAAAAATCTTTAAAAGCTTTTAATTTAAACTTACAAGACTTAATTGATCAAGAAATAGAACCCAGTTTAGGCTATGGAAATGTTGCCCAATTACCTATTGATGAATTAGATTCTCTGTCTACCTTGAATCTGCCCGCTATTGCCTATGGAATTCGTTATGAATTTGGTAGTTTTGATCAAGAAATTTATCACGGTTGGCAAGTCGAAAAGATTGATAAATGGTTGCGGTATGGAAATCCCTGGGAAATTGCCCGTCCCGAGGCTACGGTAAATGTGCAGCTAGGGGGTTATACGGAAGCCTATTATGACCAAAAAGAACGCTATCGGGTGCGTTGGATTCCCCAGCGTTGCATCAAAGGAGTTCCATATCATACACCGATTTCCGGTTATCAAAGTCATACTGTTAATACCTTAATATTATGGAAAGCAGAACCGATTGTTTCCTATAATTCTCAGGATTTTAATATTGGAGATTATTATGGAATTGTTCAGGGAAAACCATTCGTTGAATTACTCACAAAAGTATTATATCCCCATGATGAAAAAATTCAACAAAAACAACTGCGTTTAGAACAACAATTCTTTTTTGTCTCCTGTTCTCTCCAAGATATGATTCGGAATCATCTGGCAACTGGAGAAAATTTAGAGACATTTCATCAACACTATTCTATTCAACTCCATGATACGGCTAGTGCGATCGCGATCGCAGAATTAATGCGATTATTTGTTGATGAATATAGCTTAGAATGGGAAAAATCCTGGTCAATTACTAGACAAACCTTTACCTATCTTAACCCAACTTTATTACCGGAAGCTCAGGAAAAATGGTCTGTGGGATTATTAGGAAGTTTATTACCCCGTCACCTAGAAATTATCTATGAAATTAATAATCGATTGTTAATTGGAGTTCGCAGTCAATATCCGGGAGATTTTAATAAATTATCTCGACTTTCTTTGATTGATGAAACAGGAGAAAGATATGTTAGAATGACTCATTTAGCTTGTATTGGAAGTTATGCGATTAATGGAATTTCTCTCTGGCAAACCGAACGTTTAAAACAATCAATTATTCCTGATTTTTATGAATTAACACCGGAAAAATTTAGAGCAATTAGTAGTGGGATTACCCCTCGGCGTTGGTTGGTTTTAGCCAATCCCCCTTTGGCCGAATTAATTACCTATAAAATTGGCAATAGCTGGATTAAAAATTTTGCGGATTTGCATCGTTTAGAATCAGAATTAGATCAGGTAGAATTTCGTTTAGCTTGGCGAAATATTAAGCAAGAAAATAAACGAAAACTGGCTGATTATATTCAACAAAATTGTGGGATTACGGTAAATACTGATTCTATTTTTGATATTTTAATTGAACGAATTCAAGAATATAAACGTCAACATTTGAATATTTTAAAAATTATTACCCTCTACAATCGCATTCGCAAACATCCTGATGGGGATTATGTTCCCCAAACCTTTATTTTTGCTGGAAAAACTGCCCCCGGTTATGTGATGGGGAAATTGATGATTAAATTAATTCATGCGGTGGGTCAAGTGATTAATTCCGATCCTATTATCGGCGATCGCTTAAAAGTCGTATTTATTCCTAATGTTAATCAAACTTTAAGTCAACATATCTATCCCGCCGCCGATGTCTCTGAACATTTAGCAATGGCGGGGAAAAAAGCCGGGGGAATTGCGATTTTAAAACCTGCTTTTAATGGAGCCTTAACATTAGGAATTGTAGATGGAGCTAGTGAAGAATTACGCCATGCAGTGGGAGCAGAAAATTTCTTTAATTTTGGATTAAGTTTAGCTGAAATTGAAGTTTTAAAAGCTAAAGGTTATAATCCTTGGAGTTATTATTATGCCAATGAAAGCCTACGAGAAAGTATTGATCAAATAGCGTCGGGTTATTTTTCCCAAGGCGATCCGAATCTGTTTAAAACCTTAATTGATGCCCTATTATATCACGATGAATATATGGTTTTTGCTGATTACCAATCCTATATTGATTGTCAAGATAAAATCAGCCAAACCTATCGAGATTGGGAAACCTGGACGAGAATGTCTATTTTAAATGTGGCTCGTTTAGGTCGTTTTTCTTCCGATGGAATTGTCCAGGCTTATTCTGAGAATGTTTGGCGGATTCATCCAGTTTAGGATAGTATCAATTTAGATTTTTTTGTCTTCTTTAACCAGTTAATATGAGTAAAATTACTTTTGCAGAGCAGTTCCGCTACAAGTTTGATAATTTCATGTCAAAAGGCACCATTGCCTTAGTCAGTGGTTTAGCACTGGTGTCCTTCGCCTTTATTCTGATTATGGGATTTTTAGTTAGTCTCGCCAGGGTTGCACCCCCGGGGGATGGCGCACTGAATCCCTTTGAGGCAATGTGGGCTGTTTTAATGCGTACCCTGGATGCGGGAACTATGGGGGGCGACCAGGGATGGTCATTTCGTCTAGCGATGTTATTTGTGACCTTTGGGGGCATATTTATTATTAGTACCCTGATTGGTTTGCTTAGTAGTGGCATTGATACCAAATTAGAAGACCTGCGGAAAGGACGTTCACGGGTGATTGAAACCGATCATATTGTGATTCTGGGTTGGTCAATACAAATTATCACTTTAATTAATCAACTGATTTTAGCTAATGCTAACCGTTCAGATACTTGCATTGTTATTCTCAGTCCTGAAGATAAAGTTCAGATGGAAGATCGGCTCTATAATGAGTTGGGGAAACTGCGTCAAGTTCGCCTCGTTTGTCGTACAGGAAATCCCAGTAATCTAGCGGATTTAGGCATGGTGAATATTCAGGCGGCCCGCTCAATTATTATTTTAAATGAGTCTCTAAACCGATCTGATACTCATTTAATTAAGACTCTTTTAGCAATTAAAAATTTACCCCGTTTAGAATCTAAACCCTATCATATTGTCGCTCAGGTTCAGGATCTTAATACCCTAGATATTATTCAACTGATTGGACAGGATGAAATTGAAGGATTACTGACTCAAGATTTAATTTCCCGCATGATTGTTCAAACTTGCCGTCAATCGGGTTTATCAATTGTTTATATGGAATTATTGGATTTTGCTGGGGATGAAATTTATATTCACGAAGAACCTACTTTACAAGGAAAATCCTATGGAGATATTCTCCTAGCCTATCTTGATTCTGCGGTGATCGGGATACAATCAACCGATGGAAAAATTCAACTTAATCCGACCCTAGATAGGATATTGCAACCGAGAGAAAAATTAGTTGTTTTAAGTGAGGATGATAGCACGATTCGCCTATCTGGTATTTCAGAATTTGCGATTAATCGGAGTGTGATGCAACTGACGAAGGAAACAGCCATCTCGACTCCCGAACATACGTTAATTTTAGGCTGGAATGCTCACACTCCTCGGATTCTAGCTCAACTGGATCAATATGTTGCCAGTAACTCCAGTGTTACCCTGGTTTCACCTTTCTCGGAAACCGATATTATTAACGCCTTAAATACCTTAAATTTACAACAACAAACCCTGGATTATTATCAAGGATCAACGACCGACAGAAATGTTTTAGAGTCTCTCAATTTAGAGAAATATCACCATGTTATTGTGTTGTCTAATCCTGAGTTAGATCCCGAAGAAGCCGACGCTCAAACCTTAATTACCTTGCTCTATCTTCGAGATATTGCCGATCGCAAAAATCCTAATATACAGATTGTTACTGAAATGTTAGATACCCGCAATCAAGCCTTAGCTCAGGTGGCGCGTCCCGATGATTTTGTGATTACTGAACAAATTATTAGTCGGATGTTAGCCCAAGTTTCAGAACAGAAAAACTTAAATGCTGTATTTGCCGAATTATTTAGTCCTGAAGGTTCAGAAATTTACCTTAAACCGATCAGTAATTATGTCACTATTAACGAACCGATTAATTTTTATACCGTTGTTGAAGCGGCTAAACAACGGGGAGAATCAGCGATTGGTTTTCGCTGTTTAAAGGATGCTAAAAATTTAGCCAGAGGTTATGGGATTGTGATCAATCCGAAAAAAGATGAAGTGATAAAATTTTCCCCTAAAGATCGGATTATCGTTTTAGCCGATTCCTGAAATTAAGCCGGGTGCATCGCTAAACTTATTCCCTATTCCCTGTTCCCTATTCCCTGTTCCCTGTTCCCTGTTCCCTTTTCCCTAGCGCTATATTATATATACCTAGTATTAGGATAGAAAAATGATTACTTCAGAACCGATCATTTTAAGTTTTAAAAATGTCACCTTAACCAACGAGCAATTTTATCAACTTTGCCAAGATAATGAAAATTGGCAACTCGAACGAACTGTCAAAGGAGAATTAGTAATTATGCCCCCCGTTGGTGGAGTCAATGGTAATCGAGAATCAGATTTGAATGCCGATTTAGTGATTTGGAATCGTCAAACTCAACTGGGAAAAGTTTTTAGTTCTTCTACTATATTTCGCTTACCTAATGGTGGCGATCGCTCTCCTGATGTGGCTTGGGTAGCTAAGGAAAGTTGGGAATTACTAACAGCAGAAGAACAAGAAAAATTTCCCCCAATATGTCCTGATTTTGTGATGGAATTGCGTTCTCGCACTGACTCCCTAACCCAACTTCAAGCAAAAATGCAGGAATATCTTAACAGTGGTTTGCGCTTAGGTTGGTTAATTAATCCCCAAGAACAACAAGTAGAAATATATCGTCCTAATCAAGCTCTTGAAATCGTCAAACTACCCACAACTTTATCAGGAGAAAATGTCTTACCAGAATTTATTTTAAACTTACCTATTTTTTGATTGTTTTGCTTATTGACTACCAAATTCACCTTAAAATAACCATAGGAGTCTATTCAAAATGGTTCAATTACTAACTAAAACCTATTCCTTTGAAGAATATTTAGCTTATGACGATGGCACGGATAACAAATATGAATTAGTTAATGGAGAATTAAAACTTATGCCTACTGCCAGTGGTTTTCATGCTTTGATCTTACATTTTATCTTTAAGATTTTAGAACAAGAAATTGACAACCTTAAACAGCAGTGGAAAGTAATGCCTGGTACAGTAGGAGTAAGAACAGCTAAAAAGAAATCAAGGATTCCTGATTTAGTCATTTTGTCAGAAAGTCAATGTCAAGAACTCCGAAAAATGTCCGCCGCCGTTTTAGAAGCACCTCCCCTGTTAGCCGTAGAAATTGTTAGTCCGGGTAATTCTGATGATGATTACCGTTATAAGCGTTCTGAATATGCGGTTAGAGAAATTCCTGAATATTGGATTATTGACCCAAAAACAGAAAAAATCTCGGTTTTATTATTAGTTGCTGGTTTTTATGAAGTTACAGAATTTACGGGTGAACAGGAAATTAAGTCTTTACTTTTTCCTGAATTAAAGTTGACATCTAAACAGGTTTTTCAGGTATAAATTTTGTTATTTATAGCAATTGCCACATCAACCCTATTTCTCCTTATATTTCTATTCAGGTTTAACCCCATGAATTACTTGTAAACTTCCTCCAGCATAAAGTTTAGGGAGATTGACATTAAAGCCAATTTGTGATAATAATTGAACCAAATCTGTTTCTAACAATTGCCAAGCTGTTTCCGTTTCAAATAACCAGAGAAACATGGCTACCCCCGGCCAAAATATCGGATTAGTCGGGGAATGGAAATCAACCAGGGTAAAAATCCCTCCCGGTTTCAGAACGCGGTAAACCTCATTAAGAATTTGCTGCAACTGTTCGGGGTTCATTTCGTGCAGGGCGGCGCTGGTGTGCACCAGGTCAAAGCTGTTATCGGCAAAGGGCATATTTTCCGCAAAGGCTTCATAAGTATGGAAAAATCCATGACGTCCGGTGAGTAAATAGCCTTCTAACCATCCTTCTAAGGTATGCTCACTCAGGATTTCCATCACCCGGCCATCGGTTGCCAGTTCACTCCCATCTAAATCCTCTGGTAAAAAGTCCCCCATCCAGGTTTTTTTACTAACCTCATATATCGCATTTAAGCGATTAGAAGCCGTTTCATCGGGGCCAAATACGCGGAAATTTTGCAGATTATTTCGCATCACATCCCGGAGGAATTTTCCTAGGGGGTTGGTATTTTCCACCTCGGACTTACCGGGGTATTCCACAGGCACACCATAGTCCCGAAAGTCCGACAATCGTAGGTTTTTACGCAGCACACCCCCGTTTGCATGGGGACTGGCACTCATTCGTTTTGTACCTTGGGGGGCCAAAGTTTTCAGTTCGGGAATTAAACGGCCGTTGGCATCAAACAGTTCTTCGGGCTTATAACTCCGCATCCAATCTTCTAATAACTTGAGATGGGTGGGGTTGGTGGTGACATCAGCCATCGGCACTTGGTGCGACCGCCAAAAACCTTCAACTTTATGGCCATTGACCTCCGTTGGGCCAGTCCAGCCTTTGGGACTCCGCAATACAATCATCGGCCACAGGGGACGTTTAGCAATTCCCGTTGACCGGGCTTCAGCTTGAATGGCTTTAATTTCAGAAATGGCTGTTTCCAGGATATCTGCCATTTTTTGGTGCATCAATGCGGGGTCACACCCTTCGACAAAATAGGGTTTATAGCCATAACCTTTAAATAAGGCTTCCAATTCTTCATGGCTAATCCGCGATAAAATAGTGGGGTTAGCGATTTTGTAGCCATTCAAATGCAGAACAGGCAATACGGCCCCATCCCGAATCGGGTTCAGAAATTTGTTAGAATGCCAAGCAGTTGCTAAAGCTCCGGTTTCGGCTTCTCCATCCCCAACGACGCAAACGGAGATTAAGTCCGGGTTATCAAACACAGACCCATAGGCATGAGATAAACTATAGCCTAGCTCTCCTCCTTCATGGATGGAACCGGGGGTTTCAGGAGTACAGTGGCTCCCAATACCACCAGGAAACGAGAACTGTTTAAAGAATTTTTGCATCCCCTCGGCGTCTTCGCTGATATTGGGGTAAATTTCTGAATAGGTTCCTTCTAAGTAAACCGGGCCTAATACCCCTGGGGCACCATGACCTGGGCCAGCTAGATAAATCATATCCAGGTCGTATTTTTTAATCAGTCGGTTGAGGTGAATGTAGATAAAGCTCAACCCGGGACTGGAACCCCAATGTCCTAACAGCCGATGTTTGACATCTGAGGGCTTTAGGGATTCTTTTAACAAAGGATTTTCTCGTAAATAAATCATGCCAACGGCTAGATAATTACAAGCTCGCCAGTAGGCATCAATCTTACGCAGTTCATCCTCACTCAGAGGGTTACTCGTCTCCATGGGTCTATCTGGTGCAGATACCATAAGTCCTGACTGTTATAAAGGTTTTTAGTTTTTCAAGAATTGAGATCATTAAGATATCGTTAAACTGCTGTTTGCTGTTTGAACGATACCCTCATGTCAAAATTGCTTTGACAGGACTTACGCAGGCACACTATATATAGTGTGCCTGCGTAAGTCCTGGCTGGAATGGCGTTCAATTCTGGATATTGATTTTTTGAGAGTTATTGTCGAGGTAATACCACAGATTCGTTCGCACTATTACAACAAAATTCAAGACCAGTGTGGCACTTTGCAGATATTGGATGTTGCTCGACCAATTGAGTTAGATGAGATCTATGTTCATGTCAATATTTTGGATGAACCAATTAGTTACACACGATTAGATTGTTCTGACTTCCCGCAAATCTATAACCCAACAACTAATGAATTTAATCGGTGGGGCTTGGGCAATGTTCGTAATCCAGAAGTACCAGGTATAGAGGTTATAGAAAATCACTCTAAGTTAATGGTGCTGGGCAGACCAGGAGCAGGTAAAAGCACCTTTTTACAACACATAGCTATCCAATGTAATCAAGGTGAGTTACAAGCTGACCGAGTGCCAATTTTTATCCGGTTAAAAACTTTTGCTGATCGCTACAACAACTTAAAAATAAACTACCTGACCCGAATACAAATGAAGAAATTATAGAATGGTGGCAAAAGAACGGCCAGCTTTGGACAGATAAATTAAAGTTGGTAATGATTGAATATCGAGATTTCAATCAGAAAAGTCAGTTCAGCGAGTACCACAAGAAATTGCTTCAGCAGTATTACTATGCTAATAATTTGTTGGTGGATTGCCTCAATAGTGGCTGTGAAGTGTCGCCCAAACTGTGTGAGGAGATTAAGCATACTTTGTTATTACCAATATCGGAAAGCAAGAATAAAAAAACCAACATCTAAACTCTTTAAAATTCCAAAAATGATTGATATTCTGGAGTAAATCTATAAAAAAGAGATAGAATTGAATAAACAAAGAGGAAAAATCAACCATGAATTTACAGGAGTTAAAAAACGCCGCTTATCAACTTCCCGTTCATGAACGGTTATTACTGGTAGAGTCTATTATTCATTCGTTGTCTCAAGAATTGCGTCCTCGTCCTGATGTTCCTGATGGAGTTTGGGAACGTTTGCGGGGAAGTTTAAAAACCGATAACGTTGAATTAACCGATGAAGATGTAGAAAGATTAAAAGATGAAAGTTTAACGGAGAAATATCTCAAATGAGGATATTACTAGATACTAATATTATTTTAGATAGTTTACTGGCTAGGATGCCCTTTTTTGAAGATGCTGATCGGTTATTTCAGGCAATTCGATCCGGTCAAATCATCGGTTATGTAACAGCAACGACATTAACTGATATTTTTTATATTGTCAAAAAACAGAGAAATTCCCAAATCGGTAAACAGTATGTTTCTGATTTGTTATTAACATTGGAAGTTTGTGCTGTTAATCAAGATATTCTTAAAACAGCACTGGCTTTAAATTTAGACGATTTTGAAGATGCAGTGCAACTTGCTTGTGCAATGAATGAAAACTTGGATGCAATTATTACCCGTGATTTGCAAGGATTTGTTAACTCTCCCATTACTATTTTATCCCCAGGGGAACTATTAGCCAGTTTATCTGAATTGTCATAACAGTATCCGAAACCGGGTTTCTATATATTCCTATACAAACAATTGACATCCTTCCGACTAAACACTTAGGCTGTGATCAACAAAGCCTCAACCCACCACAATTTGAACAATTATCAATTTTTGATTTGTTGAAGCAGATAGAATCTCCTAGCTTCTAGCTACGGGGAGGATGTCAATTAAAGCTGATGGAATTGTATTTATGCGTCAGGAGTCAAAATTCTTGTTAGGAGTTTTTGTTTCCCTTCTAATTTCTTATCGTTAACTTCTTTCAACTCTGCTTGTAAATCAGACAAACAACTTTTTATTTCCTTGATAACTGCGGTGTCAGTCTCACCTGCGGTTGCTGAACCAGCAGTGGCTAGTCTTGCTGTTAGCTGACAGATTTTAGTGTCTGGTTCTAAAATAGTTAAAATTGCAAACATTTCAGCTAAGTCTTTTAATTCCATATCGCCTCTATATTTTCAAAACATTTGCTTGCGGTTAGCCAGAAATTTTTTCGCCAACTGCAAGCAACTTTCCTATTTTGAACAATAATTACCCTTTTGTCAATAGACAAAAGAAACTTAATAGGATTTAACTCCATGAATTACTTGTAAACTTCCGCCAGCGTAAAGTTGAGGGGGATTGACATTAAAGCCAATTTGTGATAGGGTTTGAACCAGGTCTGTTTTTAACAATTGCCAAGCCGTTTCCGTTTCAAATAACCAAAGAAACATGGCTACCCCCGGCCAAAATATCGGGTTAGTGGGGGAATGGAAATCAACCAGGGTAAAAATTCCCCCAGGTTTAAGGACGCGATAAACCTCATTGAGAATTTGTTGCAACTGTTCCGGGTTCATTTCGTGCAGGGCGGCGCTGGTGTGCACCAGGTCAAAGCTGTTATCGCCAAAGGGCATATTTTCCGCAAACCCTTCAACATATTGGGCTTGGGGAACATTATTCCGGGCGCGTTTGAGGGACAACGGAGAAGCATCCAACCCCGTCACATTTTGGGAATACTCAACTAACACCCCCGTTGCTTGTCCACTTCCACAGCACAAGTCGAGAATTTGGGTTTCCGGTGTCAGGGTTAAGCCCGTTAAGGCCAACTCCCGAAACCGACGCTCACCGCCCACACTCAACGCCGCCAGTCGGGAAATGGTATCATAGAGCCATTGATAGCGGTAACTTAAACTTCTGAGAATAGTTGCCATGTTAAGAACAATTTTTATAAATTAAAAGATCGACTAACCCACAAGGACAATATATTGTTAAGATAGTTAACAAATCTTAGGATAGGAAGTATCCGCTATGGGACGAGTCGGAGTCTTACTGCTAAATCTGGGCGGGCCAGAGCAACTGCAAGATGTTCGCCCCTTTTTGTATAATCTATTTTCAGACCCAGAAATTATCCGTTTGCCCTTTGCTTGGATGCAAAAACCTTTGGCTTGGATGATTTCAACTTTGCGCTATCAGAAGTCCCAGGAAAATTATAAGGCGATCGGGGGCGGTTCTCCCCTGCGGCGAATTACGGAAGAACAAGCCATTGCTTTACAAGGGTCTTTACAGGAAAAAGGTCACGATATCCGGGTGTATGTGGGGATGCGCTATTGGAACCCATTTACTGAAGAAGCAGTGGCCAAAATCAAACGGGATCAAATCGAAGAATTAGTTATTTTACCTTTATATCCGCAATTTTCAATTAGTACCAGTGGTTCTAGTTTTCGAGTTTTAGAAAAACTTTGGGAACAAGATCCCAGTTTACAAAAAGTTGATTATACAGTAATTCCTTCTTGGTATAATCGTCCGGGTTATCTACAAGCAATGACGGAATTAATTGAGCAGGAAATTGAACATTGTGATCATCCTGAACAGGTGCAAATTTTCTTTAGTGCCCACGGTGTTCCGGTTAGTTATGTCGAAGAAGCTGGAGATCCCTATCGGGATGAAATTGAAGGCTGTACGGCGGCAATTATGCAGACCTTAAACCGTCCTAACCCCCATGTTCTCGCCTATCAAAGTCGAGTTGGCCCCGTGGAATGGTTGAAACCTTATACGGATGAAGTTATTCTTGAATTAGCCAAAGAAGGCGTTAAAGAATTAGTCGTGGTTCCGATTAGTTTTGTATCTGAACATATCGAAACTTTAGAAGAAATTGATATGGAATATCGAGAACTGGCTGAAGAAGCTGGGATTGAAAAATTCAATCGAGTTCCGGCATTAAATACCCATCCGGTGTTTATTAATGATTTAGCAGAAATGGTTATAGAAGCCTTAAATGCTCCTAATATTAAGTTCTCCGATGTCGCACACCCCGGCAAAAAAACCAAGATGTATCCTCAAGAAAGTTGGGAATGGGGACTCACCACCACCGCCGAAGTTTGGAATGGTCGGTTAGCCATGTTAGGAATGATCGGCATATTAATAGAAATTATGACCGGACAAGGCCCCTTACATTTCATTGGGTTGCTGTAAACGGGGTTTGGGCGTTTGGCTGTTGTGGGTTGGCGGTTGATAGTTTATCTATAGCAACCGCCTTAGTTTAAAAATAATAAATTTATAAAAATCAACAGAAAATTTATTTGATCAAACAAGTTTATGATACAATCAATGCCCTCCATATAGTAATTGAGTAATTAAATCACTATGATCCCTGAACTTATGGTACAACCTTCTTACTGGATTGATAGTGATATTTGGATCAGTAGATTTGATATAGCAATCCTATTTGAGTTGTGTTTAAAATCCCTGATCAAAAGGGAACACCGGAACAGCCCCCCAAACCCCCCGTACACGGGGGGCTAGGGGGGGAGGGATCTGGGGTAATACTTCTGGCCGTTTCATATCAGTATTGAAATGTTACAACCTATTTAGGATTGCTATATTCCTTTACGAACTTTGGATGCTTTGCATTTAGCGATCGCATTTTCTTATGAAATTTCTTTAATAACAGCAGATGAAGGTTTAGCTGCGAGTGCCAAGGTATTAGGAGTTCCAGTCCAAATTTTAAGACTTTAGCGCGATCGTTTTTATTGTTTGAATACAGGTTAATAGTAAAAATGCGATCGCATTTGACAATGATTAACAATTCAACCGTAGGGGATCTTTAATTATTAGTAATTATCTCCCTAAACCCGCCCAATTCCTTTGGAGTTATTACCTTTGGTTGGATAATTAATCGCCAAACATTATGCCAGTGGTTAAGATAAGATAAACTCGGATTCGTATTCGAGACAAAAGCTATTAAAACAGGAGTTTTTAATTCATGTGTGGAATTGTTGGTTATATTGGGACTCGAGTTGCCAGTGAAATTCTCATGTCCGGGTTAGAAAAACTAGAATATCGGGGTTATGATTCGGCGGGTTTAGCGACAATTTGGGAAGGGAATATTCATTCTATGAGAGCTAAGGGAAAGCTCCATAACCTCCGGGAAAAATTAGCCCATGTTGAGATGCCCTCTAGTATTGGGATTGGTCATACACGCTGGGCAACCCATGGCAAACCGGAAGAACGGAATGCCCATCCGCACCTCGATCCGAAAGAAGGGGTAGCCGTTGTTCAAAATGGGATTGTGGAAAATTATCGGGAATTACGAGAAGAATTAAAAGCCAAAGGTTATGAGTTTAAATCCGATACGGATACGGAAGTAATTCCCCATTTGATTGCTGATTTTTTAGCAACTCCAACTTCTGAAAAAATATCTTTTTTAGAGGCTGTCCGTAAAACTGTTAATCGTTTAGAAGGAGCATTTGCGATCGCGGTTTTATGTGCAGATTCTCCCAATGAATTAATTGTGGCTCGTCAACAAGCTCCTTTATCAATTGGTTTAGGTCAAGGAGAATTTTTCTGTGCTTCCGACACCCCGGCTTTAGTTCCCTATACCCAAGCAATTTTAAGTTTAGAAAATGGGGAAATGGCTCGTTTAACCCATTTGGGTGTAGAGGTTTATAGTTTTGCGGGAGAACGTTTACATAAAGTTCCTCGGATTCTTAATTTGAGTCCGACTTTAGTTGAGAAGCACGCCTTTAAACATTTTATGTTAAAGGAAATCCATGAACAACCGGGAGTTGTTCGGGATTGTTTGCAAGCCTATTTAGATCCAGAATTGGAACTAGAACCGGAAAAAACCACTGAAAAATCTAAAGCCAAAAAACGACCTTCACCAATTCATTTAAGTGTTCCTTCAAGCTGGTATCAAGATTTAGAACAAATTGAAATTCTAGCCTGTGGAACCAGTTGGCACGCCAGTTTAGTCGGGAAATATTTGTTAGAACAAATCGCAAATATTCCTACGGTGGTACAGTATGCGTCTGAGGCTCGTTACGCACCGACCCCCCTGCGACCCCATACTTTAACAATTGGAGTTACACAGTCGGGAGAAACGGCCGATACCTTAGCTTCCTTGGCAATGGAACAGCAACGGCGGATAAATTCCCCGGCAAAATACGCGCCTAAACTATTAGGAATTACCAACCGTCCTGAAAGTTCTTTAGCCCAATTAGTTCCCCATATTATTGATACCAGAGCCGGAATTGAAATTGGGGTGGCTGCAACCAAAACCTTTGTCGCTCAATTAGTTGCCTTTTATTTATTGGCTTTAGATATTGCTTGGCATCGTCAAAGTTTGCCCGAATCTCGGTTACTCGAAATTATCAAGGATTTACGACAACTTCCGGCTCAAATGGAACAGTTATTACAGAGTCAAGAAAAATATATTGAGGAGTTAGCCTCTGATTTTAATGAAACCCAAGATTTTATCTTTTTAGGACGCGGAATTAATTTTCCAATTGCTTTAGAAGGGGCATTAAAATTAAAAGAAATTAGTTACATTCATGCGGAGGGATATCCGGCGGGAGAAATGAAACATGGCCCGATTGCTTTGTTAGATGAAAAAGTGCCCGTAGTGGCGATCGCCATGCCGGGAAATGTGTATGAAAAAGTAATTTCTAATGCTCAAGAAGCTAAGGCGCGAGATGCCCGTTTAATTGGGGTGATACCGATAGAAGAACTCGAAGCTAAGGAAACCTTTGATGATGTTCTAGCTGTTCCAATCGTTGATGAAATTTTATCCCCGATTCTAACCGTAATTCCCCTGCAATTATTAGCTTATTATATTGCAGCACGACGGGGTTTAGATGTTGATCAACCTCGGAATTTAGCCAAGTCGGTAACGGTTGAATAAGGGTGTAGTGAATCATCTGGGGATATAAAAACGAAATCAACGGATTGACGGAGACAGGACTTACGGACAAGAACAAAGAAACCGGGTTTCTAGCCCTGACTTTGCGGATGAAATCGGTGATTTCTCGTTCAGAAACCAGTTTTGGTGCGTAAGTCCTATTCCCTATTCCCTATTCCCTCCCCCCCTAGCCCCCCGTGCACGGGGGGTTTGGGGGGCTATTCCCTGTTCCGTACCGCGATATAGTTTTTAACTCAAATCTCTGGTAATATTTTGAAATAGCCAATAATCCTGATATTCTGATAAAATAAACTCCATAGCCTCCTCAAACTTGATCTCTAAATCATAATTTTGAATATCTAGGATCATTTGATAAAACAACTCAAATAAAACTCTATGGTCTGGATTCCAAAGCATTAGTTTTCCATTTTTAGAATGTTGAAGTTTTTCTAGCTCAAATAGACTTTTCTCACCACTAATCGGATAATCGCTCTGATCTCGACATAGAATAAATTTAAAATTGGGTTTCAAAACCAATAATTCATTCCAGTTTTTCATCCGATGGAAAAAGGGTGCCCCACCTAAATGTAAAAATCCCACCACAAAACTATGGGTTTGAGTTTGAATAATTAAATGTTCAGGAATGACTCGTTTTCCTAAACGTAAAATATCAAAACTCAAGGGAGAAATCACTAACATTAAGGATTCTAAAATTGTGATTAATTTACCTAAATCATCACTATCGGTTAAAATTTTAGGCTTGGATAAATTAGCTTCTAAACAAATTCGTTGCGCCTTTAAATAATTTTTGAGTTGACGTTTAGCCGCAGAATCAAAGGAGGGGACAAATCCAAATAATTCCCCATTAAATATTTCTAAATTTTGCTGATTTTTCTCACCAAAAATTTTCGCAATTTGAGTCATTCCCTGTTTCATTTGTTCCAGTTCAATTTCCAACTTTTTTAACCGTCTTTCTACATCACTTTCATCGGTTTGTAACACTGGAATTAGTTGATGTTTTGGGAGAGGGATTCCATCGACTTTATAGCGGTAATAATCCGCCGCCACATTTAAGACTGTCCGAATAGAAATATGATTTAAAATTGCAGTAATTTCATCCACTTCAAATAAATCATCTAGGGTGACATCTAACCCTTGTAATTTTAAATTCAATAACTGTTTTAACTCTTGATTGGAAGGACGATTAAGAAACACTTGGGACTGGGATACCCGATCAATAATTGACCCATCAAAAACCTGTTTAAATTGTTGCCAGCGATCAGGAAATAGGTTTAAAATAATTAAACTATTCGGAACATGGGTAAAAATCTCTTTAATCGCGGTTCCAAAACAGTGTAATAATCGTTCATTGTGTTTTAATCCTAATCCCTCCAACTGATCAAAAACAATGATTAAAGGTTCATCTAAGAGGGATAAACACCCCAAAACCTTCAATGCTTCTAAAGATGCTTCCTCCCGGCTCAATTCATCTTCCCAGGAGGGTAAACCCACCCGGTCTAATTCTTCTTGAGGGAGATTATTCATTGCTAACCATTGGGTAATAATTTGACGACGGTTAAAGTCGGTATAGCCACAAAATTTCACAATTCCTTGTAAAAATTTAGGGGCGTAACCCGCGGCGGAAAAGTTATTATTCCACCACTCCAAAGCCCGTTTTTCAATATGTTGCCAAAATTCCCGTTTTGTTTTGGTTTCTGCTTGGGATAAGTCGGTAAATAGCTTTAAATTTCCCCCTTGAATCAGTTGTAATATCTTTTCGTCTTTTTGGGTTTTTGAGGTAAAATAGTTATCAGTAGATTTAATAATTTCCGAAAAACTATTAGCCAATAAATACTCAATTTGAGTATGAATACTATTCGGAACAATTTGGATTAAGGATTCTAAAATACGACTATAGGTATGGAATAAAACCGTATCAGGATTATTAGGTTGGCGGATAAATAATAATCTATTTTTAGTTAATAAATCCTTGGCTAATCGCATCATTAGATGGGTTTTTCCTGATCCGGGTTCCCCAATCACAATTGCTCCTTTGGTTTGATGATTGAAGTCTAATTTAATATCCCCTAAAATAGCTTTTAAGCGATCGCATTCTTCCGCAAAAATCCCTCTAAAATCCGGGTGATCCTGAAAGGGAGTATCAACACGACTGTTTCCAAAAGGGTTGGGTTGGGTTTTTAATTCTTTTTTAAGAAATTCATTCACAATATGTTTATAAAGTTGATAGGTAAATGACGCATCATATTTAGCTCTATGGGCAGAATCTTTGATAAAAAATTGACCCTCTAATTTAAGTCTTAGATGTTTACTTAAAGTCTCTAAAGAATGACTATTTAATTGCGGTAAATAGCGTTGAGCTAGTTCAAAACTACACTGAAAATCTAATTGAGGGGCAGAAATTCCCACCGCTTTAAATGAATTTCTCAAGATTTCAATATCATTTTGAGCATAATGACAAATAATAATTTGAGATTGAGCAATTTCCAGAAATTCTTGTAAAATTACTTTTAACGGTTTAGTCAGATGGGCAATTTTAGGACTTTGGGGATGATTTTCCACAAAGGCTTCATAAATTAATTCTCCTTGATCATTAACAATCGCTAATTCTCTTAAAATCGGTTGTCCTTCCGTATCAATAACAATAAAGTTTTTTTTAGTTTTCATAGCAATTAATGAGAATAAATAATCTGTAAACGTAGAATTAAATGATCGAGATCACAAGATCCCCTAAACTGCTCTCACTTGCTTCTATGTTCATTGTCACTCAAATTGAACGTTATCATCACAGAATTTTAGAGATGAGCGTCCCTGATTTAACCGGGAAAATACGGAATAATTAAATTATTGAGTTGATCTCTATTTTTTCAACCGTTAAGGATTTGGAGGGTGATTATGAAAGTTTATCCCAAACCATTGCGCTCTAACCCCTACAATAGTTACCGCGACCCGAAAACGGGACGCTGGTTAGTTGTCAAACCCCTGGAGAATTCGGCTAAAATGGATTAAGTGTAACGTTTTGTAAATCCGTGAGTTAGACTAACAGACGGACTACTAAAACGAACTTAACCCTTTAGACGGCTAATCATTGTGACCCCAAAACGAATTTTAATCTGGTATCGAAACGATTTACGACTACATGACCATCAACCCTTATCCTCAGCATTAAACACTCAAGCACAGATTATTCCTGTGTATTGTTTTGACCCTCGACAGTTTACTCAAACCTCCTATGGATTCCCCAAAACGGGAGCATTTCGCACTCAATTTTTATTGGAAAGCGTTGCGGATTTACGTCAATCTTTCAGAAAGTTGGGAAGTGATTTAATCCTTCGTCTAGGGAAGCCAGAAATAATTATTCCTGAATTAGTTAAAATCCTCAATATTGATGCAGTCTATTATTATCAAGAAGCCACTTCCGAGGAATTAACCATAGAACAAAATTTAAAAACTGCCTTAGCTGCTTTAGGAGTTGTGGTCAAATCCTATTGGGGTGCAACACTTTATTCTATAACAGATTTACCCTTTTCTATTCCTCAACTTCCAGAAATTTTTACTCAATTTAGAAAGCAAGTTGAATCTCAATCAATTATAAATAGTCTTTTTACTTCTCCTAAACAATTACCCCATTTACCTGAAATAGAAACAGGAAACTTACCCAATATTCAAGATTTAGGTTTAGGAACACCTGTTTTTGATTCTCGGTCAGTGATGAAATTTCAAGGTGGAGAAACCGCAGGATTAGATCGTTTAAAAAATTATATTTGGGAACAGGATTGTCTCAAAAATTATAAAGAAACCCGCAATGGAATGTTAGGAGAAAATTATTCTTCTAAGTTTTCCCCATGGTTAGCATTAGGTTGTTTGTCCCCCCGACTAATTTATAATACAGTTCAAACCTACGAAAAAGAACGGGTAAAAAACGATTCAACTTACTGGTTAATTTTTGAATTATTATGGCGAGATTATTTTAAATTTATTGCTTTAAAACATGGGAATAAAATATTTTATCCCCAGGGTCTACAAGGAATTTCTATTCCTTGGAAATACAATCCAAAACAGTTTGAACAATGGCAACGGGGAATCACAGGTTTTCCCTTAGTAGATGCGAATATGCGGGAATTATTAACAACAGGATTTATGTCAAACCGAGGGCGGCAAAATGTAGCCAGTTTCCTCACCAAAAATTTAGGAATTAATTGGCAAAGAGGGGCAGAATGGTTTGAATCTTTGTTAATTGATTATGATGTGTGTAGCAATTGGGGTAACTGGAATTATAACGCTGGAGTGGGAAATGATGCCAGAGGATTCCGCTATTTTAATATTCTCAAACAATCCCAAGATTATGACCCCAATGGGGATTATATTAAACATTGGCTGCCGGAATTAAAGGATTTACCCCCATCAAAAGTTCATCAACCTTGGAAATTATTGCCCGTTGAACAAAAACGCTTTAGGGTAATTTTAGGCGTTGACTATCCTCAACCCATGGTTGATTTAGAACAATCGGTTAAAGTGAATCAATTGATTTATGAAACTGCGGTTAGAAAAAACTTAGGTTAGCTGAATTTTATAGCAGGGAACAGGGAACGCCGGATCAGGGAACAGCCCCCCCAACCCCCCGTGCACGCAGGGCTAGGGGGGGAGGGAACACCGGGGGAAATCACTTCACCGTCTGGGTTCCAAGATCCGTCTGGTGTCCTAACTGCCTTGGCGGTTGCTATAACTGGGTAACGGATATTTTTGCGATTGATTAATTCTTCTCCGTTGCTAATTGTTTTTGACAAAATTTATAGGCAGAATAGGCTAAAGTTACCACCCCCGTAATAATTGCCGATTCATCAATTTCAAACTTAGGATGATGTAAGGGATAATTATGTTTATTTTTGTGTCCGACACCTAAGCGAAACATCATGCCGGGTGCATAATCTAAATAGACAGAAAAATCCTCTGCACCTAAAGAGGGTTCGGGTAAATTCAAAACCGCACCAGACCCAAATGCTTCTCTAACACTTTCTTCGACAATTTGAGTTAACATCGGATCATTCTGCACCGAGGGAACACCTCGACGATAATTTAACTCATAATTTGCCCCGTACATTTGGCAAATATTAGCAACAATTTGTTCTATCCAACCCGGTAAAGATGCGTAGGTTTCAGGATGAAGCGATCGCACCGTTCCTAATAGTTTAACCTGATCCGCAATAATATTAGGTGCCCGTCCGCCTACAATTTGACCAATGGATAAAACCACAGGTCTTAAAGGGTTTTGAGTGCGACTAATCGCCTGTTGTAACATGGTAATTACCTGGGCCGCGATCCAAATCCCATCCTTAGCTTCATGGGGTCGCGCCCCGTGACCCGACTCTCCGATAATCGTTAATTCCAAATCATCCGCCGCCGCCGTTAACGCCCCCTGTCGCAGTCCCACACATCCGGCGGGAATACTGGGGAAGACATGAACCCCCAAAATCGCTGCCACGTCCTCCATGACGTTATCATGTACCATCCAGGTTGCCCCTTTAGCAATTTCTTCCGCCGGTTGAAACAAAAACCTCACTTTGCCCGGAAAATTCTGACCTAAATGAGACAAAACCATCGCTGTTCCTAACCCTAACGTGGTGTGCAAGTCATGTCCGCAAGCGTGCATCACTCCAATCTGTCGAGAGGCATACTCTAACCCAGTTAATTCGGTCATGGGTAGAGCGTCCATATCAGTGCGAATAGCAAACCAACGGGGGTTGGTAGTATTTCCCTTGAATTCTCCCACGACTCCCGTTGTCCCCACACCTTCTTGTACCTTAATCCCACAGGAGGATAAAACCCCGGCGACATAAGCTGAGGTTTGATATTCTTGACCACTGAGTTCTGGATGGGCATGAATATGGCGACGAATCTCAATTAACCTAGGGGCTAAGGTTGTGGCAATATCTTTAATTTTTTCCAGCATATAATCTATTGAAGTTATTGATAACTAGACTCATATTAATTCTGTGTGAAGTTGCCAGGAATTGATCCCTCCCAACCTCCCTCTTTTTAATATTCCCGCTTTTTGTTACAATCTGTAAACAAACGCTTAAGGTAAAGGGCAGTCTAACAAATGCGGGTTGCGATCGCAGGAGCAGGTTTAGCGGGCATGGCTACGGCAATTGACCTAGTGGATGCCGGACACGAAGTAGAGATTTTTGAATCCCGTCCCTTTGTCGGGGGTAAAGTTAGCAGTTGGATAGACCCGGAAGGCAACCATATTGAAATGGGGTTGCACGTCTTTTTTGGCTGCTACTATAACTTATTTGAACTGATGAGAAAGGTGGGGGCGATTGACAACCTTGGGTTAAAAGACCATACCCACATTTTTATCAATACCGGGGGGAAAACTGGCAGTTTAGACTTTCGCTTCATTACCGGGGCTCCTTTTAACGGGTTGAAGGCGTTTTTCACCACATCCCAACTCTCGGTGATTGATAAATTACAAAATGCGATCGCTTTGGGGACTAGCCCGATTGTTCAAGGGTTGGTAGACTTTAAAGGAGCGATGAGGACTATCCGCGAGTTAGATAGAGTTAGTTTTGCGGACTGGTTTCGCAGTCATGGCGGTTCTGAAGGTAGTCTAAAACGGATGTGGAACCCGATTGCCTATGCCTTGGGATTTATTGATACTGAGAATATTTCCGCTCGGTGTATGTTAACGATTTTCCTATTTTTTGCCACCAAAACAGAGGCATCTATGTTGCGAATGTTGACAGGATCTCCGGCGGAATATTTGCATAAACCTATTGTGAATTATTTGGAACAAAGAGGTGTGAAAATTCATACCCGGCGTCGAGTTCGAGAAATACAGTTTTCAGAAATAGAAGGTAAAACTTATGTGACGGGAATGGTAGTCGCCAAAGGAGAAACTGAAGAAACAATTATTGCCGATGCCTATGTTTTCGCCGGGGATATTCCGGGGGTACAAAAAATGATTCCCACCGCTTGGCGAAAATGGTCGGAGTTTGACAATATTTATAAGTTAGAAGCGGTTCCCGTGGCAACGGTACAACTGCGGTTTGATGGTTGGGTGACGGAATTAAATGATCCCCAAAAACGTCAACAACTTAAAGAAGCCGCCGGAATTGATAATTTATTATATACAGCCGATGCGGATTTTTCCTGTTTTTCTGACTTAGCTTTATCCAGTCCGGCGGACTATTATCGAGAGGGACAAGGATCTTTATTACAGTTAGTTTTAACCCCTGGAGATCCTTTTATTAAACAAAATAATCAGGAAATTGCCCAGCACGTTTTAAAACAAGTTCATAATTTATTTCCTAGTTCCAGGGAATTGAATATGACCTGGTATAGTGTGGTTAAATTAGCTCAATCTTTATATCGAGAATCCCCTGGAATGGACGCCTATCGTCCGGCCCAAAAAACTCCTGTTGCTAATTTCTTTTTAGCCGGAAGTTACACACAACAGGATTATATTGATAGTATGGAAGGGGCAACTATTTCAGGACGACAGGCGGCTAAGGCTATATTAGAAACTAGCTTTTCCGATCTTAAACCTTCCCCTGTTGTTGCTGGATAATTGAGGATTTTATCTTAATAATTAGCCTGAAATTTATGATTTTGGCTAATTATTATTTAGGATTCACATTGTATAGCAATACTACAAATTCAATTAGGTAAAATCTTTATAAATTTGTAAATATTATGGCTGATTGGTTAGAACATAGTGTGCAAGTTGAAGTTCCGGTTCCCATTGATATCTCTTGGATTTTGTGGTCGGATTTGGAACAAATGCCCCGTTGGATGAAATGGATTGATTCAGTTAAAATTTTAGAAGATAATCCTGATTTATCCCGTTGGAAATTAGCCACAGGTAATTTGGAATTTAGTTGGTTATCAAGGATTTTAAAACAAATTCCTAATCAAATTATTCAATGGGAATCAGTAGATGGTTTACCGAATCGGGGAGCAATTAGGTTTTATGATCGTCATGGGAGTAGTATTGTTAAATTAACTGTTTCTTATGCCATTCCTGGGATTTTAGGACAACTGATGGATAATTTATTTTTGGGTGGAGTAGTGGAGTCAACCCTACAAAAAGATTTAGAACGGTTTAAGGATTATGCCATAGAATATTATGGTAATTCTTGAAATTAACATCCGTTAAAATCTTTATCCGTCAAATCCCTTTAATCCGTTAAAATCCGTGTTATGAATTTACCCTCATTTTTGTGGTTATGGAAAATTGCGGCTTGGTCGATGGGATTTTCTGTCTTCGCTTATGTATTGTTAGCGATGACAGGAGGATGGATGCTATATTCCCGAAAAAATCAACAACCTCGACTTAACGGACTCAGAACTTTTCATTACCTTATAGGTGGGGTAATGGTGAGTTTAGTCCTAATTTTACTAACCGTTGGCTTAGTGGGTACTCTTGGATATTACGGGAGTTTAGGGCATTCAATTCATCTAGGTGCCGGATTAATTGTGGTAAGTTTAGTATTAGGATCGGCTTGGAGTGCTACCCAAATTAATCCTAAAAATACCTGGGCGCGCCCCCTTCATCTTGGCATAAATATGGGTTTATTTTTTGCTTTTACTGCGGTTTCTTTATCCGGGTGGGTAATTGTTCAGAAATATTTACCTTGATGTAATTATTCATACAAAATCTGGTGATCAATAGATTAAAATTTATGACGTTATCTTGACCCCTCAGAAATTCAAAGACTACAGGAAATTAGCCAACAGTCTTTGAGTTTGAATCCTATCCTTATCTCAATCTGAAGCCGAGAAAATATATGCCCAAATTCAAACTGAATTTGAGCAAGTTAAAACCGCACTACAACAAGAATTAAATCCCAGCACCATCTAAAAATTGTTGAATAGTTCTATCTTTTATCCGACAATGGGTAGCCGTCGAAACCGAGTATTCCTGACCATAATGGGTGGTTTGTTCCTGAACCGATAACCTATCGGGGTTGGGACAGTATTCTAATTTCAGAGCCGCTTCGAGTTGATTTTGAGCCACAGAAGATTGCTGTTGTAGGGACTGTACTTGTTGTTCCAATAGTTCAATCCGATCCACTAACATCCTAATCACCTGCGCCTCCGAGTCAGGAAGACTGCCATGTTCGAGGGGATCAATCCGCACCCCAGAGCGATAGACAATCCTACCCGGAATCCCGACCACGGTACAATTAGCTGGAACATCCCGCAGAACCACCGATCCGGCCCCAATCCGAACATTCTCCCCCAATTGAATATTACCTAAAACTTTAGCTCCGGCGCCGACCACCACATTTTCCCCCAGAGTAGGATGGCGTTTACCGCTTTCTTTCCCTGTGCCTCCCAGGGTGACGCCTTGATAAATCAGGCAAAAATCCCCTAAAATAGCCGTCTCACCAATCACAACTCCCATACCATGATCGATGAATACGCCCTTACCAATCACAGCCCCAGGATGAATTTCGATTCCCGTCAGAAACCGAGCCAGATGGGAAATTAGACGGGGGATAAAGGGAAGCCCAAAACCATATAACCCGTGTGCTAGGCGGTGGCATAATAAAGCCTGAAGACCGGGATAGCAGAAGATAACTTCTAACCAGTTGCGAGCAGCAGGATCACGTTCAAAGATAATGCTGAAGTCATGTTGAAGGGTCTTGAGCATTGATTAATAACCCGTTATTGTTATACAGACTACTACTCCCATTTTAGGGGATGACGGTATTTTGATCGGATGTACAATGTATTCTTTTCAGGTTCGGATTTCCGAATTGACCCTTGCAAGATAAGTTTTCCTAATTAATATGCTGTTAATATTCACTTTTTTAATTATGTTTTTGGCAGTTCTGGTCATGGAGGAAGGAATTTTCTCTATCATTGATGTGATTACAGGACTACACTTACCCAATTCGATCAGTTTAGTCGTACTATTAGTCCTACTCTCTTGGTGCTTGGAAGATTAAACTAGGGTTAAAGTCAACCCACAATAACAATCTATTTTAAAATTTGGAGAATTATGGAAACTAATTATTCTTGGGGTCGGAATCGGGATAATCGTCAAACAGAAATTTCCTGGCGAGCCAATCAAAAACGAGAAATTCGTCCCCTCTATCGTGCGGTTTTTTTAATGTTACTCACAACTCTAGCCATGGGTGTGCATTCTTTTCGGTTAGTGCAACTGCAAGTGGTAGATGGTCAGAAGAACCGAGATCGAGCCGATCAAAACCGGATTCGCATGATTCCGATTCCCTCAAATCGGGGTTATATTTTAGACCGCAATGATAAACAATTAGCCGCCAATCGTCTCACCCAGGCTTTATATGTTTGGCCGAATGAACATACCCCCCAGGAATGGGAAAAAATTGCCAAAATCCTCAGTCCAATCATTAATATAACTCCTGAACGAATTTTAGCCCCAATTGAAAAAGCCGGATATCAGTCCGCAGCCTCCGTCAGAATTAGTCAGTTTTTGACCCCCCAAGCCTTTATTTGGTTAGGAGAAAAATCCTTACCCGGCGTGGAAGTCAGAAGCGAATCTAACCGTTATTACCCCGAAGGAAACTTAGCTTCACAGATCCTTGGTTATATTGGTGAAGCCACCGCCGAGGATTTGAAAAAACACCCGCAATGGCCGATGGGGATGGTTGTGGGACAGTTAGGGATTGAAGCCCAAGCCAATCAGAAACTCTCAGGGGTTTGGGGTTCCCGCTTGATTGAAGTCAATAGCATGAACCAAGAATTACGGGAATTGGGCGATAACGAATCTAAAGGGGGAGAAAATGTGAGATTAACCCTCGATTTAGATTTACAAAAAACCGCCGAAGCCGCCCTGGGAGATCGTCGGGGGGCAGCGGTGGCCTTAAATGCCAAAACCGGAGAAATTCTGGCTATGGCCAGTAGTCCCCGATTTGATCCCAATATTTTTACTAAACCCATTAGCCAAAAACAATGGGAAGAACTCCAAAATGGAGATGATCCGTTTTTAAATCGCGCTTTGCAAGGATATCCACCGGGGAGTACCTTCAAAATTGTCTCCTCAGCCGCGGCTATGGGTTCGGGTAAATTTAGTCCAGACTCAGTGATTGGTACATACCCTTCGATTACGGTGGGGGGAATTACCTTTAACGAACATAGTGGGGGTTACGGGGTGATTGGTTTTAGAGATGCCCTCGCCTTTAGTAGTAATACGTTTTATTATCAATTGGGGATGGCTGTAGGCCCGGAAGCGATCGCCGAGTGGGGGAAACGTTTAGGGATTGAGAACAACAGTTTAAAACTTTTAGGGTTGCCCGAAGGCTCAGAGGGATTTATCCCCACCCCAGAGGATAAGGAAAAAACCTATGGGGAACCTTGGTATTTAGGGGATACGGTCACCATGTCGATTGGTCAAGGGACTGTATTAGCAACTCCATTGGAGTTGGCGGTGATGGTAGCCGCGATCGCTAATGGTGGATATCGGGTTAAACCCCATCTTTTGGCGGATTTGACCCAGACCCCGGCAGCTAAACCGGAACCGACGGGACTGAAACCCGAAGCGATTCAGGTGATTAAGGATGGACTCATTTCTGTGGTTGAGTACGGGACGGGTCAAGGGATGAATGATGGTTCAATTCCTCTGACGGGGGGTAAAACCGGAACCTCGGAGGTATCGGGACAAACCGATCACTCCCTATATGTGGCTTTTGGCCCCGCCGAAAATCCTGAAATTGCGATCGCGGTCGTGGTGGAAAATGGGGGTTATGGATCTAAATCCGCCGCCCCCATTGCTAAGGCAATGTTTCAAACTTATTTTTCTAAAAGCAAATCTGGAGGCAAGGTTCAATAAAATTTGAAGTCACTGGAAAAGACTTCACCGTCTAGCTTTGCTGCATCACTCTTTGTCCTAATAGGTCTGGCGACTACTATAACCACTAAAGCCCTAGTAAAAACTGGGGCTTTTTTTAGTGCGATCGGAATCAATTAATTTCCCTTTTTAGCCTTCAAGAATGTCCTAATAGATGTGGCGACTGCTATATCCACCAACAGTATTCAGTAATGCCCATATCCTCAGCTTAAATGACTCTAACCTATTTTAAAAAGCCAATATTGCTCTAAAAGTATAGATTTTTTAAGGATTATTGAGTTTTGTGACTTAAACGATAAAATTATAAAATACAAGATATAAGATAAGGTATCATAAATATCTAGGTTATTTTTCTTGGATAACCAAGAAAAACTGACCAATAATGATTAGTTAAGTAAATTATATTCATGAAATGGGAAGTAAGGAATTATGACACTTTTTTGGCAAGCCAAAATTTGGGGTTTGCTGCATGACCCAGTATTAAAAGCATTACATTGCAATACCGGACGAGGTTCAAATAGTTGCTGGAAAGAGCTTCGTGTGATGGAGCAGTGGAGGCAAAATAATTGGAATCCCGAAGAATCTCAAGGAACATTTTTCAAACATATTCTTTTAGCTGATTATATTACTTCAGCTAGTGATCGGTCAGCCATAGGAAGTTTATCAGAATCAATTAACTATGCTCCGAAAAATCAATCTAACCAAGGATTAGAAATTCGACATCTTTTGTCTGGTAAATCTCAAATCTGGAAATTACAAAATTCCGATCATGAAACACTAATTAATGCTTCAAATCGAGCCGATCATCTGAATGAAATCGAAAAAAAGTTATTTGATTGTCAAATTATTGATCCTACGGATAACCAATTAAAATCAATTCGAGAAATTGAGAATCCTCAAAAAGTATTTTGGTGGTTATGGCGTTGTTTACCGATTGAAGTCTGCAATAGTTTTAGCAATGACCAATCTTTATTCTTAATGCCTGCGGAAACTCGGATTCCCGATGGTTCAATTTGGAGCCATACCAGCTTAACTGCTGCGGTTGCAGGTGCATTAACAGGAACGGATTTAACTGATGAAGTCCTAAAAAGATGGCCGTCTGGTCAAATTCCCTCCCGTCCTTATATTGGAATTTTCAGTTTTTCTCCTGTTCAAGAACTAATAAAAGCTAGTCGCAAAATGCGAGATTTTTGGGCAGGTTCATGGATTCTCCATTATTTATCTGCTAAAGTTTGTTGGGAATTAGCTAGAATTTATGGCCCAGATAGTTTAATTTATCCTTGTTTATTTGAACAACCTTTAATTGATACTTGGTTATTAAAGCAATGGCCAGATTTTAAACAATGGATACCCAAACCCAGATCACAGCAAGTTTTAACAGCAGGTTTTCCTAATGTAATTGTTTTGATTCTTCCTCAAAATGCGGTTAAAGCTGCCATGCAAACTGCCAAGCAAATTTTATTAAAAGAATGGAAGGAATTAAGTCATTTAGTATTTGTAGAATTGCAAGGGCGTAGAAATCCATCTTGGATGCCAAATTTAACAGAAAATAGTAGTAGTTGGAAACTTTGGTTAGATGCACAATGGCAGACCTATTGGAGTGCTTTTCCATTGGGAGATTTAAACCAACAATTAAGAAGTAGCGAAATCTACAAAGAAAATGAAGAACAAATCTGGAGGGATGCTCAGAACAAACTTTGTAATCTCTCTGAAAGAGAATCACTATTTTTAGAGGAAGAAACTCAGTTTTTGCAACGTGCGGGAGAACTAAGAAAACAGAAACAACATCGCTATCCTTCTAGTGTTAATGTCGGCTCTTGGTGGCCTCATATTTTTGACCAAACTCGATTCGCTCTAACTTCAATAAAAAATGCACGCACCTGGGAAATTCCGACTGCTTTTGGCCCCCGTTCAACAATTTCAGGATTAGGCCCTGTTGTTCATCCTGATCAACATATCGAAAAACATGATTGGTTAACTGAAGGAGATAGTCGGATACTTTGGAAACAAGATGCCGGATTATTTGATGGAATTGAAGAACTCAACGCCACCGAAACAGTCAAGCGAGTATTACATAAAGTTTTACCGGAATTATTGAACTTAAATGATAATGAAATTGCCGGGTCTTATCCAGATTTAACCGCAGGAGTGGCAGGATATCTAAAACAAAATTATCCTGGTCATGTTGATCATTTTCATAACGCTTGCCGAGGGATTTTAGATGATTTTGATTGGGCAAATAACGTTATTTATCAAATGCAAAGTAAATGGGGTATTCCCTGGGTTGATGGTCAAAATCAATTCCAATCCTATCATCCCCGTTTACTCAATGCCGGATGGCTAGTTGAGGATAAGAAAAATCTTAATCTTCAAGAACGGCAAGAATTACGCACTCAAGTTCAAACTAAAATTGATAGTTATTATCCTCAAAATAATCCCGCATCTTGGTATGTAATTGCTGCTGGTGATGGCGATGGGATGAGCGAATGGTTGAAAGGAAAACACTTGAATCCTTATCAAGATTATGTTCCTAATCAATTATTAAATCAGATGGAAAAACCTCCTGAAGAAAAAAGCTCGCTTTTTGAATTAGAGAACTCTGTACGTCAATCTTTTCAAGCATTCTTGAAACAGAAAAAGCGTATGGGGCCATCAACTCATGTTGCATTAAGTCGAGCATTATTGGATTTTTCTAATCAATTGGTTCCCTATATAACTGAACAACGTTATGCTGGACGGTTAATTTATAGTGGAGGAGATGATGTTTTAGCCTCTACAAATCTATGGGAATGGGATAGCTGGTTATGGGATATTCGAGAGTGTTTTAAAGGTAATCCTGACCCTGGAAATCAGTTTTCTGATGATGGAGATTATTGGCAATGGAAAGGCGAAACTATACCTAATAATTTAGCAAAACGTCCTTTGTTTACGATGGGGCATAAAGCTACTATTAGTTTTGGTATTGTGATAGCCCATCATTCTGTTCCAATGGCGATCGCATTAGATAACCTTTGGGAAGCAGAAGCACAAGCTAAAGAGCATTTATCTCCTGACAAACAGAAAAAAAATGCTATACAAGTTCGGGTAATTTATGGTAATGGTAATGTCTTAAAATCTACGACTAAGTTTGAGACTTTTAACACTTGGCGAAAGTTGATAGAATTGCCTAAATTAGATAGTGCAATTTTTGAACAAGCTGCAACGATTTGGAATCAACATCCCGCTCCGGTTTTTGAAGCGATCGCTCCTTGGACTCAATCTTTTTGTTCTCGACGGGAACAGTTTGAATCTCTTGAAGAACAGGAAGATTTTAAACGGAATTTAACTTCATTTTTAGAAAATTTATGGCAAACAACAACGAAAAAAGATTATATGCTGCAAGTCAATAATTGGCTAAAATTAGCAGCTTTTATTCTGAGAAATCGCCAGATTAAATTAGGAGGAAAATCTTAATGTTTTGGTATAAAATAACGCCAATTGATGTGTTATTATTTAGAGATGCTAAACCTTTTACTCCAGGTGAACGAGCCTGGGCAGGGAGTATTTTCCCTCCAAATGGTCATACATTAGGGAGCGCCATTCGGTCTTATTTAGGAACAAGTGACCCAGTTGATTTAAAAGGGCCTTTTTTCTCCTATCAAAATCAACTCTATTTACCTCGTCCTTTAGGATTTGTGGGTTCAATACCCTTAATTCCTTTAGCTTGGAGTCAGAATTCTAATCTTAATCAAAGTCTCTGGAATACTGAAAAACCTTGTCCGTTAGTTAAAGTATATTCAAGTAATGATTCTGAGGATGAAGACAATCAGGAACTTAAATTTCGCCAATATCTAAGTTGTAATACTGTCTCACAATTCTTAAAGACAGGAAACATTAAAAAACAGGATTGGTTAGCGAAAGATGATACAGAAACAGAACTTTGGAAAGTAGAAACTCGTTCCCATAACACCATCCAAGAAGGGACTCGTCAAGTTAAAGATTCTGATGGTTATTTTGTAGAAAATACTATCCGAATGGCAACGGGTTGGAGTTTAGCTATTGGTCTAAATCAAGATATCAAAACTCCGGCTATTATTCAACTCGGAGGAGAAGGACATCGCGCTATTTTGGAAAGGTGCGAACCTCTTGACCAACAATGGCAAACTCTCAAAAACACATCGGATAAAAACTTTGAAACTGGGGGTAAATCCATTGCTTATTTAGTAACACCTGGGGTATTTGAACGGAAACATGATGCAGGCAAATCCATCTGTCGAGCATGGCCCTGGGAATGGAAACTAGCTCACACGACTAATCATAATCAAACCCCAGGTTCGTTAGTGAGTGTTGCTACAGAAAAACCCGTTGCTATTAGTTGCCGATTTCGAGAAAAAACCGAAAACAAAAGCATTCCCGCACCTCAAGTATTTGCTGCATCCCCAGGGAGTCTTTATTATTTAGAGAAACCCGAATCTTTATTTCAGGATAATGCGGGGATGAAAGCCAATAATTGGCGAAAATTGGGATACTCTGAATTACTTTGGATTAATTATCAAGGAGAATAAACATGACCGATTTAGTGTTTTTATATTTACTCTCTCCGTTACATACAGGGGGAACAACTCAAGAGGGAAATTTATTAGGAATTGCCAGGGAATCCCATACTAATTTACCCTATATTCCTTCTAGTACCATTCGAGGTAAAATCAGAGCTAGTGTGAGCGATCGCATTACCCTGGTTAAGTTATTTGGCCCTGATTTAAAGGATTTAGAAAATCCCGAATTTTTGGATAATTATGAATTAGAAATCGATAAAAGACTCACTCAATTAGAACAAGGAGATATTTGGATTGGAGATGGTTCCTTATTATGGTTGCCCGTTCCTTCTTTGAGTCATGGTGTAGTATGGATTAGTTGCCCGCTTTTATTACACCGTTGGGCAAGATTCAACCCCAATTTACCCGAAATTCCGGCTCCTTATAGCACTAATTTATCGGGTTCTAATATTTATCTCAAGGATGCAATTTTAAAACAAAATGAACTTTTAGCTTGGAACAATTGGAAAGAGTTTTTCCCTCAAAATAAAGTAACTAAATCTGTGCAACGGGTGTTATTACTTTCTGATCAACATTGTGCCACATTAGTTCAAATGAGTTTGTGGCGACAAGTCAAAGTAAAACTTGATCAGCATAAATCCGTTGATGGTGGTTTTCGTTATGAAGAAGCGATTCCCCCTGATACTTTAATGTATTTTCCTTGGGGAATTACATCACAAGCTAATGGCACAGCAGAACAATCAAAAACAGATTTTCAAGACTTGCTTTCAGGTAATGAGGTTTTGCAAATTGGAGGTCAAGAAAGTTTGGGACGGGGTTTTGTTCAATCTTGGTTAAATTGATTATTTAAGGAGTTAAAACTATGACCTTTGATCCGCGTACTATTGCTACTCCTGTTTATGAGGCATTATCAGGACTGCGAACTCAATATAACAATCAAGATGCTCGTCTTAAAGAACAAAAAAGCCAAGCTGTTGAACTTTATACCTATCTTTCTACTTGGGGAATAATGCGGCTTAAAGCAGAAGAAACGGCGTTAAGTCAAGACGGTAAAAAAGATGTGGTTAAAAAATATTTTGCCTGTTTAGAACAACTGTCAGAAATCAAAAACCTAGCAAATTCTGATGGACTCAAGACTCTTAAAACATTAGGAACCGATGAATATTTGGGGTTAACAGGTTTGGGTCTAACTGTAGCTCAAGAATTTAGTTTTTGGGCAAATGCTGTCTATCACGATATTTCTGGAGAAGATTAATATGTCACCTAATCCTTGGGAACGCTCTAATCAATCGGGACAAGCAAAGCCTAAACCATCGGGAACACTTAACCCTGCTACTCAAAAAGCTGACCCTAAACCAAAAAAAATTATTACGGTTGGTGGTAGCGGTGGTGGCGGTGGCAATAGTGGCTCTGGTGGCGGTGGCGGGGGTTCCAATAGACCTAATAAACCGTCACCTTGGCTTGACAATGAAAATGAACCTTTACCCGATAAAACGGCGAGTTTTGTAGAATATTTGCGGTGGATGCGATCGCCCGATACTGAACACAAGGATGCTACAAAAGTTCAAATTCTGCAAATGGCGGAGGAAAATGCTAACTATCAACAACGCCTTCAACAATTAACAGACCGGACAAAATTAATTGCGGGTGAAGGAAACAGTTTTCAAGTCAAATGTCCTTGGCGAATTCGTGTAGGTGGGCATCGGGGGCCAGAAAGTATTTTACTCCCGGCTTTTGATGCTTTGGGAATGCCTTATATCCCATCTTCTAGTTTGCGAGGTGTGGCTAGAAACCAAGCTATTCGGGAAATTATGTCTAAGGAAAAAGTAGACTGGAAAGAAGCTGAGAAACGGGTAGCACCTTGGTTTGGTTCTCTTGAAGAAAAAGGGGAAAACCGCTCTGGAAAAGTTGTATTTTTAGACGCCTATCCCCTACCAAATCAAGATGGATTAATGGTCGATATGGCAAATAATATTTGGAAATGGGAGGGAAATGATTGCAAGTATAATCCTAATCCTAATCCATTTTTATCTTTAAAAGAACCGATGTTTTTAATTGGTTTACGGTTAGCCAGTGGATGTACTGATATTGAAGTCTTAAACCAAGTTAAGAAATGGTTAGTTAAAGGACTACAAGCGGGAATTGGTTCTCAAGTAAATACGGGTTATGGAGAACTAATGAAAGCAGGAGAAGCACGACCGAAAGAGGAGTTTTTCAGCTTAGAATTTACCTTACAAGGTCAACTGATTCATGGGCGACAAAAGTTCACCCAGTGGAACTGGAATGATAACCGTCAAAATTGGCAACATCGGGGTCAAGCGGAAGCAGAAGTACGTCCTGTGGCGTTTAAATCCATGCTAAGATATTGGTTTAGAAGTTTAGCGTTAGGTGTTTTACCTGTAGGAGAAGTTCCAGTTTGGGAAAATAAACTATTTGGAGGGATTAATAATCCTCAACGGGAATGGGGTTGGATTAGAGTTGAAATTTTAGAAGGAAAAGTGACTCAAAAAGAACCTAAACCAAATTATCAAGGTAAAGATGATCCCTGTGGAGAACAGGAAGGAACTTTAACTTTTTCCTATGCGCTGGGTTGTCCAACAGAAACAAAAACCAGGCAAGCGATTGCTAATTTAATGAAGAATTTAACTTGGTTAATGTTTCATTTAGGTGGGATTGGACAGGGAGCAAGACGACCTTGTTATTCTCGTCAAACCCGTGAACGTGCCCCTTGGTGGAGAGGCTCAACGTTAATTCCTAATGATGATAATTCGTTCTGGGAATTACCGGATAATGTGCAAATATTAAAACAGAAGTTCCAAACGCATCTAAAAAATTTTTATCAAGGATTTTCTCAACTGCCGAATATTCCTAATCTTCGTGCTGTTAATAATCCGATTAATTTAGGACAAGTGCGTCAAGATAATTGGAAAGAAGCAATTGATGCCAACTGCCGAATTATTGTTTGTGCTGGCAACTCTCAACAGGAAAAACCTTATGCTTTAGCTACGTTACATAGTCCTGATTTTAAAATTACTAAAGGTCAATATAAGGATTATGACGGCAATTTATGTGGTCAAGTCAGTCGCGGGGTTAAACCTTCTCCGGTTTGGATTGCAGATTTAGAAGATTATCAAGTTGTCACGATATTTGGAGCAACAGAAAACCCTCGAAAATCTTATCTTGAGAAGTTAAAACAGAATACTCTCAAAGATAACTTTGCTCAAATTTGGCCACTAAATTAAGATGAGGATTTAATTTTTATGTCTCAACAATCAATTTTAGTCGCAACCATTGGAACCCGTGATTTAAGTTTTCAAATTACTTCGGGAGAATGGTATAATGTGGGGGATGATCGTATTCAAAATGGCGCGATTATTGGAGAACAGGCAGAGGTTTTATCCGATTTAAGATTTGCTGAGAAAAGCTATCGAGATTTGACTCAGTATTTGTTAGAAAATATTGAACAATATCGAGAACGAGTTAAACCGATTATTTTTGGTAAAGTTTTTTTAGAACAAGGTCGAACAATCTCTCAAGTTTATTTAATTGCTACCAATCAACAGGAGGGAATTAGAGAAAGAGAGAAGGATACTATTTATTCGGCTGAAATTATTAAAGCTTGGTTGATGGATAATTTTAAACATCTAACAAGTGAAAAAATAACAATTATTCCATTAGGAGAAGATGGAACTAACCCTTCTAATTTTGAAGAAATGTTTCGCTGGTGGTCACGGGTTTGGCGAAATCAAATCCGGGTGAAAAATCAGTTGGTTTGGGTGTGTTTAAAGGGGGGAGTGGGTCAAGCCTCGGAAGCGGCGAGGGTTTCTGGTCTGAGTTTATATGGCGATCGCATTCAATTTTATGAGTTTAAAGCCAATCCTGTCAAGAACTATCAAGGAGTTCCTTCTGATTATACTGGCCCGTTTTTAGGAACAAATTATCTTTGGGATAGAACTCAACAACAATGTTTAAAGTTATTGGAACGATTTGACTATGATGAAGTGTCTGATTTATTAGAGCCTTATTTTGAACAAGATCCTGAAAATTTTGGTTGTCTCCGCAATTTAGTTAAAGCGGGCATTCAATGGAATCAAGGTAATTTTAAAGATTTTTTCAGATGTTCTGAAAGTATTTTAAATCCTCCTCAACAAAATCAAGGAAACTACTGGTGGTGGATGGGATATGAACAAGCAATGTTAGGTGTGGTGAGATTTAAACAACAAAATACTGCTGAAGCAATGTTACATAGTTATCGAGCAATTGAAGGTACAATTTATTTATGGGCTATTCAGACTTTTCCAAATTTCGTTCAAAATCGAGGGGGTGAATATCTAACAATTTCCTCCTCAATCCTTGAACAATATCCTCAAATACGCCGACAGGGATATTTTCAATCTTCAAATTCAGAACAATTAAAGGGCAGGTTTTCAGAAGGTCTTATCAAAGTTGCTATCCCAAGTACATCAAAGAGCCAAGATTTTATAGCTTTCTGGTCTTCAGCAAGAACAATGAGAAATCAGCTATCTCATCGCTTGGGTGGATTAACAGAATATGAACTTTTTCTAGCCTGGAAGGTTGACCGACAGCAGGATTGTGAAAGCAGTTGGAAAAAGCGGGTTTTAACTTGTTTAAATACTTTGACTAACCAATCTTTTACATCCTTAGAAGGAGCTACTCTATTTATGAGAGTTCATAATTATCTTATCAGCAAAATCAAACAATATGAACCCTAAAATGTAATTAATTCGTATTTTTGCTGATGTGATTTGGTTTAAATTATACATTTCCAGAATTTTAGATTTTAACAAATTTTTCCGTAATTCCTGCTTTGAAGTTTGTTGAATCTATTAGAACATTAAAAACCATTAAGGATTGTACCATGTATAGTTATACTCGTGCCATTGTGGTTCGGAATTTTGCTATTGCCATTGTGAATGGAGCGATTACCTTAATTATTTTATTAATTGCACCTTTGGGATTAATGGCAGTAATCAGTAATACTTTTTTAGTCACCGTTGCCAGTTTCTTTACCGCTACTTTTGCCGACGGAGTAATTCGTTTTCTGCAACCTGCTCGTTCTATGGGGGAAATTCCTTTACATCAGGATACACCATATTCTTCTCAATTAGATTCTCGTTCATCTAATGAAATTGAACGCTAGGTTATGTTAACTCTCTATGTTTCTCAACAAGGATGTTATCTAACTTTAGAAGCCGAAAGTTTGTTAATTAAAAAGGGAAAAGAAGTCTTAGCAGAAGCTCAAATTCCCCTACTTGAACAAGTGTTAATTTTTGGTAAATCTCAAGTCACTACCCAAGCAATTCGAGCCTGTTTAATTCGTAATGTTCCGATTGCTTATCTATCTCGTATGGGATATTGTTATGGTAGAATTTTACCCGTTGAACGTGGCTACAGACACCTATCCCGTTATCAACAACAATTGACCAGAGTAGACCGTTTAATTATTGCTCGTCGCCTTGTTCAAGCTAAACTAAAAAATAGTCGAGTCATTCTCCAGCGCCAAGCCCGTCGTCAGTCTTCTGAGGTGATTACTTTGGCTATTCAAAGTTTAAATCATCTCATGGAAAAGGTGATACAAGCAGAAAGTTGGGAGCGATTAATGGGACTCGAAGGTGCAGCAGCGGCTCAATATTTTTCGGCTTTGGGAGAATGTTTAACTAATCCTAAGTTTGTGTTTACTGTGCGATCGCGTCGTCCCCCAGGAAATCCGGTGAATGCTTTATTGAGTTTTGGCTATCAAGTTCTCTGGAATCATCTTTTGAGTTTAATTGAACTTCAGGGACTTGACCCCTATTTTGGTTGTTTACACCAGGGAACAGAACGTCATGCTGCTTTAGCTTCTGATTTAATTGAGGAGTTTAGAGCGCCGATTGTAGATTCTTTGGTGATGTATTTAATTAATCGTAATATGATTGATGCAAATACAGATTTTACTTACCATGATGGAGGTTGTTTTCTGAATGATTCCGGTAGAATTAAATACTTGAAAGCGTTTCTACAAAGGATGGAAGAAAAGTTAACCACTGCCACCGGAGAAAATCAGCCCCGATGGGATACTCTGACTCAACAAGTCAAGGCTTTTAAGCAGTTTGTTTACAACCCAATTGAAGGATATAAACCTTATGAAATTCGCTGATGTTATTTTACATTGTCGCTTATGATATTCCCTGTGATAAACGTCGTCGTAAAGTGGCAGAATTATTAGAAGGATATGGAAGGCGAGTTCAATATTCGGTGTTTGAATGTGTTTTGGCTCAGTCAAAATATATTGAGTTACAAAAACGCTTGAAAAAACAGGTGAATTTAGCGGAAGATAACCTGCGGTTTTATCCGCTTTCTCGCCATACTTGGGGAAGTGTAGAAATTTGGGGTCAGGGGCCAGAGATTACTGAGTATCCGAGTTCAATAATTATTTGATGTTTTTTGCGAAGCTGAAGCTTGAATGCCTATGATATCGATTCTGCTGTTTATAGCCTCGCCTACCCTTCCTGTAAGGGTTCTGAGATTTTGATTCAGGAGTAAAATGTTGTTTCAGCCAACTGTTTTTATCAGTCTCGCAAACCTTATCTGGACAACCGATGGCGTCTGGGTTTAAAATGGGAGGACTCCCTACTCGCTAGGGAAATTAATTGATTGGAAACCAAGCATGGCATCAAGATCAATATTAATAGTAGTCTCCCTACTCGCTAGGGAAATTAATTGATTGGAAACATGACAGGAAGAATTGCCAACGAGTGTAAAACTGACGTTGACTCCCTACTCGCTAGGGAAATTAATTGATTGGAAACACAAAACCTAAGACTTTTAACAATTTAAACATGACTCCCTACTCGCTAGGGAAATTAATTGATTGGAAACAATGATGAACTGTTTCATCTTCTTCTTCTTCTCCTTCCTCATTAACTCCCTACTCGCTAGGGAAATTAATTGATTGGAAACAGTTTTCATTTTCTTACTTTGTTTGCATCTTCTTCGGATCTCCCTACTCGCTAGGGAAATTAATTGATTGGAAACATCAGGCTGGCAATTTTTTTCATTTCATTATTTACTCCCTACTCGCTAGGGAAATTAATTGATTGGAAACAGGAGCGACGGGGGCAGTGTGTAGGATTTCTAATGGCTCCCTACTCGCTAGGGAAATTAATTGATTGGAAACAAAACCGCCAATGAAACAGCGATGACTTTTAATGCAAAATCTCCCTACTCGCTAGGGAAATTAATTGATTGGAAACGATTGATATAGCGGGTTTTTAGTCCCGAAGGCTTTGGTCACGGCTCCCTACTCGCTAGGGAAATTAATTGATTGGAAACATCCAGTGGCAACTGTTGAAGGATTGACTTGATTGCAGCGTCCCCTCCCTACTCGCTAGGGAAATTAATTGATTGGAAACTTTTGACATCCTGGAAAGTGAGTATTTTAAGAGTTCACCAAGCTCCCTACTCGCTAGGGAAATTAATTGATTGGAAACTACAAATATCCAGGTTGTTAACACAGTCTCCACTTTTACTCTCCCTACTCGCTAGGGAAATTAATTGATTGGAAACTCCCATAATTATCAACAACCGATAGATGGATAGCATTTATACGAAACTCCCTACTCGCTAGGGAAATTAATTGATTGGAAACATAGGGTCTGCGCTCCATGCGTTCGGTCTTGTTCGCATTTCCTCCCTACTCGCTAGGGAAATTAATTGATTGGAAACTGGAAACAGTTAAAACTAGAAGTCATTTTCTTAATTTCCTTTCTCCCTACTCGCTAGGGAAATTAATTGATTGGAAACACAATTTAAGATTGTGAGTTTATTGTTTCCTTGAGGATTGACAACATCTTCTCCCTACTCGCTAGGGAAATTAATTGATTGGAAACTGGAAACAGTTAAAACTAGAAGTCATTTTCTTAATTTCCTTTCTCCCTACTCGCTAGGGAAATTAATTGATTGGAAACACAATTTAAGATTGTGAGTTTATTGTTTCCTTGAGGATTGACAACATCTTCTCCCTACTCGCTAGGGAAATTAATTGATTGGAAACCTTGGTAGACAAAGAGATTGTTTTTGCTCCGCCACACAAGAACTCCCTACTCGCTAGGGAAATTAATTGATTGGAAACAGAAAATGTTTTTTTATCTATCGTAAATGTTTTGCAATACTCCCTACTCGCTACGGAAATTAATTGATTGGAAACGCTAAGACAAAATTAGTGGAAGTTTTCTATTAATATGAGAGGTAACTGTTGACAAAAAGAGTAGATTTCGAGTAATATAACTTTGGGAGGCCGCTCTACCGCATAGAAACAAGGTCTCCATAGCAGTAAAGGCAATTCCCCGGCCGAAGGGTTACGGCAAATTCCTTTGTCATTACCTAGAAATAGGTAGTTAAGACAAAATTGGTCGAAGTCTTTTATTAATGCGGAAATCGAAAAGGCTTCGACTCCACTCGACTCCGCAAATAGGAAAAAATTAGAGACTTCCGTAGCGACAAAATCTCTAACTTTTTAACTTTTGAAAAACTCTAAAGACCCTTTTAAAACTCAGATAAACTTACTTTCCCTACTCGCTAGGGAAATTAATTGATTCCGATCTCACTAAAAAAAAGCCCCAGTTTTTACTAGAGCTTTAGTGGTTAAATATGGTTAGGTGTAGAAATAGGGCTTGCTGAAAAAGTATAGCAGTCGCCACATCTATTAGGACATTCTTGAAAGCTAAAAGCTGCTTACAGTAAGTATTTACCTATAGCGAGATTGCCTATTCCCTATTGCCTCTTGCTATATACACTAATTCCTTGCACCATTATCCCTTTCTGCCCTCTCCTCCTCCCGACTCTCTCGGCTTTTCATCTTTTTTCAGCAAACTCTAAATAGGCGATCGCGCCTCTCCCATCCCCCAATTTCAAAGCGCGATCGCACTTTCGCATCCCTCTTGATATCGGACTCAACTATTTACTGCTACAACACTCAACTCCTCTGACATTTCGCCATGATTTGTTGCATCATCTTTTGGCAACTGTTCACTCTTCAAAAATTCCTCAAATAAATCAAAAAACCGCTTCAGGGCATCAGATTCATCCTCAGAATAAAAAAGAATAATCCGACTCCACGATTGAGTAGATGCTTGGTTAAATCGGGTTTCTATCCATTAGTCTCTACTGTTTATCTCAATTATTCTATTGTTAACACCAATTTACCTTTCATTCCGCCTGCTTCTAATACTTTGTGAGCTTCCGATGCTGATGCTAAGGGAAAAGTTTTATTGACTAATATTTTTAATTTCCCTTCATCAATTAACCGAGCGCATTGTTGCAGAATTTTAGTTTGATCCAATTGATCATGAACCCGATCTTGTAACATCGGCGTTAACATCAACTCCAAACTAATTCTTAAATTCCGTAACCGAGCTTCTTTCAAATTTCCTAATTTTGGATCGGGTTCTAAAATAGTTACCAAATCCCCATAATTTTTAACCGCAAAAACTGTTTGATAAAAAACCCCATCGCCAATAGTATCAAAAGCTAAATCAACTCCTTCTCCCCCCGTCCATTCTAATATTTGATCGACAAAATTAGTTTCTTTATAATTAATCACTAAATCTGCCCCCAACTCCTGCACCAAAGTCGCAGTATCGGCGGAACTAACGGTTGTGGCAACTTCTGCTCCTTGTAATAGGGCTAACTGAATCGCCATATAACCCACCCCACCCGCACCGCCATGAATTAACACCTTTTGTCCCGGTTGTAATCGTCCCCGATCATACAATGCTTCCCAAGCGGTAATTAAAACTAAAGGAGCCGCCGCCGCCTCCACAAAACTCAAACTTTGGGGTTTCAAGCTGGCAAATTTTTCATCAATAATAACTAATTCCGCATAATTGCCCGCTTCTGCACCCAAACCCCCATTGCAAAAATAAACCGCATCTCCGACTTGAAATTTTTTAACTTCTGAACCGATGGCTTCTACAATTCCCGCCCCATCACAACCCAAAATAGCGGGCATTTGATCGGGATAAAAAGTACCCCGACTGCGTAATTTGGTATCAACCGGATTAATTCCCGCCGCCTTTAAACGGACTAAAATCTCAGTATCAGATTTAATTTGAGGATCGGGTATTTCTTGAAGTTGTAAAACATTTGGTTCCCCAACTTCTGTCATGAGAACTGCTTTCATAATTTACCAATGATTAAGTTTTGTTGTTGGGCTGTTGTTGGGCTAAAGCCCAACAACGAATTTACATAGTCAACGACTGAACATTAGTTTCAATCAATTTAGCCAAACTTTGTAGGAATGTCGCCGCATCCGCCCCATAAATAATCCGGTGATCACAAGTAATATTCACTTGCATTTGGCGTTTAACCGCCATAGAACCATCGGCAGAAACCACTAATTGGGGACGGGACGCACCGATGGCTAAAATTGAACCTTGACCCGGAGGTAAAATCGCATCAAACTTATCGACTCCAAACATTCCTAAATTGGAGAGAGTAAAGGTTCCACTGCTATATTCATCGGGTTGTAACTGTTTCGCCCTAGACCTTTCAACTAAATCTTTCCAAGTCCGAGACAGGGAATAAAGATCAATTTGATCGGCATTTTTTAATACCGGAGTAATTAAACCACCATCGGGCATAGCCACGGCGATCGCAATATTAATTCCCGCCCGATATTGAATCCCATTTTCTACATAACTGGCATTCAAAATCGGATGTTTTTGTAACGTCATCGCCACCGCTTTTGCTAAGAGTGCCGTCATGGTGACACCCTTAGATTTCAGTTGTTTATAAAGCTGATCCAACCCATCCGTTGTAATCGTATATCCCACCCGGAATACCGGCACCGATAAACTCGCGGTCATATTTCTGACCACGGCGTTTTGGAGGGTATTCATCGGGGCAACTTGACCCAGGGGAACAGTTGCTGGAGTTGGGGCTGTCATGGGCTTACTAACAGCCGGAGCCGGGATTTGGGAGGGAGTCTGAACCGCAGCCGGACGTCCCGATGCTGTTTCCACGTCTTCCGCAATGATCCGACCATTTGGCCCACTTCCGGTTAAGGTTGCTAAATCTAAATTGAGTTCCTTGGCCAATTTGCGGGCGCGAGGAGAAGCAATAATTCGGCGATTTTTAGGGGGGGTCGGGGTTGCGACAACGGCCGTGGCTGCTACGGGACTAGCTGCAACGGGTTGGGCTACGGCGGCGGGGGTAGCCGGGGTAGCAGAGGCGGCTTTTTGTTTCGCCTGTTCAATTTCCCCTTGAGTTTCCGCGATTAAGGCAATGGTATTACCCACGGGGGCAGCTTCTCCGGCCGGAGTAATAATCGTGGCCAGATACCCTTCATAGAAGGATTCCACATCCATATCCGCCTTATCCGACTCAACGATCAAGACCGTTTCGCCCTTTTCAATTTTATCACCGGGGGATTTTTGCCAAGAAACGATTTTACCCTCGGTCATGGTGGAACTCAGGGCGGGCATAAAAACTTCATGAATGGCCATAAGCGTTAAAAGAAATAGAGTTCAAATGTTATCAATAGGGGTTGACTGTTAACGGTTAACGCCAAACAAGACCGTTAACCGAAACCCTTTAAATATCGCCGCGAATTTCTTCGATTAAACCATCTCGTAGAAGAATTTCTACTTGCATTTTGGTAACCAAATTGTCGCCTTCTACCACAGTAAAAATACTTTCAATTTGTCCTTGAACAACTTCCTGTTCTAGTTCTAGGGTTTGCACCTGTTGGAGTTGTTGCAAGTTTTGATTTTTCTGCTCTAAGAGTTGACTTTTCCGTTCATTCACCTCAACTTGGATACTGTCTATTTTTTGCATCGCATCCGGGCCAAGAGGTTGCAGGCTTTGGCGTTTAATTTCCGCCACCATGCGTTGTCCTTGGATTTCTAACTGTTGCAACTGACTATCAATTTGATTGATTTGGACTTGAAGTTGCTGTTGGGCTTCGTCTTTCCAACGGTTTGTAACCACCGCTTTCACATTAATCGGTCGTTTCAACAGTAATTGTTTGAGATTATCCATAAGTGGTTATGCTGTGTCCGTTATTCGTCCGCCGTCACCCGCGCGACGTAGGGGTAACACAAACGTCACCCTTACACAATCACAAAGAGGTTTAGGAAGGTAATCACCGTGAGTTACCTATTTCGATTCAACTTGGCATAGGAGGCAGAGACACTCAATCCTTAGCGGGTGACGGTTTCATACATTTTGTTAATCATATCGCGGTAATGTTCCATTACAACGGGGCGTTTGACCTTCAATGTTTGGGTTAACATTCCGTTTTCTATGGAAAAGGGTTCTGCCAATAACTGAAATTGGCCAATTCGATCATCAATTCGATAACTCGGACGGTTTTTAACTTCTCGGTTGAGTTCTTCCCTGAATAGGTTTTGAATGATGGGACTCTCTAGGGTGATTTCCTGAGTTTGGGTGACGGTTTCTTCAGGTAGTTTCAGGGTCAGATTTTGTCGAATTGCCCACTGTTTTAAAGTATCTAAATTCGGAACAATTAATGCTCCTAAATTTTTTTGATCCTGACCGACTAACATGATTTGATCAATATAGGGACTGCGTAAACAGGCATCTTCTATGGCTTGGGGTTCGATATTTTCGCCATTGGTTAAAACAATAGTATCTTTAGCACGACCAGTTAATACCAAGTCATTTTGCGGGGATAACCAACCTAAATCTCCGGTATCAAACCAACCCTCTGGATCAATAGCTTTGGCCGTTGCTTGGGGATTTTCAAAATACCCGGTCATCACCTGGGGCCCCCTGGCTAAAATTAACCCGGTTTGACCAGAGGGCAGAATTTGGCGGGTTTCGGGGTCAACGATGCAGATTTCGGTTTCTGGGATGGGTTTTCCCGATGATCCGCGTAAATTATGCCATTCTCGACGGGCACTTAATACCGGGGCGGTTTCAGTTAAGCCATATCCGACTAATAAGTTAATTCCGACGATTTCATAGAAATTTTCCAGATACATAGCTAAGGAACCACCCCCACTAATGGCAAATTTGAGTTGTCCTCCGGTGGCTTCTCGCACTTTTTGATAGACTAAGCGATCGCCGATAATTTGAAAGGGAGTGTATACCCAAGTTTTTAACTGAGCCAGAAGTTTTTCGGAACCAGAAGCGGGCTTTAAATCTAAAGTTAATCCCTGGGCAATGCGACGGGCAAAAATGTATTTTTCACTCAAGGAAAAGCAGAGATCAACAATTTTTTGTTTCTGTTCTGACTGTTCTCGAAATTGTTTTTGTGCGCTTTCATGAATAGCTTCCCAAATTCGAGGCACACTAATCATATAATGGGGTTTAAATTGCTTTAAATCCTGTTTAAAATAGCGAATATTGGTATAAACAACCGTACACCCTTGGAATAAACAAAAATATTGTCCGGTGCGTCCGAAGGTATGCCAAGTGGGAAGAATACTCAGAAATATTTCTCCGGGTTCGGGTTGAATCACATCGGGAATGGCATTAATTTGATGTAATAGGTTTTTATGGGTTAACATTACTCCTTTCGGTTGTCCGGTTGTTCCCGAAGTATAGAGCAGGGTAGCTAAGGTGTTTTGGTGAGATTTAGAAGGTTTGAGACTTGTTTTTTTTCCAGTTTCAATTAATTGATTAAAATTCAATACCGGAATAGTCGGTAAATCTCTGGAATTTGGTGTTTCATCCGATAATAAAATTACAAATTGAATCGGTAAATCTTCAATTTGCGATCGCAATTTTTTTAATAGGGAAAAGTTTTCGACAACTAGGGCGGTACTCCCACTATCTTTAAGAATATAAGCTAATTCTAAGGGGTCAGCCGTCGCCCCGCGTACCACATCGGCGGCTCCGGCGGTTAAGATCCCTTGATCCGCAATGATCCAACGGGGGCTATCATCAGAAAACAGAGCAATCCGTGGTGGTAGACTATTGGTGGTGGATTCTATGCCTAAGTTTTGTAACCCCGTGGCAAATTCTTGAATTTTTTCCCATAGTTGGGAATAGCTCAGACGGAATTCCGGTTTCCCGTGGGGGTCATCTAAAGCAATAATTTGACCAACATTTTGATCCAAAATTGGCCAGATTTCAGGAACAGATTGTACAGAAGAATAGAGGGAACGCCAGTGAGTTGAGTGGATCATAAAAACCTCGGGGGAAAAGGGGTTAACCAATCAATGCAAGTTGCTGATGTATTTAGTATGTTTATGTTCATACATCAGTTTATCAGCTTTGGCTATCCATTCTTCCAGAGAATAATTAGTATTGATATCGCAGGGTTGTCATGGGTTGAATGGGCATCAATCTCAAGGATGAGGAATCGCTAAGTCAATGGAGGCTTCAACATTTGAACTCCGAATTAAATTAATTTTCTGAGTAATATTTTTAATCGCCTCGATCATCTGTTGAATTGCTTTTGACTGTTCCCTCATGGCTATATATCTGAATTATAATCAACTCCCTATCGAGTAGGAGGTGGGACTTCTTGCTCCGATTTGGTTAAACTGTAGATAGAGGTAATCAAAAACCGTACACCGTCAAAGGAAGAACAGCGTCATGGGATTATTTGATCGCATTAGCCGTCTTGTCAGAGCCAATTTGAATGATCTGGTTAACAAAGCCGAAGATCCAGAGAAGATTCTGGAACAGGCGATCATTGATATGCAGGAGGATCTGGTGCAGTTGCGTCAGGCCGTTGCTCAAGCGATCGCCAATCAAAAACGCAGTGAACAACAGTATAATCGAGCTCAGTCCGAAGCCAACCAATGGGAGTCTCGCGCTAAGTTAGCCCTGCACAAAGGGGAAGAAGGGTTAGCCAGAGAAGCCTTACAGCGCAAAAAAGGCTACACGGAAACGGCTAATACAATGAAATTGACTTTGGATCAAACCTTGGGTCAGGTGGATGCTCTCAAACGCAATTTAATTCAGTTGGAGAGCAAAATCTCCGAAGCTAAAACCAAGAAGAATATGCTCAAAGCCCGGGCGCAAGCAGCTAAAGCCAACGAACAGTTACAAGGTTTATTGGGGGGTATTAATCCCAGTGGAGCGACCGCAGCTTTTGAACGCATGGAGGAAAAAGTGTTGCAGTTAGAATCACGTTCCGAAGCGGCTGGACAACTGGCGGGTTCAGATTTTGAAAGCAAATTTGCAGTTTTGGAAGCCGGAAGTGATGTGGATGACGAATTAGCCGCCCTGAAAGCTGAGATTTCCGGTAGCCCCGCTCCCCAGTCCCTACCCCCCGGGCAAACAACGGCAGCCAGTAATGCTCCCGTGGATGATGAGTTAGACAAGCTGAAAAAGGAGTTGGAGAAAATATAAGCTGGAATTGCCAGATATTATAGGGTTTGGGCTTTTTGTCAGGGGTCAAAGGTAACGGAGTGTTACAGTCACCATTGACTCCCAGAGGTTGATGGAAAGCCCTTGTCTGGAAATAGGGGAATGGGTAATAGGTAATGGGTAATAGGTAATGGGTAATAGGGAATGGGTAATAGGTAATGGGGAATGGGTAATGGGGAATGGGGAATGGGGAATGGGTAATAGGTAATAGGTAATAGGTAATAGGGAATGGGGAATGGGAAATACTGCTATTTTGAAAAAACTCCGATTCCTTCAGTCATCCTTTGAAATTTAGTTGTATAGTGATAATCAGTTTTATCTGGTACTTATACTTAGTGACGGATCAACTATAGTAATCCTAAATAGGTTGTAACATTTTAATACTGACATGAAACAGCCAGAAGTATTATCCCAGATCCGGCGTTCCCTCCCTCCCTAGCCCCCCGTGCACGGGGGGTTTGGGGGGGCTGTTCCCAGATCCAGGGTTCCCTTTTGCCCAGGACTTTTGAACACAACTCAAATAGGATTGCTATATATGACTGGATTTTATTCTTATTAATAAAGTTTCACTTATGATGGCTAAGGTACGTTTACTGATTCTTAGTTCTTTTGCGGCGGGTTTTGGGCTTTGCTCAATTATCTTTTCCGTTTTTACAATGACTTCTGAATTCAATTTTTCTACGGTATTTAGATTTATTTTAACCCTGGGTTTCTTTGTAATTAATATTTTATTTTCTTTGCATTACTATGGATTAATTTTCAAAGAATTTAAGCTCATTAATAAAATTAAAGCTCAATTGAAACGGTTTAATTATAATTTTTAATTAGGGTAATTATAATTTTTAATTAGGGTTTAAGCGATCGCTACCCGAAAAATAGAAATAGGTTTAAGTTAAAATAAACTATTGTTGATCTCTAGGAATTTTATCATGTTAGATGCTCTTAATAATTTGTTAGGTCGCCATCCTGAACGAAATCAAGCTAACGTAGAAATTTATACTTGGCAAACCTGCCCCTTTTGTATTCGAGCTAAACTGTTATTGTGGTGGAAAGGGGTTGATTTTACAGAATATAAAATAGATGGGGATGATGTCGCCCGAAATCAAATGGCAGAAAGGGCAAATGGACGACGCACAGTTCCCCAAATTTTTATTAATAATCAACATATTGGGGGTTGTGATGATCTCTATCAATTAGATGGAGAAGGAAAACTAGAACCCCGATTAGCTGAACCTGCTTAATAGTTTGTTTGGCCGTTGTTTGGCCGTTGTTGGGCTAAAGCCCAATCTTTATTAGGGCTAAAGCCCAACAACGGGCTTCTTTAAATCCTTACCCCAATTAACTTAATATTTATTTACAAAAGTTGTAATAAATTCATAATGTTTTTTTTGATTAACCAGATGTTAAATTGTGGTAAAAACTCTTTAAATTATTAGAGTAGGCGAATTGAGAAACCAGAATTTATAATTTATATTCGTGGAGAAAAAATATGTCAGAAACTGTCACAAACTTCCGTAATGTTGCCATTGTCGGCCCCTATTTAAGCGGAAAAACCACACTTTTAGAGAGTATTTTATCCGTCACGGCCGCCACATCTCGCAAGGGAACGGCAAAAGATACTAACCGGGTTGGAGATAGTTCTCCAGAAGCGAAAGAACGAAATATGAGTGTAGAAGTTAATGCCGCTAGTACCGAATATGGTGGCATTCGTTTTACCTTTTTAGACTGTCCGGGTTCTGTAGAATTTGCCCAAGAAACCTATAATGGTTTAATCGGTACTGGATTAGCTATTGTGGTTTGTGAAGCTGATCCCGGCCGGATTTTAACCCTATCTCCTCTGTTCAAATTCTTAGATGATTGGGAAATTCCCCATCTGGTTTTTATTAATAAAATGGATCGGGTTTGTACCGATGAAGAACGTTGCGTTAACAGTTTTACTGAAATCTTAAATGCCTTAAAATCAGTTTCCACCCGTCCAGTAATTCCCCAACAATATCCCATTGGTAACGGGGAACAATTGGTCGGTTTTATTGATTTAATTACCGAACAAGCCTATCATTATCATTCCGGTGCTCCGTCTGATCCAGTCCCCTTTCCAGAATCCTTAAAAGAGGCTGAACACCTCGCCCGTCAAGCAATGTTAGAGGAGTTAGCTAATTTTGACGATCATTTATTAGAAGAACTATTAGAAGAAATTGAACCGCCTCAAGATGAAATTGTTAAGGATTTAAAAATGGAATTGGGGGCGGATTTAATTGTCCCGGTATTAATAGGAGTTGCTGAACAAGATCACGGGGTGCGGGTGCTGTTGGATGCCTTAGTTCGGGAAGCTCCAGAACCGAATATTACCGCAGAACGTCGGAGGCTAAAATCCTCGGAAGGGTTGCCCATTGCCCAGGTGTTGAAAACCTATTATAGCCCCCAAGGCGGTAAGCTCTCCCTGGTGCGGGTTTGGCAGGGGGAACTGACCGAAGGTATGACATTAAATGGGGTACGACCTGGGGGAATGTATCGGATGACCGGACAACAAACCCAAAACGTACAAACAGCAAAAACTGGGGAAATTGTGGCTTTGGGACGGATGGAAGGAATTCAAACTGGAGATACTTTAACCACTCAAGGAAATCAATTAAAAAATCCCTTACCAAAAGCGGCTTTACTTCCTGCGGTTTATGGCTGGGCTATTACTCCAGAAAACCGTAAAGATGAGGTTAAAATTAGTACGGCTTTATCTAAAATGTTAGATGAAGATCCGGCGTTAAATTGGGAACAAAATAGTGATACCCACGAGATTATTTTATGGGGTCAAGGTCAAATTCATTTGCAAGTAAGTTTAGATCGGTTACGGCGTAAATATAATTTACCGATGGTAACTAATTTACCGAGTATTCCCTATAAAGAAACGATTCGCAAAACTACTAATTCCCACGGCCGTTATAAACATCAAAGTGGTGGTCATGGACAGTTTGGGGATGTGTATTTAGATATTAAACCTCAGCCTCGCGGGGAAGGGTTTAATTTTGGGGAAACTATTGTTGGGGGTTCGGTTCCCCGTCAATATATTCCGGGGGTGGAAACGGGAGTTCGAGACTATTTAAACCAGGGGCCATTAGGGTTTCCAGTAGTAGATATAGCGGTGACATTAACTAATGGTTCCTATCATGCAGTTGATAGTTCGGAACAGGCTTTTAAACAGGCTGCCCGGTTAGCAATGCAGTCGGGAATGGAGAAATGTGAGCCAATTTTATTGGAACCTATTACTTCGGTTGAAATTTGTGCACCGAGTGATTTTACTTCCCAAATGTTTCAGTTAATTACTGGACGACGGGGGCAAATTTTAGGCTTTGAACCGATGTCGGACTGGAAGGGATGGGATAAGATTTCTGCCTATATTCCCCAGGCGGAAATGCAGGATTTAATTGTAGAATTGCGTTCATTAACTTTAGGAGTAGGTTATTTTAATTGGCAATTTGATCGTTTACAGGAAGTTCCTGAAAAGTTAACGGAACGGATTTTGGCGGCGGCTAATGGCAATGGGAAATCGTAGGTTGTAATAGTCAACGGGGGAATTACAAGAAATTGGTATTTTCCCCTGAATTAATATTTTTAGACTTTCCCAATACCGCTAGATTTCTATTTCTTCTCTTTCACTGGTATTTGATATTATGGGAATGTTGTACCCCAAAAGCAACTCTGGTTATTTTGGGATACAATATTAGGATTCCCAGGAAAATTTAACCCAGAAAACGACTTAAATCAAATTCGCCTTCTATTTGGGATGGGCGATCGTGTTCGGCCATTAAGATCAATAGTAATTGATCTGAATAATCAACCGTCCCGCGACATTCATCTCGTAATATTTCTAAGCCCCCATTGGCATATTCTTCAAAAATTAAGGCTCTTTCTTCTTCCGCTTCTAGTTGAAACGGAGATAGAAGTTTGATATTTTGGGTTTCAGCAATCGCTACTAATTTAATAATTGCATCATATCCCCGAGAAATAAAAACTTCCATAGAAATCGGCCCAGGATCACGTTTAGAAAGCCCATCAATCGGAATCCGTTTTTTGCGCCGTTTTCCTAATAATGCCGCAAAAGCAATGACATCAGCATAGGTTTGAAATGGCCCGGTTTTACTTTCTATTTCTGTGAGCGATCGCACCAATTCTGCTTTATCTTTAGCAATCTTAATTCTTGTAATAGCCATAATTAATCTGCGTAAAAATTAAGTAGATTCAGTCCAGAGTAATTTAATTTTATGTTCAAATCCTCCCTTTTCGGCTCGTTTATGATCCCGTTCTAACAAAATATGTTCATCTTCAATTCCATAGGCTTCCATTAATGCTGCTATCACTTCCAATAAATCCGCTAATTCTTGTACTAATTCATTAGGTGAAGATTGAGCTACTTCTTGGGCTTCTTCTAGCAGTTTATCCTTTAAGGCTTGACGATATTCGATTTCTGATAACGTTGTAATATCATACTGAGATCCTGATTTTTGAATCAGTTCTGGGATGCGATCGCGCACTAATTTGTTATATTCTTGATGCAAGGTCTAGTTCTCCTATGAAATAATTGCACCCGATTTTTATTTTGTACTGTTTTTTCCAGTTTAACAAGAGTTGTAATTTTTCGGTAAACAATGATCAAATCTTTATGTCGGTATTTATTCCCCATTTTTTATAGTATTGCCGTGATTCTGCTCGGATGTATCAACCCCGACCCCAGTATCGCCTTAACTCCACCTAGGGTTGATTCTGTCTATGAATACCGCACCCTTCACAGTCCCGACGGCATAGGAAAATTTTATCTTGGGAGAGAAATTGCTCAGGTGATGGGTCATGAGGGAGCCGGATGGTTGGAACGTCCCCGTCGAGAAACCTCCGAACAACCCCAACAAGCGATCGCAGCCTTAAATTTAAAACCCAGCGATATTGTCGCTGATATTGGGGCGGGAACGGGATATTTTACCTTTAGAATTAGTCCTTTAGTTCCCCAGGGAAAAGTCTTAGCCGTGGATGTACAACCGGAAATGTTGGCACTAATAAATTTTGTTAAAACCCAAGAAAATATTGAAAATATTGAACCAATTTTGGGAACCGTAGATCACCCGAATTTACCCGAATCAATCCTTGATTTAGCCCTAATGGTTGATGCTTATCATGAATTTCAATATCCTCAAGAAATGATGCAAGGAATTGTCAAAGCCTTAAAACCAGGGGGACGGGTGGTATTATTAGAATATCGTCAAGAAAATCCTTTAATCTTAATTAAAGGACTGCATAAAATGTCAGAAAAACAAGTCAAAAAAGAAATGGCTGCCGTGGGTTTAAACTGGAAAGAAACTCAAGATTTTTTACCCCAACAACATTTTTTAGTCTTTGAAAAACCTTGACTATTAACCTGCTTTAGAGAAAAATTCCTGCCGAGAGGGAACTTAATAATGGTAAGATGACGATATCTGTGCGTTTTCACGATCTATGTTAAATTAAAAATTGATATAAGTTATGACTGTTAGAGTTCGTCTTGCCCCAAGTCCTACCGGAAGTTTACATATAGGAACTGCCAGAACTGCTGTATTTAACTGGTTATTTGCCCGCAATCAAGGGGGGACTTTTCTCCTGCGGGTTGAAGATACCGACTTAGAACGCTCTCGCCCTGAATATACGGAAAATATCCTCACGGGGTTAACTTGGTTAGGTCTAACCTGGGATGAAGGGCCATTTTATCAATCTGAGCGTTTAGACCTGTATCGTCAAGCCATTCAAACGCTGATGGAGAAGGGTTTAGTCTATCGTTGCTATTGTACCCCAGAAGAACTAGATGCCATGCGAGAAGGGCAGAAGGCTAGAAATGAAGCCCCTCGCTATGATAACCGCCATCGTCACCTTACCCCCGAACAGCAAGCCGCCTTTGAAGCCGAAGGTCGTCAAGCGGTGATTCGCTTCAGAATAGACGATAATCGAGAAATTAGTTGGACTGATTTAGTCCGGGGAAAAGTCACTTGGAAGGGCGGTGATTTGGGCGGCGATATGGTGATTGCGCGGGCTTCTAGTGGGGGTGAAATTGGGCAACCTCTGTATAATTTTGTGGTGGTTGTTGATGATATTGATATGAAAATTACCCAGGTGATTCGAGGGGAAGATCATATTTCTAATACGCCTAAACAAATTCTTTTATATGAAGCATTAAATGCCAATATTCCCCAATTCGGTCATACTCCTTTAATTCTGAATGCTGAGGGTCGTAAATTATCCAAACGGGATGGTGTGACCTCGATTTCTGATTTTAGAAATATGGGATATATTCCAGAAGCCTTAACCAATTATATGACGTTATTGGGTTGGACTCCTCCCGATGCTACTGAAGAATTATTTACCTTAGAAACCGCAGCCAAACACTTTAGTTTTGACCGGGTTAATAAAGCCGGGGCAAAATTTGACTGGGATAAATTAAATTGGATTAATAGCCAATATCTTCATAAAATGCCGATACCGGAATTAACTCAGTTATTAATTCCCTATTGGCAAGAAGCTGGTTATCAATTTGATACAAATACGGATCGAGCTTGGTTAGAACAGCTTACGGCTTTAATTGGCCCTAGTTTAACAACTCTTAAAGATGCGGTGGAAATGAGCCGATTATTTTTCACCGAAAGCGTTGAGTTAGACGAAGAAGCAACCACTCAATTGCAACAGGAAAATGCGGTCGCAATTGTGCAGGCAATTCAGGATAAAATAACCCAACAACGAGATCAACCCTTAACATCGGATGCTGCTAAAGCAATAATTAATAGTGCGATGAAAGAAACCAACGTCAAAAAAGGGTTAGTAATGCGATCGCTCAGAGCAGCTTTGATGGGAACCATGCACGGCCCTGATTTAATTGAATCTTGGTTATTGTTCCATCAAAAAGGGATTGATTTAATTCGTTTTCAAACTGTTTTACCGGATTAATATTTAACGAGGCAGATATTATGTCAAATTCTCCCAGATCTCGCAAATCATCCGATGCAAAAGGCAATTCTTCCCAATCTAAAAAACCTAAGTCTACAGTTGATCCAATTCCTACATCAGAATCTGAGGAAAAAACGGGAGTTGATACTTCCCCATCCCTATCTTCAGAACCGCCTTTGGTTGTAGAAGAACCAGTAGCTGAGAAATTGCCCATAGAAGAACCTATTATCCTGGAAGAACCTGTTGTGAAAACGCCGGAACCCGAACCTGTGGCAATTGTGGAAACTCCCGTAGTTGAGGAAACGCCCGAACCCGAACCTGTGGCAATTGTGGAAACTCCCGTAGTTGAGGAAACGCCCGAACCCGAACCTGTGGCAATTGTGGAAACTCCCGTAGTTGAGGAAACGCCCGAACCCGAACCTGTGGCAATTGTGGAAACTCCCGTAGTTGAGGAAACGCCCGAACCCGAACCTGTGGCAATTGTGGAAACTCCCGTAGTTGAGGAAACGCCCGAACCCGAACCTGTGGCAATTGTGGAAACTCCCGTAGTTGAGGAAGAACCCACGCCGGAACCGATTGTGGAACAAACTATAGCAGAAGAACCTCCTCTTGTAGAGGAAAAACCTGCCGTTGTCGTCGAAGAACCCACACCGGAACCTTTAGTTGAAGATCAACCGAAATGGGTTAATACTTTAGCAACGGAAATTTTATTCAATGCTGAACCGACCAGTGCTAGTAAAGTTGAAGTGGTGATTGATTCTCCCACAACTTTCTCCTATGATTCTGTTAACCAATCTGTACAACCTATGAAAGAAGAAATTATCGCATTTTTATCCGAACTTCCCGAAAATTTAGGAAGTTTCTTTAAAGATTACAAACGTCCTTTAACCACGGTCGGTTTAATTGTTGCCTTCTTGATCACCTTCAAGATTTTAGTGGGATTAGTAGAAATTATTAATGAAATTCCTCTAATTAAACCCACTTTTGAAACCGTTGGTTTAGGATATTCAGCTTGGTTTATTTATCGTTATCTCCTCAAAGCAGATAATCGTAAAGAAATCAGTGCAGATTTTAATACCCTCAAAGAAGAAATCCTGGGTAAAAAATCATAATAAAATAGTTCTAACAATGACTAATGCCACTCTCAAAAACTTAGCATTGGGCGTTGTGATGGTGACGGTTGGGTTATTACTGTCTCATTCAGTTGAAGCTCAACCGTTTAACGGCGCATCGACCCCCATGTTTGAAAATATTACCCTCAGTCCTCAATTCAGCCCTAACCCCCTGCTGATTCGCGGATTAAGTGGAGGGCCAACTTTAGCCAAGGATATCACCGGACGAGAACAAACCGAAACCGGAACTTGTCAAGGTTATGTGGATCAAAAACCCGATCATACGGTAATTTTAACCACTTTTTTTGATTATTTACAACTTCAAGTCCAAAGTAGCGAAGATACAGTTTTAGTGATTCGAGGGCCGGGGGGAAGTTGGTGTAATGATGATGGTAAGGACATGAATCCTAATATTGAGGGTCAATGGTTATCGGGAAAATATGAAATTTGGGTGGGGTCTTATAAAACTAATGCTTATCACCCCTATGTGATTTCAATTACGGATAAAAAATAGTTAGAAAAGCAAAAAGGGAACACTGGAGAAAGAAGTATTTTTTTTGGTAAGTTCAAGGGAAATGGTGCGTGCACGTTGATATCCGCACCCTACAAAAATATAAGTTTGGGTTTAAATATTAACTTCTTCTTCGATTTGTTCTTCTGATTCTTCTCTAAATTTAAAATACCAATAAAGATTAGCAACTGTTAAATTAGATGATTTTTCTAAATTAGCTATATTTAATGTTTTATAACCAAAATTTTCAGCATTTTCACTCACATAAATTTCTGCTTCTTTCCGTAAAGTAGAACGCATTAAAAATTTAAGCTGTTGCTTTAAGGAGGAAGAATGGGATTTTTGTTTAATATTTTCATAAAAAATCTGTTCTGGTGGTTTCTCAATAACATCTAAACATGATTCTAAATTAGAAACAGAATTTAACTCCCCCTCGTTCAAATCTACGCTTTCTAACAATTTAAAATCAGAGGGAGGTAAACTGTTGAACCAATTAACTTGATTTTTCCAGAGTTCTAAACCTGCTAGATCATGATTATAAATCCGGGTAATTTCAGGAAAGATAAAATCTAACTCGTCTTGTGTTTGGCAATGTTCAATCACGTTTAAAGCATCTTGACGAATTTTATTTTGAAAATAGGATAGACGCTCACTTAATGCTTTCGATTCTCCTTGTAAATAATAGGTTAGCACGATCGCTTGTTCAATAACCCAAGCACATTCATATCGTCTCAGTTGACCTGCGGTTGACGTTTCAGAAAGAATATGGGGACTATTATAAATTGCCAAAGATTCACTTAAGGTTTGTCGAGCGTTAGATAACTCGATATTTCTAGCATTAATATCTTGAATAGACGTAGCAATTTTTATCAGTTTGGTAGCTTCTAAAAATCGACTATAAGCCTTAATAAACTCTAAACGGTGTTGATTAAAAGTAATATCTTGAGCAACTTGATCAATCTGTTGAATAACTTCTAATCCTTGATTTCTTAACGCTTGTTTGAGATCAATAAATCCGTCTTTAACTTCTAATCTCAGTTGTTTAACATCTTCTCGTAATTTTAAAGTTTGCCATAAATTCACCGCAGAAAGAGCCGCAGTAACAGCTACACCCACACCAATCACAGCAGTAGTTCCTTGTAAAATACCTAAACTGCTTTGTAAATTATTTAACTGTCCTAAAACTCCTTGAAATCCCTGATGATTCTGATACATTTTACCTGCTTTTATCACCATATTTTCCCCTTCCAGAAGGGGGTTAGCAGCGATCAAAGGCGAAAAAGATCCATGATCAACTGCTAAACTTTTAGCAATTTCAACAAATTGACCTGTACTCGGATCTCTTAATATGGGTAAAAGTTGACCTGTATTGGTTGTCACTTGGATCAGCTTACCCGCAGCCCAAAGAGCTTGATTACCCGCACTAAAGATGTATTCCATTGCTTTTCTCCTTTTATTTAGTCAGAGTAAAAAGTTAAGAAAATTTAACTTCTGTAAACAATTTATTTTTTTTGCAACCTTTGTTACACTTACTTAACTGTAATTTAATTTAGAACAGTTTGCTTTTTTATGATACCATAGAATAATTCATAATCTAATAAATTCGATTGAACTGATATATGGACATCAGCTTAATTAACTCTGAGTCTCTAGCTTTATTATCACGCATGGCAGGGCAAGAACTCCAAAAAAAAGATGCTACCCCGGCGGTAGTTTTTATGGCATCGTTGCTATGCGTATTGATGGGTGTTATTTACCAGGATGGTAAAATTACGCCTGAAGAAAGAGAACGTTGGCAAACTAATCTAACTCGCCTGATTCCTCCTAACAGTAATTTAAAAAAATTAGTCCCTATTTTTACAAAATATATTCTTTTTTTTAGAATTTATAAAAACTTCAATGACTTATTGTTATTAATGTCTAATCTGTCTGATTCCGAAAAACTGTTATTAATCGGTTTTGGTTATCAAATGTCTGCTTCAGATGGTGAGATAGAACCTAGAGAAAAAGATTATTTAGAAAACCTTGCCAATCAAATTAATATTGACTCTCGACATATACAAATTTTTGAATCAGCTTTTACCAACCTAGTTATTGAAGATCAAGAAGCTCTTATTGAAGTTCATAGCTTACTTGATCCGGCTCAATTTCAATTATTAGATAATATTTTTGTTATAGCTGCTAAACATATTGTTGAATTTTTACCCCAAAAGCCTAGATTAAAACGAGATAAAATCCGGGTTTTACCTAATTATGATAACCTCAAGCAAATTCAGAGTGATCACCAAGAATTAGATAATATTTGTTATCAATTTTATCAGATTATTGCTCAAGATGAGCATCAAGTCTGCTGGTCTAAAAATTTAATTGATGATCTTCAAGAAATTTCTAAAAAAAATCAATCAAAACGGTTTCGTGTAACGGTGGTTGGAGAATTTAGTCAAGGAAAATCAACCTTTTTAAATGCGTTAGTTGGTGAAGAGATTCAGCCTGTACGAGAAATTCCTTGTACTGGGGTCGTGAGTGTTTTACGATATGGAGAGCAAAAACGGGTTATTTGTTGTTATAAAGATGGACGTAAAGAAGATATTCCTATAGAAAATTATCAAGAAAAAGCGAGTATTTCGGAAGAAGCTGCTATTGGAAATTTAAGTGATGAACTGGCTGATTGTAAAATTGAGAAAATTATTTTTGAACATCCTGATTTAGACATTTGTAGCAGTGGAGTTGAAATTATTGATTCTCCTGGTTTGAATGAACATCCTGATCGAGAAGCGATTACTCAAAAGATTCTTAAAGATACGGATGCAGCTATTTTTATCACCAGTGCTTCCCGGTGTTTGGCTAAATCGGAACGAGATGTGATAGAAGGATTAAAACTTACCTTAAATGCAGGATTATCTGATCAACCTGCTAATAATCTTTTTATTTTAGTTAATTTTTGGGATTTGGTACAAACTGAGAAGGGACGCAATCAAATTCCTAAACGAATTGAAGAAAACATTCAAGGTAAAAACCCCATTATTTCAGGAGAAAATCGAATTCACTATATTTCTGCAAAATTAGCCTTAGATGCTATTGTGAATAATGAGCATAATGAATACATAGAAACTTTTGATTATTTTATTAATTGTATTCAAGAATTTTTAGTCAATGAGAGAGGTAAAATTGAAGTTACCTCTAATGTAAATCGAATTCAAGCATTAAGTGAAATTGCTGATAATGATTTGAAACAGTATGAGAAAATTTTAGAGGGAAAAATCAAAATTTCTGAATCAGCAAAAATGGAAATTTTTGAGAAAATTGGAGAGGCTAGTGGACGAGATGTTAGGATTTTAGAACAGGCAAAATATAGTGTAGCTGTTTCCCTAGAATACACCTCTGAATCTTGGAATAAATGGGTTGAAAAATTACAAGACCGTATAGCTAAAAAAGTTGATAGATGGACATCGAAACACTCACCTTTTGCAGATAAGGAGAAAGTTTTACAGGATTACTGCGAACAATTTACTCAATGTCTTTCTGAAGAAATACAAAATTGGATTGATGACTTACAATCAGAAATTTTATCCCAACAGGTAAAAGAGCTAAATAGTCTAATTCATTCCGAATTAGAAGCGATTAGAATAGATTTACAAAAATTGGGTAATCAACTAGGAACCAATTTAGATGAACAATTTACTAGCAGCATGGCGAGTAATATTAGAGCTAATAATTTGGGAATTAACTCTTTCAGGGCTGGTAGCAAAAATAATGATGAGGGTGGATTCAATGTGCTTGGTGGTTTGGGAGCGGGCGGATTAACCGCAGGTGCATTACTTGGCTTTGTAGGCTTAGGATTTATCCCTGTACTGATCGTTGGAGGTCTAGCGGCTGTCATTGGAGGTTTTTTCTTTGGTGGGCCAGATGAAGATGAGGTTTATAATCAGTGTAAGTGGCAGGTATATGACTTAGGTTTTAAAAAGTTTTTTGAGTCTGAAGAAGAAACTTTTAATACAATTGTTGAAAATATTGAATTAGTTTATCAAGAACGATATCTTGTAGTTACTGATTTTATTGAGCAAGCGATCGCACTCTATGAAAATTTGATTGAGCAACAAGAAGAAGCTCATACTAAGACTTTAGAGGAAAAAGAAAAAACGATTGTTTGGATTAATGAACAACACCAAAAACTCGAAAATATTCAAAATGAACTAGAGGCTATTGTTACTCAAGTTACCAGTTAATTAACTAAGGGAGACAGTGATTATATCCTAATCATTCTGCTTTCCTTTGCTTCTTAACAAAAAATTAATTAAGTTGATCATTTTTGCTTAAATTTTTATAGAGATTAAACCTATGATGACAGCAGAAAAATATATGCAACTCCTCCAAGATTTTCCTCCTCGTCCCATTACTTCTGAAGAAGATTTTGCAGCGACTCAAACTGTGATCAACAGATTACTAGATAAACCCGAACTCACCCCAGAAGAAGAAGACTATTTAGATGTTTTGGGGGCATTAGTTTCTGAATATGAAAATCAACAAGAAGACCTGATTCCTGATATTTATGGTGTGGAGCTTTTAAAAGTTTTAATTGCGGAACAAAACCTTAAACAAAAAGACCTTGTTTCTATCTTTAAGACAGAATCTATTGTCTCTGATGTTCTCAATGAAAAACGCCAACTAACTACCCGCCATATTCAAGAGTTATCAGAGTTTTTTAATTTTTCCCCTGCCGTATTTTTTCCTAATTTAAAATAGTAATTCGGAATAGGCTCAGAAACCGGGTTTCTCATGTTATCTATCGGTGACAATCGAAAGTTTTGTTAAGAAACCCGGTTTCTATTTCCCAAAAGGATTTTATCAAAGCCAAATAATCCTCAGCATTCATCATAATGCTTTTTCTAATTTACCAATTTTGACTAAAATATCTTGTCGCAATTCACACAAACTAAACCATTCAAAAAAATCCATCTCATCCCCTAATATTCCCGCTTCAAATTGTTGTATAAACTGGTTAGAATCTAGCTTATAGGTTTGCTCAAATTTTTTAATATCCTGATCATAGATCGCTAACTTCTGACGATGACGAGTCAAAATAATGTTGAGAAGTTGCCCAATAATTCGATCTAATTCCGTGCGATCGCTACAGTTTTCACTCAGGAGTTCTAACTTTTCTAATGTATTCATTATTGCCTCTCTTGCAGGGGTTACACAATATCTCACAGGTCGGTACAACGTCCTTCCCGTAGGTGTTGCAGGGCTTGTTTAGCCAGCCCATCGAGCCGACCTGCTGCAACATCTTCTTCAAATTGCCGATCCCATATTTCTGCATCAAATTCTGCAAACCAAACCCGGAAATCGGCTAGTTCTTCTTTCGTTAATTGACTGACAGCACTTTCAATCTCCTGCAAATTACTCATACACTTAAAGTAAATTCAGCAATTAGGAATATAGCTAATTATACCACTATTCATCCAATAAGAAATAGATTAAATTTATAACGTTGTACCAATACAGATGTTCAGAAACTCGGTTTCTCTTTCCAAAGTTAATGGGTGTTATAATCGAAGTATTCTGATTAATGAGTACCACTCGAAGCAACAATGTCAACAGAAAACATAGCAACCGTTGTTAAAATCATAGAATCTCTTACAGATGCTCAACAGCAACAGCTTATTGAGCATTTGCGAAAATATATTAGAGATATAAAAAATAAAAACGCCGATTTTGAAGATGAATTGCAGTGGGATCAATCTTTTCAAAAAACTCAAAGCAAGTTAGTCGCAGCAGCAAAGCTGGCAAAACAACAAATTGCTCAAGGACAAGCACAACCCATGGACTATGAGCAATTATGATGTCTGCTACCTTACCGTCCTTTTGGTCAGAATATCATCGCCTTCCACTCAACATTCGTAAAGAAGCCCGAAAATCTTATCGTTTATGGTCAAATAATCCTTTTTATCCCTCCTTACACTTTAAGTGTATTAATCGTGATGAGGATATTTGGTCAGTCAGAATTACGCGAAGTTATCGCGCGATTGGAATTTTACAAGAGGATACAGTTACATGGTTTTGGATTGGTAGTCATGATCAATATGAGGAATTTTTTGGGTAAATTCAAGATTAGGAAATAGAGTAAATATTGGAGAATTTTTTTTAGAAACCTAGTTTATTGTTCTATTTACCGATATAAAATACCCCTTACCGAGCAGGTAAGAGGTAAGAAAACGATTAATTTATCACTCTTGAACAGTTAACAATTCCAGGGGTAAACGTTTAAAAACTAATCGTTCATTTTCGATATCCACAAAAATTGTATCCCCATTCACAAATTCACTACGAAGAATTGCCTTAGCAATAGGTGTTTCTAATTCCCGTTGAATTGCCCGTTTTAACGGCCGAGCACCATAGACCGGATCATAACCGACTTCTGCTAAGAAATCTAAGGCAGAATCCGATAATTTTAACGTCATTTTCCGTTCGACTAAACGTTTTGATAAACGTTCAACTTGCAGACTTACAATTTGTCGCAATTCTGATTTTTGTAAGGCATGGAAAATGATCATTTCATCAATTCGGTTCAGAAATTCCGGCCGGAAACTTGCCCGCATTGCTTCTAATACCCGACTCCGCATTTCTTCATATTGGGAATCGGAACCCGATACATCTAAAATATACTGTGATCCCACATTACTGGTCATAATAATAATGCTATTTTTGAAATCAACAGTATGACCCTGTGCGTCCGTAACCCTGCCATCATCGAGGATTTGCAACATTATATTAAACACATCGGGATGGGCTTTTTCGATTTCATCAAACAGAATAACTGTGTAAGGACGGCGACGAATTGCTTCGGTTAATTGCCCCCCTTCGTCATAACCAACATACCCCGGAGGCGCCCCAATTAAACGGGAAACCGCGTGTTTTTCCATGTATTCCGACATATCAATTCGCACCATCGCTTCTTCGGTATCAAATAAATAGGAAGCCAAGGCTTTTGCTAACTCCGTTTTCCCGACTCCTGTGGGGCCGAGAAAGATGAAACTGGCGACGGGACGGTTGGGATCGGATAACCCTGCTCTTGACCGTTGAATGGCATCAGCAACGGCCGTTACTGCTTCATCTTGACCGATAACTCGGTGATGTAATTCATCCTCTAAAGTTAGAAGTTTTTGCATTTCCGATTCTACTAATTTACTAATCGGAATTCCTGTCCATTTCGAGATAATTTCTGCAATATCAGCTTCGGTGACTTCCTCCCGCAATAGGGTTTTGCCACTGATTTGAGTATTCTCTAATTGGGCTTCTATGGCTTTAAGTTTTTTCTTGAGTTCCTCCATTTTCCCATATTTTAATTCCGCCGCTCGGTTTAAATCATAGTTACGTTCAGCTTGCTGAATTTCAATATTAACCCGATCAATTTCTTCTTTGATCGATTGAATATCGGTAATTACATTTTTCTCCGATTGCCATTGGGAACTCAGGCTTTGTTGTTCTTGTTTTAAGGTTCCTAATTCCGTTTCTATTCGTTCTAAACGTTCTAAAGATGCAGCATCGCTTTCTTTTTTTAAAGATAAACGTTCCATTTCTAATTGCAGAATCCGCCGATCAATTTCATCTAATTGTTCTGGTTTAGATGTAATTTCCATCTTTAATTTAGCCGCAGATTCATCGACTAAATCAATAGCTTTATCGGGTAAAAAGCGATCGCTAATATATCGAGTTGATAAGACCGCCGCCGCGACTAAGGCACTATCGGAAATTTTCACCCCATGATGGACTTCATAACGTTCTTTTAATCCGCGTAAAATTGAGATAGTATCTTCAACGGTGGGTTGATCGACATAAACCTGCTGAAAACGCCGTTCTAAGGCGGGATCTTTTTCAAGATACTTGCGATATTCGTCTAGGGTTGTTGCCCCAATACAGCGCAATTCTCCCCGGGCTAACATAGGTTTTAAAAGGTTCCCGGCATCCATCGCTCCTTGGGTTGCACCCGCCCCCACAACGGTATGAATTTCATCAATAAATAGAATAATTGCTCCATTAGAATCGGTAACTTCTTTTAATACCGCTTTTAGGCGTTCTTCAAATTCCCCTCGGAATTTTGCCCCGGCAATTAACGCCCCCATATCTAAGGCAATTAACCGTCTTTCTTGCAAAGATTGAGGCACATCTCCAGCAATAATTCGTTGGGCGAGTCCTTCAGCGATCGCAGTTTTACCCACACCTGGCTCCCCAATTAATACCGGATTATTTTTAGTTCTGCGGCTTAAAATTTGTATAGTCCGACGAATTTCATCATCTCGTCCAATGACCGGATCGAGTTTTCCTTGGCGGGCGGCTTCGGTTAAATCTCGACCATATTTTTCTAGGGATTCATATTTGTTTTCGGGTGTTTGATCAGTCACTTTATTGTTTCCTCTGATTTGAGTAATAATTGATTTGAGTTTGGTTTCATCTAAGTGAAATTCTTGAAATAAAGCCTTGCCAAAGCGATCATCTTTAGGATAAGCTAAAAATAGATGTTCAACCGAAATAAACTCATCTTTGTATTCTTGACGATAGGCTTCGGCTTTATCCAGTAGAGTGTCTAAACTTCGACCTAAATAAACATTAGCAATTGTTCCAGTTATTTTAGGTTGACGATTAATAAAGCTATCAGTTTTCTCTCGAAACTGACCAACGGATATTCCCGCTTTACTCAGGATATTTTTAGTTAATCCTTCCTGTTCCAGCAACGCTTTCATCAAGTGTTCAGTTTCAATTTGTTGCTGTTGGGATTGTTTGACCAGATCGGGAGTCCGGGCTAGGGCTTCCCAGGTTTTTTCTGTAAACTTATTCGGATCGGTAGGTTGCATATTTATCCTCTACTTTAATGGTAATTAATTGATCGAAAATTAACAATATTAGGAAGGTTCTAAGTTAAAGATTTCCTATAACACTTTTTTATTATACCCAACTCTATTAAAGTAGTTTATCTTATTTTCACGACTTTTTTAGTACGGTTCACCGAAAATTAGGTGTTAGGTGTTCGGAAGTCTCACCGAGAGAAAAAAATATAACAGTTAATCTTAAAATCTGAAGGTTTAATGGAAATTAATATCGGGAAATTGGGACATATTCTCAGCTTATTAAGCTAATTTAGACTTTTTTGGGCTGAAAAGCTATTACAATCCCATTATTCCCGATTCTCGGCTATAGATTAAGAATAGTTCCTAATTTTTAATTATAGTAGAACGCTCGGTTCGACAGGCTAGAGAATATTCAACTTCGGCGATCGTTGTGACCCAGGTTTTTAAGTTCCGATTCCAGGTAAACTCAATACGATGTCTAAGTCTTAATTGAGAGACCCGTTGATGAGAAACTCCTAACATTCGAGCTACATCAGATTGTCTTAACATGGAAATTTTTAACCAAAAATGGGGATACCGAAATCGTGATTTCACCGACTCTAATGGGTTGGGTGAAAATTGTATATAGAAATTGTATAATTTTCTGAATAATTGTCATAATTATGGTTATCTATTACAAAAAAACAAAATGACTACATTTCAATTAATTATTTTAGCAGGTGGAGGATTAATTGCTGGAATTTTAGCAGGATTTTTAGGAATAGGGGGTGGGACGGTTTTAGTTCCATTATTATTAGCATTAGGATATACGCCTGTTCAAGCGGTGGCTACAAGTAGTTTATCTATTGTAATTACGGCTATTTCTGGAAGTTTTCAAAATTGGCGCATGGGATATCTGAGTTTAAATAAAGTCATTGGAATTGGATTTCCTTCGGTATTAACGGCACAAATAGGGGTGTTTTGGGCGGGAATATTTACCCCTAAATTATTATTATTTTTATTTGGCTGTTTATTATTATTAAATGTTTATTTAGTAGAAGTTCGTAAACAAATAACAGCAAATAAAAAACAACTAGAGGAACAACAAATCTCTGAATCTACTATTAATTCTGAGGATAATATTCCATTTAATCCCGTTTTTGCTCGGATTTTAACCGGAAGTTCCGCCGGAATTTTAGCCGGATTATTTGGAGTTGGTGGCGGAATTATTATGGTTCCTTTGCAAATATTACTATTAAAAGAAACCATTAAAGTTGCTATTCAAACCAGTTTAGGCGTGATTATGATTACCGCTATTTCTGCTTGTATTGGACACGCAACTCAAGGAAATGTATTATGGATTCCAGGAATTGTTTTAGGTTTAGGAGGATTATTGGGAGCGCAAATTAGCACTAGATTTTTACCAAAATTATCTGATCAAACCGTGACTTTAATGTTTAGAATATTTTTAATTATTATCTCAGTTTATATCTTTAAACAAGCCTGGTTATCTTCGTAGTTACCTCTTTAGGGGTGTTTCAGGACTCTCGAAAAATACCACAAAAACTCAGTTTTATAGAGAGTAGATGGTCATAATTATTTGCTAGATTAAAATTTAGTTTTCGCTGTTTTAGCCCTTGCTTAAGAGCGCCCAAGCGCAACAACGAGAAGAACAAATTTTATGACCATCTAGTGACTCGGTTGATTTTTATGGTGTTACTTGATCCGAATAGCTAAAGCATTCCGGGCTTGTTCTCGATCATCAAAATGGATTTTTTCAGTTCCCAAAATTTGATAATCTTCGTGACCTTTTCCCGCAATTAATACCCCATCTCCAGGTTTAGCCTCCAGAATAGCAGTATGAATTGCTTTAGCTCGATCTGCAATTACAATCGGTTTGATACTGTCAGGAATTCCAGCCAAAACATCTTTTAAAATCTGTTCCGGGTCTTCCGTCCGGGGATTATCTGAAGTCACAACCGCAATATCAGCTAATTCTGCCCCAATTTTCCCCATTTTCGGCCGTTTGGTGCGATCGCGATCGCCCCCACAACCAAATACACAAATCATCCGACCCGGAATAAATGGACGGGACGCCTTTAGTAAATTCTCCAAACTATCGGGGGTGTGAGCATAATCCACAATTACGCTAATATCCTGATCAGGGCTAATTTGTACCCGTTCCATCCGCCCCGGAACTCCCTCAAACTGAGCAGTTTTTTCGACAATGGTAGTTAAATCTAATCCTAAACTTAACCCCGCCCCGACAGCAGCTAACAGGTTAGATAAATTATATTGACCGACCAAAGGTAAATAAAATTCCGCCTCCCCTTGAGGAGTATGGAGAACACCCTTAACCCCCGTCGGTTGATAGGAAAGTTGATCGGCCCACAGGTCAGCCGTTGAGTCACTGGTGCTATAACTCCAAGCCCTATCCCCCAATTGGGCTATTAACCTTTGACCATAAGGGTCATCGGCGTTAATAATCGCTCGACCCTTGAGATATTCGGGACTGAATAATAGGGATTTCGCGGCAAAATAATCCTCCATTGTGGGGTGATAGTCCAAATGGTCTTGGGTTAAATTGGTGAACACGGCTACTTGAAACGGACAACCGAGAACCCGTCCCTGGTCTAACGCATGGGAACTTACCTCCATCGCCCCAAACTCACATCCGGCGGCCACCGCCTGGGCCAGTTGTCCCTGTAATTCTACGGAGAAGGGGGTGGTATGGGTGGCCGTTTCTTGGAATCCGGGCCAACGGGCGTACAGGGTTCCCAGTAAGGCTGTGGGATGGTTACTATTGCTGAGGATAAATTCAATCAAATGGGTGGTTGTGGTTTTCCCATTGGTTCCTGTCACCCCTACCAGGCGCAATTTTTCCGCCGGATGGTCATAAAAAGCCGTCGCAATTTGGGCGCAGACTTGGGTGAGATTATCGCTGGGAATAATACAGGGATGTTCGGCGGTAATGCGGTTTTGGGTTTTTTCGATGGCGGCTGGGGAAATAATCGCGGCTACCGCACCGGAGGCGATCGCACTGGGCCAAAATTCTCCGCCATCGACCCGAGTTCCGGGCATTCCTAAGAATAAATCCCCCGGTTGACAAGCGATGGAGTTCGTCGTTAACCCCTTAACTTCTTCTTCTAAAGCCGGGTGAGACTCGGAAGATATTGATATTCCAACTTTTGCTAGTAACTGTTTAAACTTCATACTGCATCATAGGTTATTTAGTAGATATTATGATAGATTAATGCAGATTAACACAGATTAAAATCCGTGAAATCCGCATCACGGATTAAACGGATTACGCAGATTAACACAGATTAAAATCTGTGAAATCCTCTTAAATCCGCGATCCCTATTTCCTTTATTTTAATTAAAGTTATGGTTTCTCAACCCGCAACTCTTAACCCAACGGAAATTATCTATCCCGAAACCGATGGAAAACCCATGGCAAATAATACAGAACAATTTAATTGGATTGTAGCAATTGAACAGAATTTAGAATGGTTATTTGCTAATGATCCTAATGTATTTGTAGCCGGGGATTTGTTCTGGTATCCGGTGGAGGGAAAACCCAATATTGTGAATGCACCGGATGTTTTAGTTGTATTAGGAAGACCGAAAGGAAAACGGGGTTCCTATATGCAATGGAAGGAAGAAGGAATTGCCCCACAAGTAGTTTTTGAAATTCTTTCTCCGGGGAATACGAAGTCGGAAATGGAACGGAAATTAGTGTTTTATGAACGCTACGGAGTGGAGGAATATTATATTTATAATCCTGACAATTATCAATTCCAAGGTTGGCAGCGTGGGGATGGGGGATTAGATGTAATTGAAACCTCTGAAAATTTCGTTAGTCCTCGGTTGGGGATTCGTTTTGAAGTTTCAGAAGCAGAACTACAAATCTATCGCCCTGATGGGGCAAAATTCTTGTCTTATGTGGAAATTAATCAACAGTTAGAACAGGAAATTAAACGGGCTGAAACTGAACGTCAACGGGCTGAAACCGAACGCCAACGGGCTGAAACTGAACATCAACGGGCAGAAGAAACGGAAGTATTATTAAGGCAAGAAACCGAACGTAGTCAACGTTTAGCAGAACGTTTGCGACAGATGGGAATTAACCCAGATGAATTAGATTAAGGGTTAAAACTGGCTAAGATTAATGTTAGATCATCATCGGTTCTTTGTGTTAACCGAGGAGAACGCAAAAACCCCATTAACTGTTCTTGAGCATCGGTTTCATCTGTGATAGTTTCTACAAATTTAAACAGAGGAGAAAAGAACGGGTGATGGGGTTTTCCTTCTGGCATTTTTAACGCCAACATTTGTAAACCATCGGAAAAAGCAGCTAAATATTTTGGTTGTCCTAACCAGAGGTTGATTTGTGCAGTTTCAATGGCATTAGAAGATACTAAAAATACCGTTTCATTTAGATATTCTCCACTTGCGGGTATGGTTAATTCCAGAATATTTCCGGTTTTATCTTCCACAACAATAGCTCCATCTCCTACTTGAGCAACGGCGACTAATTCCGGTGTAGCTATACCGATAATTAAAGTAGTTGCTAATTCCCTAACTTCTATTTCTTGGGTAACAGATTCGTTTTGAATAGCAGTTAAAGCTTCGTTTAAAGCCAATTTTAAATAATCTTCCCAAACGATATTAATATCAACAGAATTAATCTGTTTTTCCAGAGTCTCTAACGCTATTTTAACCGCAATATTCGCTCCCAAATCCGCTAATTTTGCCGAACCCGCCCCATCAGCTACGGCAAAAATTAATTGATTATTAGATAACCGTTTATAACCCTGGGCATCCTGACAGGGAATATTTTGTTTTTCGTGACTTTTTCCGGTAACAGATGCTGCAACAACTTGCCAATGACAAATTAAATTCATTGTAATTTTATATAATTTAACTACGGATAAAAAACTCCTATTTTTTATGAATAATTGCTTAAACACTTCCCCATCCTGGCGGGGGTAAAGCTACCTGTTCATCAACTTTAGAATGGGAAACGGTTTGCATACTTGTAGATAACCAAATAAACATTTCTCTAAAGTCTAAACCCCGCAATTTTAACGGAGTTCTCTGGACAATTTGAGCTAATTTATCCAGATTTGCCCCTTCAACTCCAACGGCAAAAAATGCTACCTGTTTTTTAAATTCTTCCTCTTGAATGCGTCGAGTTGCTTCTTCTGTAACGCGATCATTTTCTCCTTGAGGTTCACCATCGGTAATCATAAATACCCAAGGACGATAATAGGTAATACCATTATTACGATATTCTAACTTTCTCGCCGCTACTAAATCTAAAGATTGGTTAATAGCAGTTCCCATAAAAGTTTGACCTTGGGCGGTTAATAAAGGTGGTTCAAACTGATCAGCAGTAACGAAATCCTGTAAAATTTTAACTTGATTATCAAAGGAAATAATTGCCACTTCCACCCGTTTTTTAGCGAGTTCGTCCCGAATTAAATCGTTTCTAAACGCCATTAGTCCATCGTTTAAGGCGTCAATGGGAGCTCCTTGCATTGATGCGGAAGTATCCAATAACAACACGCAGGGACACCGAGGTTCAGGATTTTCTGCAAATTCAACCGCTTCGTCTAATCTCATAATTATGATCTGTTCTGCTTACAATCAATAGAATATGCACCATTATATCCTAATAATTGTCTCAAAAATTGATAAAATATAACTGTTCCTTGAGACTGAAGCCAAAATTAGAAGTAATTTGATTATTGCCAATCTTCCCAAGACTGATTAAAAATAGACATTCCTGGGAATAAAATTGGATTATTATTGCTTTCTAATAACCGTTGTAACTCCTCTAATATTGGTTCCCGATAGGGTAAATCATCGACTAATTGATAGGGAAAGATCTCGGTTTTTAAGCTAAATGCTGCGGTAGTTCCCGCCGCCGCCCCCACCGACCATTCAAAGGAATGAACCCGATAAGCCGCCGCCGCAATATGACTGGTGGCGATACTTTTTCCAGCTACTAATAGATTATCAATTTTTTGCGGAATCATCGCCCTTAAAGGAATTTGAAAGGGGTAAGCTTGTCCCTGTCCGCGACGTTCTCCTTCGCGTTCTGTATTCCCTGGAGTTTCCGGGGGACTTAGGGTTAAACAGGGGTGAAAATCAATCGCATAATGACCAATTCCTACGGTATCAGGATAAATTGTAGACCGAGAACGGGCTTTAATTTCTGCAATGGTTTTTTGTCCTGAAAAAGCGGGTAAACTGTTTAACCCTCCTAACTCTAACCATAGCAGTCTATAGGTTTCTGGAGTTAAATTTTCAGGATACCAATTTTGACGAAAGTTATTTCGAGAAATATCAATTTCTGATACCCTAAATCCGTCTTTTTGACCATAAGAAGGACGACCAATTATTCTTCTCCCTTCTCGGATATAGGGATATTTTGATAACCCATGAACGGTTCCCATCGGAGAATTTAAACCCGATAAATAGCGATAATTCGGATATTTTTGTTTAACCCCTTCACCTAGCTGGGAGTCTGTAGTTCCTGCTACTAACCAATAGAAAAAACCTTGAGCATTTTCTTCCCCTTTTCGCAAGGTTTCTGTCCTTAACCCGCCTTTCCAACCTCCAGGTTCTAGTTGACCTGTTTCGAATAATTGGGCGGGGCTTAAAATTAAATTATCCGCCGATGTTCCGGGTCGATAATCATTTCCCCATGTCCAATTTTGCATAGCAATATCCCCGGGATAAATCGGCCATTCCCTGGGATTTGCTGAACGTTTTTCTTTGGGATTCATACTATGAATTCGCCGATAGGTATAAACTAAATTAAAATTGGCTAATCGGGATAATTCATAACTATAATAGGGAGCATATTGTTCATAGAATGGGGGTTTTTCATGGATTTGGGGATTTTTAGTCGCCTCCATTGCAAAAGTATAGGTAAATCCTTGAGTACAATAGGGATCTTTTGTAATACTAGATGCGGTGGGTTCTTGAGGAGAACGAGAATCAATTCCTAGTTGATGGGGAATATTAGTTAAGCCAATAATTTCTCCGGTTTCTGTTGCTTCAATAATATACCAATCTGCTCCTTGATTAGCTTTTTGTCTAGGAATAAATCTAATAATTGTTTTATCCAATTGTGGTGAATTTTCATACTCATAAGCATCATCAATAATCGCAGATAAAGGTTTTGTATTTAAGGGCGGTTGTCCGGGGGCAGAAATATGTTGAATTGCGATCGCTTCGGTAATTTGATTATCAACAATTGTCATATCTTTAATCACAGTATTGGGAAACCACTGTAACTTTCCTTTACCTTTTTTTTCGGCTTTTTTAAACATTTTTAATAAAATTTCATGCCCAGCTTCTGGCATAAAACAGGCTTCACTAACCCAACAAGCTCCGGGGTTAAGCATCCCATATTTTTTTTCAATTTCTGCTCGTAATTCTAAATAACCTTTAGGATAAAATAAAAGGGATCTTTGTGTCGGTCTTTCATCTAATGCGGAGGTTCCCTGGGCAGAAATTTGTCCCCCAACCCAGTCGGTAATTTCGGTTAAACAAACGGTTTTTCCTGCTAGTAAACTCTCATAAGCAGCCGCACTTCCCGCAAGTCCGCCCCCAACCACTAATAGATCACATTCTACTTTTTGATCAATCCTAGGAGGTGTTGTTAGGGCTAGGGATAAACTGGGACTTAAAGAGATGATACTAACGATTAAACCCATCAGGAATTTGGACATCATTTTATTGCTATTTGCTCCGAATTTTATAGACATTTAATAACTTAAAAAGTTCCCAGTTATAATAGATATGTCATAATAGAATTAACCCGGGTTATAAACACATAAATTTTGATAGATATATCAGTTGCCGCATCTATTAGGACATTCTTGAAAGCTAAAAGCTGCTCACAGTAAGTATTTACAAGAGTGCCCATTGCCTATTCCCTATTGCCTTTTGCTATAAACTTCATTTATTGAATAGAGGGAATAAAATCCCCATTTTTAACCAAATTATAATTAGTATATAGAATATAAGATCACCCTTTAAACCAGGCTCAGACCCCCTATTTAATTTTCGGTATCAAATACTTTGTTCCTCACTTTGATTTATGATTGAACTTCTAGCGGTGCTATCGGCTTCGGCGGCGGCGGGATTAAGGATTGCTTTACCTTTACTGGTTATTGGTGTATTGCGAAATGATTTATGGTCGAGTGTACCTTTTCTGTCTCAATTTTCTCCACAGGTCGTTGTTGGGGTTCTCGTTAGTTGGTCATTATTTGAAATTTTTGCATCAAAAAAAATACTAGGACAACGGATTTTACAAATAATACAATTACTATTTAGCCCCTTTGTGGGTGCTATTTTGGGTTTAGCGATCGCAAAAGTAACTAACGTTCAACCGAGCTTATATTGGATTATTGCCATTGTTGCGGGTTTACTGGCTCTGGTTTTACAATTAGTACAAACAGGATTATTTTATCGTCTACGGGGTTTGCCCCTATGGGTGATTTTAGCACAGGATATTCTTTGTGTTTTCTTAGTAATTTTTGCCTTCGATGCCCCTAAACAGGGGGGATTAATTGCATTATTATTACTATGGCTTTCCATTCGGATTTCTGGGGAATGGTATCGCTGGTACAGGAAACAAAGTCACCCTGGAGAACGCAACCCCCGACGTTATAAACGGGAACCGGATTAATTAATGAAGTGTCAAAGTTGATCCTCATTCTCCACCAAATTCTTGATATTCTTCTAATGGGATTTTATCGAAATCTGGGTATTCATAATTGTCAATTATCTCCTCTAAGGAGTGGATCACAAACGGTAAATTAGCCCCAATTAATCCCCGTTTAATTGATTCGGATGTGTCGGGAAATAAAACAAATAAAGGATAAAGATCCTCTGCCTTTTGAGACTCAACGTATTTATAATGATGCGGCATAATCCATTCATAATCTTGATCTAATAAGACTTGAGTTAATCGCCAGCGCCTTAATAAATCCGATAATTCTTCTTGGGGACGATGAATAAAAATAAAAATTTCTGGCCCGATTTTGACTTTCCATTCTGGATCACACATTAGAATCACAATATCACAGGGTAAACCCACCGCATCGCCTGGTTTAATACTAATTCCCTGTTGTCCTGAATAGGAAACTCCCTGACGCAAACGCACAATGGGTAAGGGAATCGTAATCACACTATCATCAGAACGGCGAATACTCGGAACCATTTCAAAATAAGGACGATGTTGCTTGAGTAAAGTAATCGCGGATTCACAATTACTATATTCTGCCAGCAACGCTTCATAATGAGATTTTTGAATAGACATAACCTGAATAAAAAATTAATTTGAAATTACGAACACCGGAACAGCCCCCCCAAACCCCCCGTGCACGGGGGGCTAGGGGGGAGGGAACACCGGAACAGGGAATATTAAGGCTGTTGCCTGTTGCCTATTGCCTATTCCCTGTTCCCTTCTTAATGTGTTTAACCCATTTTTTCAAAGACTGAAAACATGGGCAAATACATAGATAACAAAATTGAACCGACAATTCCAGCCACCATCACAATCATCAAAGGTTCTAACATACTGGTAAGTCCTTTTACTGCTTCTTCCACTTCCGTTTCATAGAACGCCCCGACTTTCATTAACATTTTATCAAGTTCCCCGGATTCTTCCCCAATGGCAATCATTTGAATTGCCAACCCGGGAAATACATTTCCTTCCTGTAAGGCTAAACTAATTAAACCTCCTTGTTGAATAGAATCTCTGGCATTGGCAATACATAAAGCGATCGCCGCATTTCCCGCCACTTCTTCCACAATTTGCAAAGAGTTCATAATTGGAACCCCAGATCGGGTTAAACTGCCAAAAATTGTACAAAACCGCGCCACAGCAGAAATTTGAATCAGGTTGCCAAAAATTGGTAACTTTAAAAATAGCTTATCAAAAAACATTCTGCCAGCAGGAGTTTTATAAACGGCTTTATAAATCATTAATAAACCCACCAAAGTCCCGATCACAATAGCTTGCGGAATCGGTGGCCAAGTTCGACAAAAGGAACTAATATTGAGCATAATCTGCGTAAATACTGGCAGTGTTGCCCCAATATCCTGAAACACTTTCGCAAAGGTGGGGAGTAAAAAAGTTGTCATCCCAAAAAAGATCGCAATGGCAATAAAGCCAACGGTTTTGGGATAGGACATAGCCGAAGCAATTTCGGCGTTAGTTTTGTGGTTTTTTTCCATCATTACTGCTAGTCTTTCTAAGACTTCATCTAACACCCCCCCAGTTTCTCCCGCCGAGACCATACTAATAAAAAGCTGATCAAAAATATCGGGGAATTTTCTCATGGCTAAGGAAAGTTCTACCCCTTCTTCCACATCAGCCCGAATAAAAGTTAAGGCATTTTTTAACTTCGCATTACTACATTGATCACATAATACACTTAAACATTTTGCCATCGAAATTCCGGCGTTAAACATTGAGGCAAACTGACGAGCAAAAATTGCCAAATCTTTAACGGTAATACTTGCGAGGGCAATACTAATACTTTCTTCGATTCGTTTAAAGTCGAAACCTCTGTTTCTGACTTGACTCCGAACTGCACTGCTTGACATATATTTTTACCTACTCAGTATTAATTTTTTACTGATGACTGGTACAGACGTGCCAATAGCCCACGGCATCACTGCGCTCACCGCACGTCTCTACACTGATAACTGATAACTGATGACCGATGACTGATTAAGCTCTGGCTTTTTGTCCCTTAGTCGCCGAGGGAGCCGGGCCAATTAAACGTTCCAACTCATCGGGTTTAGACGATTTACTCATCGCCGCTTCCCAAGTGACTTGACCCTCGGTATACAGTCTCGCCAAAGCCATTTCCATCGTTTGCATTCCCAACTTTCCTCCCATTTGAATTTGGGAGTAAATTTGAGCGGTTTTTCCCTCCCGAATTAAGTTAGCCATAGCCGGAGTATTCATCATAATTTCGATGCAAGCCCGACGACCGCCCCCAATGGCGGGAACCAAGTTTTGACTACAAACCCCCACCAGTGAACCCGATAATTGAGATCGGACTTGAGGTTGTTGAATGGGTGGGAATACATCTAACATCCGGTCTACCGTCGCCGCGGCTGAGTTCGTGTGCAGAGTTCCAAAGACTAAGTGACCTGTTTCAGCGGCAGAAATCGCTAGACCAATAGTTTCTAAATCTCGCATTTCCCCAACCAGAATAATATCGGGGTCTTCCCGTAATGCCGCTTTTAGGGCATTCGCAAAACTCTTAGTGTCTTCTCCTTTTTGTCGTTGGTGGAATAAACTTTTAATGTTAGGAAACACATATTCAATTGGATCTTCCACCGTGAGGACGTGCTCCGAGCGAGTCCGATTAATTAAGTCTAACAAAGCCGCCATGGTTGTGGTTTTACCCGAACCCGTTTGACCAGTTACCAACACCATACCCCGAGGGCGTTCGGTCATATCCCGAATCACTTGGGGAACCCCTAATTTATCCGCATTGGGAATCTTAGAGGCTAAGGCCCGTAAACAAGCAGCCCAGCAACCCCGCTCCCGATAGACATTCACCCGGAATCGTGCTAGTCCCCGTACCCCATAAGCACAGTCTAATTCCCACTCCTGCTCTAACTGCTTACGCTGCATATTATTCAGCATTTGATAAATCAGAGCTTGCACTTCTTCGGGGGATAGAGTTTCCCCAAATTGAGGCTGAGGGGTCAGTTTTCCACTAATTCGGAAAAAGATAGGTGCGCCTGCTTGAATATGAATATCAGACCCCCCCTGCTCGACTAAAGACTCTAAAGCGTCTTCAATCATTAATCCCATTATTGTTCTCCTCTAAATTAAGTTGTAACGATTTGCTCGGTTCTGGTATTAACCTGCTGTTAACCCAAAACCTGTGAAAATTAAGAATTTCTCCTAGTATTCCCAATAGTTGTGTTTTACTAAGCACCGAAACCGTTCTAAACCCCACAGGAAACCTTTGGGAAATAGCAATTTTCCCCCATGTTTAGCTAGTAAAGCGTGGAGTCATGCAATAGGGACAATCTAACCATTCCGGTTTCAATTCCGCTTCACAACTCTTACAGGTTAAGCCCTGTTTTCGTTTGGCTTTGAGTTCCGCTTCTAAACCAGAATCGGTAAACGTCACCCGCTCCACTTCTTCAAAGGTGGTATAGCCTTCGCGGACTAGCTGCAAACTGTAGGCTAAGATGGTTTTCATCCCTTCTTCTACAGCAGCTTCTTTAATTTGTTCCGTGGGGGCACCTTTGGTAATTAGGGTTTGCAGTCTTTCAGTCACCTTCAAGAATTCGTACACCCCTACCCGACCTTTGTAACCCAGTCCATTACATTTTTTGCACAACTGACCCGAATCCGCCAGATGTTTCCGTTGTTCAATAGGAATGGTATTGGCTTTATAGAAGGTAATATCAACTTCTTGGGAAGCGGAAAGTCCATAACGACCGAGTTCTTCAACCGTGGGGGTATAGGGAATCCGACACTCGCCACAAACCCGACGCATCAGACGTTGGGCGAGAATCCCTAATAAGGCGGCTGACACCATGAAGGGTTCCACCCCCATTTCATCCAAACGGGCGATCGCCCCAGCCGCGTCGTTTGTGTGTAAAGTAGTTAATACTAAGTGTCCGGTTAAGGCGGCTTCAATAGAAGTCTTGGCCGTTTCTAAATCTCGCGTTTCCCCCACCAATAAAACATCGGGATCTTGTCGTAAAAACGCCCGTAAAATATTAGCAAAAGTTAAATTTTTCTCTCGAATTACCTGACACTGGGTAATTCCGGGTAAGGCATATTCAATCGGATCTTCGGCCGTACTAATATTAATCGCTGGATCGTTGCGTTCGGCTAAAACCGAATACAAGGAGGTGGATTTTCCTGAACCCGTTGGCCCGGTGACTAAAATCAACCCAAAGGGTCGAGAAGCGATTTCCCGAACTAAGGCTAAGGTTTCTTGATCAGTAATTAATTTATCTAACCCTAATTGAGTTGAGGAACTATCCAAAATCCGCAAAACAATTTTTTCCCCGTAGCGACTGGGGAGACTATTCACCCGAAAATCGATCGTCCGTCCTCGAAACTTCCGACGAATCCGACCATCCTGGGCTTGACGGCGTTCGGCGATATCCATTTCCGCTAGAATCTTAAACCGGGAGGTAATGGCGGGAATCACCTTTTTCGGAAACTTATAATATTCTTCTAAAACCCCATCTCGACGCATCCGAATCCGCATCTCATGTTCTTGGGGTTCGACGTGAATATCAGACACCCCTTCCGAGAGAGCTTTGGCTAAAATCACGTTCACCGCTTTGATCACCGGGGCGGTTTCCGATTGTTCGATTTCATCGGCCAAATCCATGCCACCGCCTTCATCCCCCATATCTTCGAGGTCTGTGGTGTCAAAATCCCCGGCGGTAAAATCTAATTTTTCTTTGTCACGAATGGCAGCTTCGACGGCTTTGCGTTTAACATCTTCATCACTGTAGGCGGAAATGATTTGATCGTAATCTTCATGGGTAATTACCCGCCGTTGTAACTTCAGGGCTTGGGGTCGTAGAATTTGGTTTCTTAACTCCTCCAACGCCGTCAGGTTATCGGGGTCAACCATCGCAATTAAGACCGAAGATGGATCACTTTCGACCTTGCGTAGGGGAATAAAGCGATGGCGTTTACAGGTTTCTAAACTTGTCTCCAGAAATTTCAGCATGGCTTCGAGTTCTTCCGTCGTCATCGGTTCAATTTCAGGATCATAGGCTTCGACCCCATGAATAATTCTCAGTTCAAATAACTGTTGTTTTTTGTACTGACGGGCTAACTCCGGGGGCAGGGGCTGACCCGTGATCGATTCTAAAATTTCCGTTAGGGGCTGACCGGGGCGGGCTGTTTTTATAGCCTGCTGCAACTGCTCAGGATTAATATAACCAGATTGAATTAATTTGTTGCCAAAGGGAGTATTACTTTGAACAACCAAGGCGCGTCTTTGGGATGTATTAGTCATAGCCTAGACTTAAGTTATATATCTGTGAACGAACCTGACAGCCAAGGTCGTACAGTTAGACCGCAGGCTTCTTTTTCCCTTTTTGCAAGGGCTTTTTTGAGTGACGGAGTTCCCCCGCCACTTTTATAATTCAGACCAATCTTTTTGATAAGATTGGCTGAGTTATAGTCTCGATCTAAAGACTCACCACACTCACAAGAATGCCACCGCGGCGTTGTGAAATTTGAAAAGGAAGTTTCCACCCGATTCACTACATCCTGCAAAACTTGGGAATCCAAGTTCTTGTATTCAGGAAATAGCTTTTTAGTGTTTTTTAGATCAGCTAACTGTAGGGTTTGCCACTGCACATAACCGCCTTCAATGTTTGAGAAAACATTTCCTTCTTTTTGTAGTATAGACTGTTTCAACACTTAGAAAATACATTGCCCTAAGTATAATTGACGGATTCTATCTCCTGACGTTGATTAATTTATCGATGATCTGTGTTGATGATAGCTTTTCCCCAGCTACGAGGTTGTATTTTTTAGAGAAAGTCAATGGAAGCACTTCTGATTCAAGGCAAATTCCCACAAAATCCTACTGTTGCGGTGTTGCGGTGTTGTGGTGTTCCCTCAGAGATGGAATGAATGGCTCCAATTCAGTTAAAATTTTTGAAGTAACGTTTACGCCATGATGATCAAGAGTGAGGTTGCTCCTAATATCTTGAAGGTTTAGGAAATCTCGCGCTTATTTTTGTGATTAATAAGGACAAATTACGATTATGGTATCTAATTCAACCGCGAATAATCCTGATGAACTAACGGGTCAATCCTATTCAACCTCTGAATCGGAAGCGAAAAGTTTTGGTGATCTCGAACATGATGCCACAACCGCGACAGAATCAAGCTCCGAAACTTCTGTGGCAACGGACACAACTGCTACCCCCGAAACCACCTTTGGTCAGGAAATAGAATCAAGCGGGGAGGGCTTTCCTGCTGAAGTTATGGCCTTAGTAGAAGTTAATGCTTCCTTGAAAGCTCAACTAGAAGATATCACGGGGCAATATCGCCGTCTAGCTGCGGATTTTGAGAACTTCCGCAAACGGACTCAAAAGGAAAAAGAGGATTTAGAAATTTCCATTAAAGGGTCAACCCTGAAGCCGTTACTTCAGGTGGTGGATAACTTTGATCGGGCTAGATCTCAAATTAAACCCCAAACCGATGCGGAAATGAATATCCACAAAAGTTACCAGGGGGTTTATAAATTAATGGTAGATTCCCTCAAACAACTTGGGGTAGCGGTAATGCGTCCAGAGGGAGAGCCTTTTGACCCGAATTTACATGAAGCGGTGATGCGAGAACCTACGGATGCCTACCCAGAAGGAACGGTAATTGAGGATTTAATGCACGGTTATCAATTGGGAGAAAAGGTATTACGTCATGCCATGGTGAAGGTTGCAACCGCTCCTGAAACCGATTCTACAGCAGAATCAACGGCCGACGCAGAAAACCCTTAATCAGTTATCAGTAATCAGTTATCAGTTAATAGTTAACAGTTAATACCTAGTTATTGATCGACAATAGTTGTTAACTGATCACTGTTTACCGATAATAACTGATAACTGGTTACTGAACATAATTGTTGACTGATCATAACTGATGACTGACAACTATTAACTGATAACTGATAACTGATCACTGATAACTGAATAAGAGGAGTTATGGGAAAAGTCATTGGCATAGACTTAGGGACAACAAATAGTTGTGTGGCGGTCTTAGAAGGGGGTCAACCCATTGTAATTTCCAACTCTGAGGGAGGACGAACGACTCCTAGTATTGTGGGATTTGGGAAGTATGGCGATCGCATCATCGGTCAATTAGGCAAGCGACAAGTCGTTACCAATGCGGAAAATACTGTTTACAGCATTAAGCGGTTTATTGGGCGTCGCTGGGAAGATACCGAAGAAGAGCGTTCCCGGGTTCCCTATAACTGTGTTAAGGGCAAGGATGATACCGTGAATGTGAAAATTCGCGACCAAATTTATACCCCGCAAGAAATCTCGGCGATGGTCTTACAAAAGCTCAAGGAAGATGCTGAAGCCTATTTAGGGGAACCCGTCACCCAAGCAGTAATTACGGTTCCCGCCTATTTTACCGATGCTCAAAGACAGGCTACCAAAGACGGCGGAACCATTGCCGGGTTAGACGTGCTGCGGATTATTAATGAACCCACGGCCGCCGCCCTCTCCTATGGGTTAGATAAACAAGACCAAGAGCAGAAAATTTTGGTTTTTGACCTCGGAGGTGGTACTTTTGATGTCTCCATTTTGCAACTCGGAGACGGGATTTTTGAAGTCAAATCAACGGCCGGAAATAATCACTTGGGTGGGGATGATTTTGATAACCGTCTTGTGCAATGGATGATCCAAAAATTCAAAACCCAGGAAGGAATTAGCCTATCATCGGAAAAAATGGCGGTGCAACGGTTACGGGAAGCCGCTGAAAAAGCCAAAATTGAGTTATCAAATAGGAACACCACTTCAATTAATTTACCGTTTATTGTCTCCGATGATTCTGGGCCCAAACATTTGGAACTAGAACTCGGTCGAGGTGAATTTGAAGGGTTAGTGAAACATCTCGTAGACAGCACCATCGAACCCGTTGCCCAAGCCCTCAAAGATGCCAGTTTACAACCAGATCAAATTAATCGGATTATTTTAGTCGGGGGGTCTACCCGAATTCCGGCGGTGCAACAAGCCATTAGTGATTATTTTGGCGGTCGCACCCCAGATCGTTCAGTCAACCCCGATGAAGCCGTTGCCTTAGGTGCCGCCATCCAAGCCGGGGTCTTAGCCGGGGAAGTGAAAGATTTATTGTTATTAGATATTACTCCCTTATCTTTAGGTTTAGAAACCCTAGGGGGAGTCTCAACTAAAATTATTGAACGCAATACTACTATTCCGACCAGCCGTTCTCAAATGTTTTCTACGGCCGTTGATGGTCAGTCCTCCGTAGAAATTCATGTTCTTCAAGGAGAACGGGCCATGGCAAAGGATAATAAAAGTTTAGGCAAGTTCCTCCTCAGTGGTATTCCGGCTGCTAAACGGGGTATTCCTCAAATTGAAGTAGCCTTTGATCTCGATGCCAATGGTATTCTCAAAGTTTCGGCTCAGGATAAAGGAACCGGACAGGAACAAAGTATTGAAATTAGTAATACCGGAGGACTAACTGAAGCGGAAATTGAACGGATGCGTCAAGAAGCAGAAGTTTATGCCGATGAAGATGAAAAACGGCGTTTAGTTGCCGATCTGAAAAATCAATCCGAAACCCTATTCTATAATTGTAAAGAAACCCTGAAAGGAAATGCTAACCAGATTAGCGATGAACTCAAAGAACGAGTCCGTCAAGAAGCTGCGGCCTTAAAAAAAGCGGTGGCAAATGCCGAGATCTCCTACGAGGAGATGAAACAACAGGTGGAATCGTTCCAAGAAATGTTGTATGCTTTGGGTTCGGCCATTTATGAACAAGCTGGCCAGAATTCTTCCCCGTCCCCGTCCCCGTCCCCGTCCCCGTCTTCGTCTTTCGCTTCTGAGGATTCAAAATTGGATGCCACTCAAGAAGATGCAGAAGAAACTGAAAATGCAGAAGATATAGAAGGCATGGAAGATACAGATGATACCAGTAGCGGGTTATCCCTCGTGAACAACAGTATCATCGACACCCCCTTTGGAATAGATCCTGTTTCTGTTCCAGAGCCAACAACCGATCCGGGCAATCCTTTTACGTCTCAATTCACTGAATAATTTTAGGCAAAATACTCTATGGCAGGCGATTATTATGAAATATTGGGTGTCTCCCGTGAGGCAGATACAGAAGAACTTAAGCGTGCCTATCGTCGCCTAGCTCGCAAGTATCACCCCGATGTGAATAAAGAAGCAGGCAGCGAAGAACGGTTTAAAGAAATTAGTCGTGCCTACGAAGTGCTAAAAGAACCGGAGTTACGGGCACGATATGACCGCTTTGGAGAAGCAGGGGTATCTAGTGGTGCGGCTGGCTTTGACCCCAACTTTACCGATCCGTTTACTGATATTTTTGAGAGCTTCTTCAGTGGGTTCGGCGGCGGGGTAGGCGGTAATACCCAAGCGCGTAAACGTACTGGCCCTGCGCGGGGGGATGATCTACGCTTAGACCTGCGTTTAGAGTTCAAAGAAGCGATTTTTGGCGGAGAAAAGGAAATCCGAATTAAGCATTTAGAAACCTGTGAAACCTGCACCGGAACCGGGGCAAAACCGGGGACTCGCCCCCAAACCTGTTCCACCTGTGGCGGAAGTGGTCAAGTCCGTCGGGCGACTCGGACTCCCTTTGGCAGTTTTACTCAGGTTTCCGTTTGTCCGAACTGTAATGGCACAGGACAGATGATTGAGGATAAATGTTCCACCTGTGGCGGTCGGGGTTTAAATGAAGTCACGAAGAAACTAAAAATTAATGTTCCGGCCGGGGTGGATAATGGTACTCGTCTACGGGTCGCGAACGAGGGGGATGCGGGAAAACGCAGTGGGCCTCCGGGGGATTTATATGTGTTCCTGTCAGTTGCACCTGATGCGAAATTTAAACGGGATGGGATTAATATTCTATCGGAAGTCAAAATTAGCTATCTTCAGGCAATCCTTGGGTTTGATTTTGAGGTGGAAACCGTTGATGGCCCTACTAAGTTAACGATTCCGGCGGGAACTCAACCAGGAACGGTATTAACCCTGGAAAATAAGGGGGTTCCCCGTCTGGGAAATCCCGTGAGTCGGGGGGATCACTTAATCACGATTCTGGTGGAAATTCCTACTAAGGTGGCACAGGAAGAACGAGAACTGCTGGAACAATTGGTCAAAATTCGAGGCGATCGGACGGGAAAGGGCGGAATTGAGGGGTTTCTGGGTAACTTATTCCACCAAAAGTAGGGGAGTAGGGGTGGGGAGAGCAGGAGAGGTAATTGATACTCTATGCGCCAACTTTTGGCCTAAATTTTATCCCCTGCTCTCGGATTGTTTTGAAATTTCTCATTTTATCGTTTTGAGATATTATTTTTATGGTAAAAATTGATACTTTAACTCCGGATAATGCTCAATTGGATTTGCGGGGAACGCCTTGTCCTTTGAATTTTGTTCGGACGAAACTCCGCTTAGAACAGATGACACCAGGTTCGCTCTTGGAAGTTTGGTTGGACGGGGGAGAACCCATTGAACAGGTTCCTGATAGTTTAAGGATGGCAGGATATGATATTGAACAAATCAAAGATTGTGGGGAGTTTTTTGAGGTTCAGGTTCGTTGTCCACTCACTCCTAAATCTGTTCAATGACAACCGATGACCCCTTGATAAAGGAACTGGTGGGAACTGTTGTCGCGGTTCAAGCGAATTTCTATCAGGTTCAACTCGAATCCGACGGGGTTTTAGACCCGCAACGACTGTTATTATGTACCCGTCGTTCTCTTTTAAAAAAGATGGGTCAGCAGGTGATGGTGGGGGATCGGGTGGTCGTGGAGGAACCGGACTGGTCGGGAAAACGAGGGGCGATTGCTCGGGTGTTTCCCCGAATTACGGAACTGAGTCGTCCTCCGATTGCCAATGCGAATCAAATTCTATTGGTTTTTGCGATCGCAGAACCGGAGTTAGAAATCACGGCTTTAAGTCGGTTTTTAGTCAAGGCGGAATCAACGAGTTTAGAGGTCTGTTTATGTTTGAATAAGTGCGATTTAGTTTCGACCGATGCGTTATTATTTTGGCGCGATCGCTTGTTAAACTGTGGATATTATCCTTTATTTATTAGTGTTAATAATGGTTTGGAATATACGGTTAATTCTGAGCATAGAGTGATTCAAAAATCTCTTTTTCAAGCTGAAAATACCTTTAACGAGAATACTTTACTTCATCAACTTAAACATAAAACTACAGTAATTTCTGGCCCCTCTGGGGTGGGAAAATCCAGTTTAATTAATCAATTAATTCCGAGTCTTAATATTAGAGTTGCTACGGTTTCAGGAAAGTTAGGACGGGGAAGACATACCACTCGCCATGTTGAATTATTTCAATTACCAACTGGGGGATTATTAGCCGATACACCGGGATTTAATCAACCCGAATTAGAATGTCATCCAGAAGAATTAGTTGATTATTTCCCGGAAGCAAAACACCGTTTTAGTGCTGGAAAATGTCAATTTAGTGATTGTTCCCATCGAGATGAACCGAATTGTATTGTCCGGGGCGACTGGGAACGTTATCCGATTTATTTGGAGTTTTTAGAAGTTGCGATCGCCTATCAAGAAGCTATTAAACAACAACCGGATGTAGAAACCAATACGAAATCTAAAACAAAATTAGGAGGTAAGCAACAATTAGAACCTAAGTTGGCAAGTAAAAAATATCGTCGTTCTTCCCGTCGTTTTCAACATCAAACCTTACAGGATTTATGTGAAGAATTCAAGGATGATGAGTAACACTTATCAGGAATCACGAATTACGAATAGGGAACATAAATCGAGTTTCTTGGTTCAATATTAGTTATAGCAACCGCCAAGGCAGTTAAGACACCAGAGGGATCTTGGAACCAAGACGGTAGTGTTTTCCCCCGGTGTTCCCTCCCCCCCGTGCACGGGGGGTTTGGGGGGGCTGTTCCCTGCTATAAGTGAAGATTGTTCCAGAAACCCGATTTCTAGGAGTCTGGTGGTTTTCTAATCTAAATTATTCGGCCAGAGATTCCGTTCCTGTAACCATTCTTTATTAAACAATTTAGATTGATAGCGAGCACCTCCATCACATAAAACCGTTACAATGGTATGACCTGGGCCCATTTCTTTCGCTAAAGCTACGGCCGCCGCCACATTAATGCCAACGGAACCCCCCATAAATAATCCGTCTTTTCTTAATAGTTGATAAACCACCCGTACAGCTTCTTGATCATCGACTAAAATCGCATCATCAATTAGAACATCCTGCATATTTGCCGTGATTCGACTATTCCCAATACCTTCTGTGATCGAATTACCTTGAGGGGTAATTTCTCCGGTTTTCACATAACTATATAAACCACTTCCCATCGGGTCAGCAACAACGGTTTTAATCCGATTATTCTTCTCTTTTAAAAACAGCGAAACCCCCGCAAAAGTTCCTCCGGTTCCGGTAGCAGCCACCCAAGCATCTACTTTGCCATCGGTTTGTTGCCAAATTTCTGGCCCAGTTGTTTCATAATGGGCAATCCGATTAGCTAAATTATCAAATTGATTCGCCCAAACTGCATTTTCCATTTCTGAAGCCAAACGTCCCGATAATTTTACATAATTATTGGGGTCTTTATAAGGGACAGCAGGAACCGGACGAACTTCTGCCCCTAATGTTCTTAATGCTTCCATTTTTTCAGGAGATTGAGTATCGGGAATAATAATTAAACATTTGTAGCCCTTAGCATTACAAATATGAGCTAATCCAATACCAGTATTACCTGCGGTTCCTTCTACAACGGTTCCACCGGGTTTAAGTAATCCTTTTTCTTCTGCATCTTTAATAATATATAAAGCCGCCCGATCTTTCACAGACCCCCCCGGATTTAAAAATTCTGCTTTCCCTAAAATTTCACAGCCAGTTTCATCACTAAAACTATTTAATCGAATTAAAGGTGTATTCCCAATTGTGCCGATAAAACCGTTTTTGATGTCCATGAGCAACGTCCTAGTTAAAATTTAGTAGTGGGTTTCTTTTATTTTAGGGATTAACAGGACTAATGCAAAAAACCCGGCTTGGTGAAACCGAGTTTTTTGTTCAAGATGGGTTTATTTATTGGGTTGAGGAGTCAGACGTAAATAGGGTTTAACTTCTTGATAACCTTTGGGGAACTTCTCTTTTAAGACTTGAGGGTCTTTTAGGGAGGGCACAATTACACAATCTTCCCCATCTTTCCAGTCGGCGGGAGTAGCAACGCTATAGTGGTCAGTCAGTTGCAGAGAATCAATTACCCGCAGAATTTCATCAAAGTTGCGTCCGGTGCTCGGGGGATAGGTGAAGCTCAAACGCAGTTTTTTGTTAGGGTCAATGATGAAGACACTACGCACGGTCAGGGTCGCATTAGCATTGGGATGAATCATATCGTACAATTCGGATACTTTGCGATCGCCATCCGCTAAAATGGGGTAATTAACCACAGTATTTTGGGTTTCATTAATATCTTGAATCCAACCTTTATGGGATGCGGTATCATCCACACTCAGAGCAATAACTTTAACATTGCGTTTGTCGAATTCGGGTTTTAACTTAGCAACAGTGCCCAATTCTGTTGTACAAACGGGTGTATAGTCGGCCGGGTGAGAAAATAATACCACCCAGCTATCTCCAGCCCAATCATAAAAGCTGATGTCACCTTCAGAGGACGCTTGAGTAAAGTTCGGTACGGTATCCCCAAGTCGAAGTGTCATAGTTAATATCCTTTAATTTCAATTAAAACCTGTGTTCTTATTATACTCCAGTTTTCCCATCGGTTTTTAGCAATTTTCAAAAATTCACAGGAGAAAGAGGCGTGTCAGGTAAAGCACGCCCCTAATCATGAACAGATTAAACAAAAATAATTGAACTACTGTTTAGACTTAAGGACGAAACTCCTTGCAAAACTGCAATTAATTCATTCTGATTGGTGGTTTTTCGGTAGATTCCTAATCCTGAAGGCAGTCCGGTTGGGGCAGATTTTAATACATAGTTTGTAGTAGAACCTGTCAGTTGTAGGAAATCTTCGCTGGCTGTGAATCCAACAATTAGGGCGTAATCTGTTGTTCCGAGAACGGCATTGTTGTTGTCGTTGTAATAGAATTGATTGGGTACTCCTAAAATAAAGCGATCTCTACCTATACCGCCAATTAAGGTATCCACTTCACTCTGTCCAGGAATTGCAGCATCCGGTTTAATACCAATTAAGCGATCATTGCCTGCACCACCATTTAGAATATCTTTACCTGTTCCACCGATGAGCGTATCTCCTCCATCGCCACCGACTAAGGAATCATTGCCGCCATTGCCTTCAATGTTGTCATTGCCTTTGCTGCCATTGAGAGTATCATTTTGATTTAAACCCAAAAGCTGGTCATCCCCTTGAGAAGCGGTAATGTTAAATTGTTCAATCCCACTAAATTTCACCTGATCGCCATTGTAGTAACCCTCTAATATACCTTTACCCGCACTGGGGTCAAAAGTCTTGTAATTTAAGCCATACATATAGACAGGAGATTCCCGTTCGCTATAATCGACAACTAAGGTATCTGTGCCACTGCTACCATTAACGGTATCGTAGCCTAAACCGGAATTAATCAGATCGCTTCCGCTTCCGGTATTAATCAGATTAGAACGAGATGCTTGAGGCAAGTCAGGATTAGTGCTGTAAATGATTTGATCGTTGCCATTGCCGGTGCTTAAGTTATCGAATAACTCAATACCTTTAAAGCGACTGCCATTGGGTAAAACAATCTCCGCATGGGTGCTAGTATCGTTAAAAACTTGCTTGGTGTTGAGACTGGAGAAGTTGGCATCTTGGAGAATATCTGTTCCTGCACCGCCATCAACGGTATCAATGCCACTGCCATGTACGAGGGTGTCGTTGCCATCGCCACCGACTAAGGAATCATTGCCGCCGTTGCCTTCAATGTTGTCATTGCCTTTGCTGCCATTGAGGGTATCATTTTGATTTAAACCCAAAAGCTGGTCATCCCCTTGAGAAGCGGTAATGTTAAATTGTTCAATCCCACTAAATTTCACCTGATCGCCATTGTAGTAACCCTCTAATATACCTTTACCCGCACTGGGGTCAAAAGTCTTGTAATTTAAGCCATACATATAGACAGGAGATTCCCGTTCGCTATAATCGACAACTAAGGTATCTGTGCCACTGCTACCATTAACGGTATCGTAGCCTAAACCGGAATTAATCAGATCGCTTCCGCTTCCGGTATTAATCAGATTAGAACGAGATGCTTGAGGCAAGTCAGGATTAGTGCTGTAAATGATTTGATCGTTGCCATTGCCGGTGCTTAAGTTATCGAATAACTCAATACCTTTAAAGCGACTGCCATTGGGTAAAACAATCTCCGCATGGGTGCTAGTATCGTTAAAAACTTGCTTGGTGTTGAGACTGGAGAAGTTGGCATCTTGGAGAATATCTGTTCCTGCACCGCCATCAACGGTATCAATGCCACTGCCATGTACGAGGGTGTCGTTGCCATCGCCACCGACTAAGGAATCATTGCCGCCGTTGCCTTCAATGTTGTCATTGCCTTTGCTGCCATTGAGGGTATCATTTTGATTTAAACCCAAAAGCTGGTCATCCCCTTGAGAAGCGGTAATGTTAAATTGTTCAATCCCACTAAATTTCACCTGATCGCCATTGTAGTAACCCTCTAATATACCTTTACCCGCACTGGGGTCAAAAGTCTTGTAATTTAAGCCATACATATAGACAGGAGATTCCCGTTCGCTATAATCGACAACTAAGGTATCTGTGCCACTGCTACCATTAACGGTATCGTAGCCTAAACCGGAATTAATCAGATCGCTTCCGCTTCCGGTATTAATCAGATTAGAACGAGATGCTTGAGGCAAGTCAGGATTAGTGCTGTAAATGATTTGATCGTTGCCATTGCCGGTGCTTAAGTTATCGAATAACTCAATACCTTTAAAGCGACTGCCATTGGGTAAAACAATCTCCGCATGGGTGCTAGTATCGTTAAAAACTTGCTTGGTGTTGAGACTGGAGAAGTTGGCATCTTGGAGAATATCTGTTCCTGCACCGCCATCAACGGTATCAATGCCACTGCCATGTACGAGGGTGTCGTTGCCATCGCCACCGACTAAGGAATCATTGCCGCCGTTGCCTTCAATGTTGTCATTGCCTTTGCTGCCATTGAGGGTATCATTTTGATTTAAACCCAAAAGCTGGTCATCCCCTTGAGAAGCGGTAATGTTAAATTGTTCAATCCCACTAAATTTCACCTGATCGCCATTGTAGTAACCCTCTAATATACCTTTACCCGCACTGGGGTCAAAAGTCTTGTAATTTAAGCCATACATATAGACAGGGGATTCTCGTTCGCTATAATCGACAACTAAGGTATCTGTGCCACTGCTACCATTAACGGTATCGTAGCCTAAACCCGGTTCTAGGAGATCATCGCCACCTTGTCCAGAAATCGAGTCATTGCCTTCAGCGCCACTGAAAACATCATGGTCTGCACTGCCGAATAGCGTATCTGCATAGGATGAACCTTCGATTTGTTCAATAGATTCATAGATGTCTCCTGATGCCTCTCCAGTGCGTTGACCTGTGGTGAGGTTGATCAAAACCCCTTTGCTGGCGGTGAGGTAGCTGGCTAAATCAAAACCATCTCCGCCATTAAGAGTATCAGCACCTGGGCCTCCTATTAACCAGTCTTCTCCTGCCTCCCCAAACAGTTGATCAGCACCACCACCACCGACTAAGATATCCCAATCTGCACCTCCCGACAGGGTGTCCTTGGCACTGCCTCCGTAGAGTTGATCCTGACCCGCACCGCCTAAAAGTTCACCGGGAATGGTTAGGGAGGATTGTAATTCAATGACATCATCCTTCTGACCCCCATTGGCGACAATTTTGCTAATGTTTTTGTAGGTTTGGGTTGAACCAAAGGCGGAAACAAAGACTTGGTTACTGTTGCCTCCGACAACGAACTGTTCTGCGCCATCAACCACATTGATGATTTTACGCGCAGGCGCATTTGGCCCCATATTTAACCGCAACACGCCGTTGTTATTTGTGGCTAAGGTGAGTTTGGGTGGTTGGGTGGCACTCTTGCTATTTTGGTTAAAGTCGAGGAGGGTAAGACGGGGACTGTTAAACCGTTTGGTATAGGATAGGTCTGGCCCAATGGGGCCTAAATCAACCCCAAGTTTAATATAGGCACTGAGTCCTGCGGTTAATTGACCGGATGTATTAAACATCGTTATGGGGTCTTGAATTAGGGTGGAAAATTCGTCATAGCGCAGTTTGCCATCGTTGTTGGGATCTTTAGGATTAAACCGAATTAAACCTTCAATGCCACCCCCTGCAGCCCCAGAAGCCAGACCCACATCTATTTTACCAAGAATATTGAGTGCGGCATTTAAGTTGACTGAGGTTGCGGCTGGATCAACAAAAAAGCCGTTAAAAACGTCGGAGGAATTTCCACTGGTATCAAAGTCTTTTAAACCTTGGGTATCATAACCAAATTTCAACCCCATTCCGGCTCCTACTGTTGCTTCTATTTTACCAAATAAGGGGGGAATAATTGGGAAAGATTGACCATAGGTGAAATTGAAGTTAAATTGAGGGGTTTGATAGGTAAAAAGATCGGCGTTTTTCCCCAGAAGTACGTTAAAAACTTGGCTAGGTTGTTTAAGAATGGGAAATTCTAGCCCGGCTCCGGGAATACTATTAACTTTAGTAATAAAGGTTTTGGCTTGGCTATCTGCTGCTAGTTGAGTATTTAAAGATGGAGCCGTAGCAGTAATATTGGGGTTGATATTACTCAGGTCAAAGGTTGGTGTTCTGACATCGACAGTTCCTAAGTCAAAACTCCCCATGTTAATTTTAAGGCTGCTACTATTGGGAATACTATTGATTAATTGGGGAAGTTCAGCTAAAGATGCAATAAAGTTTTTGTCTGCTTGATCAATAACGCCTTGAGCTTCAGCAATATCTAATAAATTAAACTTAGCAAGTTTGAGATCAATATCTTGGGTTAAAACGTTAAGAATAGGTTCTAAGGGTTGAGTAACAGTCTTAACATTATTGAGGACAGGATTCGCAAAGTCATTAAAGAAACTTCCTAAGTCTAGTTGCACATTATTAAAGGCAACGGTTGGCAGATTACCAAAGCTTTGAGGTTGATTGGGATCGGCGATCGCATTATTAAATGCCCAGTTTAAGTTAAAATCTGAAGTTAAACTGGGTAAAACAGCAGAACTGCCAAAACTGGTTGCGAGTTTAAACTTAACATCAGCATTTCCCGTCAATTTTGCGCCTAATAAATTTGCTGGCGTAATGGAGGTTAGTTCGCTGGGTGTTAGTTTCCCATCTGCATCGGGTTTTAAGTCAATATTAAAGTCGCCATTAAATTGAGTTCCATTATCCGTAGCACTCACTTGTAAAAATTCAAGTTTGCCTGTTGCAGCTAAGTTAGGTGTTGTCGCAACTAAATTCAACTTCAGTTCATCGGCAGTTGAAGTATCAACATAAAACCCATTCGCATTGACTCCAAATTTTAAAGTTAAGTCATAATTGAGATCCGTTTTGGCATTGCCATTGAGACTTAAATCAATACCGGGTAATCCTACACCTTCTGCCAGCAAGCTTTCTAAAGATTTTTGTTGTGCAATTTTAACTGTAAATTTAATATCATTAGGGTTGGTTGCGTCCAGTAGAATCGGGGCAGGTATAACACCCTGAAGGGCAGAATTTAAAGCAGTTAGAATTTTATTAGCATCTAATGTTCCTGCAAGTTGAAGTTGATTTTGAATATCATCGCGTAAATCATCAATAAAACGGACAGCATTATCTGTTGAGTCTTTCAGTTTGTTACCCAACAAAGGTAGATTATTTCCAAAAACTTGGCTATTGAGTGCTAATTGAAGTTTGGCTAAAAACTGATCGATATCTGTGATAAAGTTACTGTAGTTAGCAGATTGTTCAATTTCAATCGCTTTTCCATCTAAATTTAGGATTGCTGTGTCATCTTCTGTTTTGAGTGCTTGTAATTGAGTAAGACTGAGAGAATTTCCTGAAACTAAATTTGAAAAAAGTTCTCCTTCATCCCCAGGAGAATCTTTGAGATTGATTTTACTGTCAATAAAATGTCCAATTTCTTCTGTGAGTACACGAGAGATGGCATCAATATTATCAGTATTGAGTCTGATAAAATCCTCTGATAAATAGATGGTATTATTGGCACTGGCATAAGCTCCTTTTGCTCCCCAAAGTTGGGTTGATGATAGAATTTCTATCGAAGGTAATCTGCTAAAATCTCCCGCTTGCCATTCTTGCTGTAATGTCGATGCGTCGGATACTAAAACGTCAGAACCAAAAGCTAGTTCTACTGCACTATTAAAATGAGTTGGGTCATTAGCCAAAAGTTGTAGTTGATTTTTTGTTCTTTTGAGTGCTTTTTTACAACTCGATAAAGCATTTATATCAAAGTTTTTATAACCTGTTGCATCAGAGACTAAACTATTCATGATTTTACTCCTCCCGGAAGGGGGACTCCTGAAACTATATTAAAACCTTAAGAAACAACAATGCACTGCACATTCTGCTCAAAAATAGAAGGTGCTAAATTTAACGAAGTTTGGGAGACAGTCAAAATCAGGGTTAACCTCAACAACCAAATTAGAAAGGTAAGAGCGGAATCTTTTCTCTGATACTTAAATATCAGTATTTTCAGGAAAAATTTGCAAGTTGGAAGGAGGTTTAGATTAGCCACAATTTTGATAACTTAAATTTAACATATAAACTTGATGAATACTATTTAAACAGTTAAATTTTTGTAAATTAAATTTAATAATTTTTGTAAACTTATGAAAAAAATAAAAAATTTGTAAATATGGAAGAAGCCACATATCCCATCAGAATTTGTGTTTTTTTCGCAATGTCTGCCTAATCCCAGCAACATTCCGGTGACCCTATAGCTATGCTTCATAAAATTTCTGTTGCAGATCACCCTAGAATAAATTGAAACCCGACACCCCCATTCTTCCCATCTTTTGATAGTCTAAATAGAAATAGAGTCTTGGGAACACATACAAGAGTGGATATTGTAATTGGTCGGGGCAAGGTTGCCCGCAGAGCTTATGGCATTGATGAAATTGCGTTAGTCCCTGGACAACGTACCCTTGACCCGGGTTTAGCAGATACAACATGGACAATTGGTGGCATTCAACGAGAAATTCCGATTATTGCCAGTGCCATGGATGGGGTAGTTGATGTGCGGATGGCTGTGGAATTATCGAAATTGGGAGCATTGGGGGTATTAAACCTAGAAGGGATTCACACCCGCTATCAAGACCCAGAACCGATTTTAGACCGCATCACTTCAGTTGGGAAAGAAGGGTTTGTCACCCTAATGCAAGAATTATATGCAGAACCGATTAAACCGGAATTGATTATCCAAAGGATTCAGGAAATCAAGGCAGGAGGAGGAATTGCGGCGGTGAGTGCGACCCCTGTGGGAGCGAGTAAATATGGTTTGGTGGTGGCTGAGGCCGGGGCTGATTTATTTTTCGTCCAAGCCACGGTGGTATCAACCACATTCCTATCTCCAGAGTCAGTTATTCCTCTGGATTTAGTTAAGTTTTGTCAAGAAATGCCGATTCCGGTGATTTTGGGCAACTGCGTTACCTATGATGTCACCCTAGATTTACTTAAAGCGGGAGCGGCGGGAATTTTAGTAGGGATTGGCCCAGGTGCAGCCTGTACTTCCAGAGGGGTTTTAGGGGTGGGAGTTCCCCAAGCAACGGCCGTGGCTGACTGTGCCGCCGCCCGGAATGATTATTACCGAGAAACCGGACGTTATGTGGAAATTATTGCTGATGGTGGCCTAATTACCGGAGGAGATATCTGTAAATGTATCGCCTGTGGTGCTGATGGGGTGATGATTGGTTCCCCCTTTGCCCGGGCTAAAGAAGCACCCGGACGCGGCTATCATTGGGGTATGGCGACCCCTAGCCCGGTGTTACCTCGTGGAACTCGGATTCGGGTGGGGACAACGGGAACTTTAGAACAAATTTTGCGTGGCCCGGCTCAACTTGATGACGGGACTCATAATTTATTGGGGGCGTTAAAAACCAGTATGGGAACCCTGGGAGCGCAGACCATTCAAGAGATGCAGCAGGTGGAAGTGGTGATTGCGCCTTCACTGTTGACCGAAGGAAAAGTCTATCAAAAAGCCCAACAGTTGGGAATGGGCAAATAAATTAATCGGGGTTGGGTTTCAGAATTATTGACAAAACTTGTTAAATCGTTGTAAAACTTACAACCCAACCTAGAATTATATGAAATAAAATGGCACAATAGAAGAAGCGGAGACGTATGTTTCCGTTCACTCCTCACACCACACTCCGCCTGGACTTTTGTTCGGGCGGTTTCTTGATCCTAGCAATTAAAGTCAATTGCACCGGCTGTCAATCTCCACTCTCAACAATCGTAAAAGAGAAGATCCTTTTACGGTAAGATTGGATAGGGTTATGCTAAATAACGCCCGAGTTAGCAACCTGGCCTAAAAAGACGGGGTATAGACCTCCAATTTTTCAGGGTGAGGGAGACAAAAAGCCAGCAAAAATCAGAGAGAAATTAGCTGCTCTGTGCCTTTGTCTACTTTTAGACGGTCAGTAGACGGAAGGATTAAAATGCTTGTGGACGTGATTGCCGGGAGCTAGTTAAATTTAACCTTAACTCAATGCCAATCTCGTCTGTCATACAAGAATCCATCACGAAATACTAAAGTATTTCCAATGGGACTGTCGAATTTGATAGGGTCTTTTATATATAAGGATTTCTAGGGATGTCCAACGCCTTACCAGTTACTGATGCTAGTTTTAAAGCCGATGTGCTTGAGAGTCCAATCCCGGTATTAGTGGATTTTTGGGCTCCTTGGTGTGGGCCTTGTCGTATGGTTGCACCAGTTGTAGAGGAAATTGCAGAGCAATATATTGGACAACTCAAAGTAGTCAAGCTGAATACAGATGAAAATCCTAATACTGCTAGTCAGTATGGAATTCGCAGTATTCCAACTCTGATGATTTTCAAAGATGGTCAAAAGGTGGATATGGTTGTAGGTGCTATTCCTAAAACGACTTTAGCAACTACTTTGGAGAAGTATATTTAATTCTCCTAAAAGTAACCAATAGAACACTTGAATCATTGTTGCAGGGGTTGATGACTTAACTTAAAAACAGACTTAAAAAAAGAGTGAGTTTGAGTTAGTTGATCAAAGTGGTTTTCGATTCCCAGGAAAGTGATACTTGAACCTCAAGCTGATTATTCACGGGTATTGCGTCTTGGAACCTTGGCTCTAAGGCGCTTTGTTTTAGGTGATAAATTTTATGAACTCCTCAGATATTAGTTTAGCGGTAGATTCTCTACAAGCAGATATTATCCAGTTGGTGGATAAATTGCCGAATTTAAAGCATAAAAAATGGATTTCGCGATCGCTTTCTAGTCTAGTTCGGATGGCTGGAGAGGAATTTGAAACCCTGGACTGGAAAATTATTTCGGCTTCTTTATTGGACTTAGAGCGGGGTTTTCAAATTTTTTATCCCTATCGCCATGTTCGCAAAATTTGTATTTTTGGTTCGGCTCGAATTTCTGCTGATACGCAAGAATATCGGATGGCGGCAGATTTTGCCAAATATGTCACCCAACAAGGTTTTATGGTATTAACCGGGGGTGGAGGTGGGATTATGCAGGCGGGAAATGAAGGGGCGGGTCTGGATTTATCGTTTGGGTTAAATATTCAACTTCCCTTTGAACAATCTTCTAATCCTTATATTCACGGGAATAAAAAAGCGATTATGTTCAAGTATTTTTTCACACGCAAGTTATTTTTTCTGCGTGAAAGTGATGCTTTGGCTCTGTTTCCAGGGGGTTTTGGGACTTTAGATGAAACCTTTGAATGTTTAACCTTAATTCAAACGGGGAAATTCGGCCCCGCCCCGTTAATTTTGGTGGATCGTCCAGGGGGAGATTATTGGTATGATCTCAACCAATTTATTCATAAACAAATGCTAAATCGGGGGTTGATTTCACCAGATGATCCCAGTTTTTATACAATTACGGATGATTTGTCTGTTGCTTGTGAAGCGATCGCCAGTTTCTATCAAGTCTATCATTCTAGTCGTCATGTTAAAGATAAGTTTGTCATGCGGTTAAAATCGGAATTATCTGAGCAACAAGTGGAACAACTAAATACGGAGTTTCACGATATGTTATCTAAAGGTAAGATTGAAAAAACTCAAGCCTTACCGGAAGAAGTTGGCGACGACACAGAGGAATTACCCCGTTTAACCTTCCATTTTAATCAACGTCGAGTTGGGCGATTGTATCAAATGATTTATACAATTAATCAAATGGGTGCTACTTCCCCAGAAGCGGCTCATCCAGAGCAGAAATAGCAGGTAATGGGTAATGGGTGATGGGTTTTGGGGAAGATATAGAATCTTTAATAAACGAGCTAAAATTGGAAATAGGACTACTTTATGAATAATTTGTTTGAATTTGAACAGGATTTTGTTGAATCTTTGCATTGTATTCCGATGATTGTGCGGTATAAACTTGATAGTTGTGGGGTGAAGTTAAAACTAGAACATTGGAATAAATTTAGTCAGGAGGCTCGTCAACAGTTAGTCCAAAATTCGATTAATACACCGGAAGAAATTACAGGTTATCGGAGTTTACTGTATGAATTAGCTGAACAATATACTAATATTCCCCTCAAGGATTTACCGATTGAGGATCACCCCCTTTGGTTAGAAATAACAAAATTACCGGATGCAGTACAGCAAAAGTTAGAAGAAATTGGTGTTAATATTACCTTAAAACAATGGGAAGATTTAAGCCATTTACAACGATTTGCCTTAATAAAATTAAGCCGTCCTAGCCATGAAAACAAAAACTTTTTACCTGCTTTAAGAGAATTTAAACTTTTATAAAAAAACCTATAGAGTTTTTTTTAAAATACTAAGTTACCTTTTGAACCATATCGGTTAAACTAGGATTAGTTTTGCGATTTCTAAACCCATTTCATTAAACTTCATGGCCGTTTTTTTATGGCACATAGTATAAAATCCACAATGCCCCCCCTCGATTCTGTCATTGATGAAGATGAAGAAGAATCGAATTTAGATTATTTCTATGATGATCCGGGAACTCCCCCAGGAACATTAGATGTGGAAGCGGATGATCCCCCTCCAGAAATGGTGTTAATTGATTATAGCGACGAAATGGCAACTCGTTTAATCTTAAAAACACCGGAGGAATGTGCACCCTATTTAGATACCCATTCTGTTTCTTGGTTAGATATTTTAGGATTAGGAAATCAGGACACTTGGGATCGGATGGCGAAGGTGTTTAATTTACATCCCATTGCCTTAGAAGATGTGGTGAATGTTCCCCAACGTCCTAAAGTAGTAGAATATGATGGTCAACTGGTAATTGTGGCTTGGATGATCATGATCAAACCAGGAGAAGATCCCCTACATAAAGAACAGGTTAGTATTATTTTAGGCAAAAATTATTTACTAACGGTACAGGAAGAAGCGGAATATGATTGTTTACAACCTGTTCGCGATCGCATTCGTTATAATCAAGGAATTATTCGTAAACAAGGGGCTGATTATTTAGCCTATGCGATTTTAGATGCAATTATTGATGGTTTTTTCCCCGTATTAGAAGAATATGGCGATCTTTTAGAAGACTTAGAAGACAAGGTTGTATTTAATCCTGTACCTAAAGATCTGGCTAAAATTTATAGTATTCGTCGGGATTTATTTACCCTGCGACGAGCAATTTGGGCGCAACGGGAAGCGATTAATGTGTTAATTAGGGATGGAAGCGATTTAATTAGTCCAGAAGTTCGGATTTATTTGCGAGACTGTTATGATCATACCATTTTAGTTCGGGATATGGTAGAAACCTATCGAGAATTATCCTCGGATTTAATGGGAATTTATATGTCTACGATGAGCAATAAAATGAATGAAATCATGAAATTGCTCACCGTTATTTCGACTATTTTTATTCCCCTAACCTTTGTGGCTGGAGTCTACGGCATGAATTTTAACCCCGAAAATTCTCCTTGGAATATGCCCGAACTCAATTGGTATTGGGGTTATCCTGTCTGTTTGGGAATGATGTTTTTCATCGCTTTAGGGTTATTTTTCTTCTTCTGGAAACGCGGTTGGTTTAATAATCTTTCCGATCCTCAAGATCAAGATAAAATAACGTAGTAAGCCCTAAAGGGCTTACAGGCGTTCACGCCTGACTACGAATTGCGATAAAATCAAACTCATGACAATCTAGGATAGTCACAATTATGCTAGTAGGTCGAACTGAATGTAGGGGCGGGTTCGCCAGAATATTTGTGAATAATAATAAATCTAAATAAACCCGCCCCACCCCGCAACAGCGAAGCGCACGCACCGCCTATAAATGTAGGTTGTTTAATCATGAATTTGCAAAGTGTAACCGCCTGGGTTAAAATCTCCCTCGATATCGAATTAACTTGTTTACTGGTTGTCTAAAGCCATCCTTGCCATTCATGATCCAAAAAATCAAACCCAATCTAGTTTTGACTGTGGGAGTTGCGACACTGCTGGTAGGAGGTGGAATTGCAGCCTACTACGGTTTAGTTTCGCGTAAATTTTTAGAAGGTGTTCCCCTGGGTGCGAATGTTGTTCCCCAGGAAGCAATGGTGGCCGTATCTCTCTCCACAAATGGCCAACAATGGGATAAATTAAACCAATACGGCACAGTCCAATCTCAAGCGGCGTTGCAAGATATTCTCAAAAATTGGCAAAATCGGGTATTTACAGACAATGGCTATGATTATCAACAGGATATTCAGCCTTGGATCGGTCAAGAAGTGATGATCGCTTCTTTACCTAATTCTAGCTTGATTTCTGGGACGGCTCCTACCCCGGACGCTTCTACGACCCTGAATCAACAGGCGATGGTAATGGTATTTCCTATTGCTAACCCCACCAAAGCTAAAGAATTATTATCACGACCGAGAACACCACAACAGGGTCAAACTACTCAGCGCTCCTATCGAGGGGTTGATATTATTGAAACCCAGGGAAATCCTAAACAGAATTATTCGATTTCTGTCCTCGGACAAGATTTTTTAGTTATTACCACCGATGGGAGTACCACTGAACGGGTAATTGATACTTATCGAGGTTCAGATTCCTTAGCAAAAACCCCTGGATATGCTGCTAGTTTAGAAAAGATTAAAACCCCTAATCCCTTTGCTCAAGTTTACCTCAATATTCCCGTCGCCACAAAAATTGCCTCCTATCGTTCTCCTAATCCAATTCCTGATAAAAATTTAGAACAGGTACAACAACATCAAGGATTAGCTACTAATATTAATTTAGAAACTCAGGGCGTAGGTTTAAAATCCGTATCTTGGTTAAAACCTAATAGTCAGAAAAAATTTACTGTTGAAAATAAAGCTCAAGAGATTCTCAGGCGGATTCCAGAAAATACATTAATGATGGTTTCTGGAAGTAATTTAAAACGGGTTTGGGAAGATTACACTCAAGGGGCAAATGCTAATCCGATAGCGCCCTTGAATCCTCAAGTTTTGAGTTCGAGTTTTAAATCGGCGACGGGGATGGAGTTGGAAAAAGATGTTCTGAATTGGATGGGTGGGGAATTTTCTTTATCTTTAGTTCCAGCTAATCCAAATCCGAGAGCTTTAGAACGATTTACGGCGGGGTTAGTATTAATGGTGAAGGTTTTCGATCGCAGTGCGGCGGATAAGGCTTTAACCCAGTTAGATGAAGTGATGAAGAATAAGAAATTTAAGGTTAGTGAAATTAAAGTTAAGGAGCAATCGGCGGTGCAATGGGTGTCTCCCTTTGGGGGATTTATGGTAACTCGGGGTTGGTTAGAATCCGATGTGGCCTTTGTTACTTTGGGGGGAGCGGTAGCGGATCAAATTGTGCCTTTACCTCAAGCTCAAATCACTGCTAATCCGCTATTTCAGCAAACTGTTCCAATGGGATTAAACCCGAATAATGGCAACTTTTTTATAAATCTTGAACGGGTATTTAATCCGAATGTTAGAACTCTATCCTTACCTCAACTTCCCCCGGGTCAAAAGTTATGGATTGATGCGATTCAATCAATTGGATTAACTACTGCAATTATAAGCGATCGCACCAGCCGTTATGATATTTTTGTTAAAATTAAAACACCTAGCCCTCAACTTCCTGCAACTGCAACTCCCAAAAAAGAACCCTAAAAACCCTATTACCCAAAACCGATCACGGATTCAAGATGATTACGCAGATTAACACAGATTAAAATCCGTGAAATCCTCTTAAATCCCTGATCCCCATTACCTATTACCCATTACCTATTACCCATTACCTATTACCCGTTTCTATCACCGGATTCAGTAATTCTAAGCGAAATTCTTGGCGATTTTCAGCCTTTAAATAGCGCTGTTGAAGTGATTGCCATTTTTGCCAAGATTCATAGCGTTTTTCCGCTAGAAGATTGATAAAAGTTGGAAGTTTAGACCTAATTTTTGATGGGATTTTATCAGCTATTTTTTCCATCAAAACCATACTATCTTGAATATCTCCTAAATGTTCTTGAATGGCTTTGATATCTTCTAAATAAGTTGAATATTTAGAACTATAAAAGTTAGTAAACAAACTCATTTGATAACGGACTTTTTTGGCTTGCTTTCTTAAATCGTGCAAAGATTCTCCCTGTTGATCTAAGATTATTTCTAAGGTTTCTGAAGTAATTTCAGCAGAATTAACTGGATCTTGATTGATTCCCACTTGCCAACCTGGATGCAGGAATAAATGACTAATTTGGGGAAGTAATAAATCCGGTAAGACTTCATTAATTGGTAGTGCTTCCAGAGTCGTAAAACTAGGTTCTTTTATCCAATCTTGCAAATCTTCTTTCAAGTTTTGATATATTTTATGTTCTAAACTCCATTCCACAACTCGAAAAGCTTTGTGACGTTGTTTGATCCAATCTATTAATATTTTATCTAAAATATCTTGTTCCGATGGCGGTAATTGTGAATAGTAAGTATTTTGTAATATTTCTAATAAAACATCTAAATCTCGCAATTTTCCCAAACGACGGGCAATTCTACCGATTTTTTGATCCTCGGCTGATTCGGGTAATTTTAATACTGGAGCAAACCCAACTACCGCCGATCTTAATCGTCGCATTGCGACCCGCATTTGATGTAATTCTTCAGGATCATGATCTTTTAAAACTTCAGATTCATGACTAATAACTTTCTCCAGATGTTTCTGAATAGCTTGTACCGCCCAATATCCTAATGTTTCGGTTTGAGGATTAGTTGTTGTTTCCATAATAAACACCCCAAAATTTTAATTAATACTTGTTTGATTATAACAATCTTAAATAGTTTTTCACAGAGAATTTAAGATTGTTATAATATGGGATTTAGTCATTAATTACACTGTTTTGTAATTCGGTGACTAACCGCTTAATCTGGCTATAGGCTTGTCTGGAAGATAGTGTTCCTTGGGTTTCTAAGCTCAAAATTTTGGTGATATCAATAACAAAATCTTGCAACTGAGTTTGATCGGATAAAGGAGGGATCTGAGTTTCCCGATGATCAATCTGAGTCTGATCAAAAAAGTCTGGGGCTGATCTCATAGTTATATCCAAACCCTGCGAATTCTAGTAATATTGTTTATTCTACTATTAAATTTCAATCTTACTGATAATTGATAACTGCTAGAGACCCGCCAATAGCCTACAGCATCGCTGCATGGCTCACTGATAAGTAGTTGCACAAAATAAATTACCTAGTTGGGAGAGGGAACACCGGAACAGCCCCCCCAAACCCCCCGTGCACGGGGGGCTAGGGGGGGAGGGAACAGGGTAGAGGATTTGTAATTAATTTTGTTTAGGTACTTAACTGATGATTTATGAACCTTGAATTTATTGTTTATGCTTGCCCTCGGGGAGAATTAGCGGAACAAATTGAAATCTTTTATCAAGAAAGTCAGGAATTATGCGGATTAAATGCTGCCCATAATTATATGCCCCATTGTACCTTAACGGGTTTTTTTCAAGATCAAGAATCACAAATTTCCCTCTATATTCAAGCCCTAGAAACCGCTTATAATACCGCCCAATTAACCGGGAGTGTTTTAAAAATTAATGTGACTCAAATGACGTTTCAATCTACTTGGCATGGTTTGGAATTACAAGCCCCAGGTATTCTATTATTAATGATTAATTTTAGTCAATTAGTTAATTCACCGACTCGTTTAGAAGCCTTGCGATTAAAAACTTGGCTCCATTTGAGTTTAGCCTATGAATTTCAACCCCAACACGCTGGAAAATTAAAAGATTTAGCTCAAAACCGAATTAATCCCTACGCTCCTGTGGATTGGGAATTAAGGTTTTATCAGAGACATCCCGATCATTCCTGGACTTGTCATCAATCTTGGCAATTAACACCCTAGATTTCCGATAATTTTTATCCCTTGATTTATCCGTCAATTTGATTCATAATAACTGCAATGCTTTATCCCTTGACCAATGCCAAATTTTAGAAAAATTACCCACGTTATTTACGATTTAGACGGTTTGCTGTTAGATACGGAACCCCTTCATACCAAAGTTAATCAAATGGTTGCCAACTATTATGGCAAAACCATTGATCATGCCCTGGGTTGTAAAGTTAGGGGGAGAAAATCCCATGATTCGGTAAAACTCTTAATTCAAGAGTTAGAATTATCAGTAACTATTGAACAATTCTTAGAACGAAAAGATGCCATTATTTATCAATTGTATCCCCATGTTTTGCCCTTAGAGGGAGCGGTTTTTCTCACCCAACATCTGTCGGCTCATAATATTCCCCAAGCGATCGCCACCAGTTCAGGAAATCGCCCTTTTACCGCAAAAACCCAAAGTCATCAACAATGGTTTTCCCTATTTCAATCTATTGTTAGAGGGGATGATCCTGAACTAAAAAATGGCAAACCTGCACCGGATATTTTCCTATTAGTAGCCCAACGTTTGGGGGCAAAACCCGAAAACTGTTTAGTATTTGAAGATGCCTTAGCGGGGGTTTCTGCGGCTCGGGCGGCGGGGATGTCCGTAATAGCAGTTCCCGCGTCAGATATGGATCAATCCCTTTATCAAGAAGCCGATCAAATTCTGGGTTCTCTCAAGGAATTTCAACCCGAATTGTGGCAGTTACCCAAGTTTTAATTAATAAATCAAAGATTAGATATTAAAGGGAAATCAGCGATCATAATTTTCCTCTTTTCCCTAATTTTTCTCAGACTAATTCAGTATTTTTAGATGATCTAAAAGAATCTTAACCTTTTTTTAACTTGACACATCAAATTTTTTTGATATGATTTAAACATCCCTAACCATAAATGTCACGAGGGATATTTTATGACTCCTAGACTGCTCAAACTGCCCAGTTCTCTCAAAACGTTCGTTTTAGCCCTTGGGACTGCTACTTTACTTTTAGCTTGTAGTCAGAATCAGACACAGCAAGTAAAACAAACAAAACCCATTCTGATTGATGGTTCTAGTACCGTTTATCCGATTACAGCAGCTATTGTTAAAGAATACAATGCTCAAAGTCCTGCTGATGATCTCGATGTTAAAGTTGATTTCTCAGGAACCGGAGGAGGGTTTAGAAAGTTTTGTGCAGGGGAAACCGATATTAGTAATGCGTCTCGACCAATCTTAAAACAAGAAATGGAAGTTTGTAAAAAAAATAATATTTCCTATCTGGAATTACCCGTTGCCTTTGATGTCTTAACGATAGTTGTTAACCCTAAAAATACCTGGGCAAATGATATCACCGTTGCCGAATTAAAGAAACTTTGGGAACCCCAAGCCGAGGGAAAAATTAAAACTTGGAATCAAATTCGTGCCTCTTGGCCGAACCAACCAATTAATCTCTATGGCCCAGGGAAAGATTCAGGAACCTTTGATTATTTTACCGCCGCGGTGGTAGGGGAAGAAAAAGCCAGCCGCAATGATTATCAAGCCAGTGAAGATGATGAAATTATTGCCCGAGGAGTGATTAATGATCCTAATGCACTCGGTTATTTTGGCTATGCTTATTATCAGGAAAGACCCGGAGATTTAAAAGCCTTAGCCGTGGATAATCAAAAGGGTTCAGGGCCGATTATTCCCTCATCTAATGCCACGGAAATTGAAAAATATCGACCCCTAACTCGCCCCTTATTTATCTATGTTAATGCGGTCGCGGCTCAAGATAATCCAGCAATGAATGATTTTCTGGATTTCTATATGCAAAAAGCGCCTAAAGTAGTTCAAAATGTGGGTTATATTGCTTTTGATCCCGAGGATTATACCAAACTCTATCGTAACTTTCATAAAACCAAAGTTGGGACGGTATTCGGTGGAAAATCGGAGTTTAATTTAACCCTGGATGAAGTGTTAACAAAACGAGCAGAATACTGATTTTTAAGGAGGTTTAATGAGTAGAAATTCACCTCAAGTTAATCCATCGGCGGTGCAAGCTGGGGGGAAACTGAGTGTTTTTGAAAAATACCTAACCGTTTGGGTATTTTTATGTATTATTGGCGGAATTATTTTAGGGCGTTTATTCCCGGGAGTTGCGGTTACTTTGGACTCGATGAGCGTCCATCAAATCTCGATTCCGATCGCCATTTGCCTGTTTTTTATGATGTATCCCATCATGGTAAAAATTGATTTTACCCAGGCTGCTAACGCTGTCCGCGCCCCTAAACCCGTATTACTAACTTTAGTTGTAAATTGGTTAATTAAACCCTTTACAATGGTAGCCTTTTCTCAGTTCTTTTTAGGATGGTTATTTCGTCCTTTAATTACTGGAACAGAACTGATTGGAGGACAGGAAGTTTCCTTGGCAAATTCCTATATTGCGGGAACTATTTTATTAGGAATTGCTCCATGTACTGCGATGGTTTTGATGTGGGGTTATCTGTGTTATGGGAATCAAGGTCATACTTTAGTGATGGTGGCGGTTAATTCCTTGGCGATGTTATTTTTATATGCACCGTTAGGGCGTTGGTTACTAGCGGCTAATGATTTAACAGTGCCTTGGTTAACGATTTTTTTATCGGTTGTAATTTATGTGGGATTGCCTTTAGCGGTGGGAATGTATAGTCGCCATTGGATTTTTAAAAACAAGGGTAAGGCTTGGTTTGAACGGGAATTTTTGCATTATTTAAGCCCGATTGCCATATCTGCATTGTTGATTACTTTGGTGTTACTATTTGCCTTTAAAGGGGAATTGATTGTTAACAATCCCTTTCATATTCTGTTAATTGCTGTTCCTTTATTTATCCAAACCAATTTTATCTTTCTGATTACCTATCTGATCGCTTTGAAAATGAAAATGTCCTATGAAGATGCGGCTCCGGCGGCGTTAATTGGGGCGAGTAATCATTTTGAAGTCGCGATCGCCACAGCAGTCACTTTATTTGGTTTAAATTCCGGTGCGGCTTTAGCAACAGTTGTGGGGGTATTAATTGAAGTTCCGGTGATGTTAATGTTGGTTGAAATTTGCAAAAAAACTGCCTTTTGGTTCCCCAGAGAACCGGAAAAAGCTAGTTTATTTGATCCGCGTTGTGTTAAGGATTAAATCCATAAATACCCGGATTTGTTAGATCATTTAGCTATTCTAAACATTGGAGATTGACCATGAAAAAAGTAATGTTTGTTTGCAAAAGAAATTCTTGCCGTTCTCAAATGGCGGAAGGATTTGCTAGAACTTTAGGAGCCGGAAAAATAGCCGTTACCAGTTCCGGTTTAGAAGCGAGTCGGGTGCATCCTACGGCAATTCAAGTGATGGATGAAATCGGAATTGATATTACCAATCAAACTTCTAACCCTTTAAGTGATTTCCAAGCAGAAGATTATAATGCGGTGATTTCTCTGTGTGGTTGTGGTGTAAACTTACCTGAATCTTGGGTAATTCGAGAAGTTTTTGAAGATTGGCAATTAGATGATCCCGACGGACAACCGTTAGAAACTTTTCATCGAGTTAGAGATGAAATTAAACAAAGAGTTCAAAAGTTAATTGATACTCTAAATTAATATTGTTACAGTGCCAGCGTCCTCCCTGGCTAGGGTAATATGAAATCTAGCTATTACCATTACCCATTCCCGATCACGGATTTAAGAGGATTACGCAGATTAAAATCCGTGAAATCCGTGAAATCCTCTTTAATCTGTGATCCCCATTACCTAATATATGTCTAATCATCCACCTCGAATTCTATTATTATACGGCTCCCTAAGAGGACGGTCTTACAGTCGTTTATTAGCAGAAGAAGCAGCCCTAATTATTCAGGATTTTGGTGCAGAAGTCAGGTTTTTTGACCCACGAGAATTGCCGATTTATGGAAGCGTACCGGATACTCACCCCAAAGTTCAGGAGTTACGGGAATTGAGTTTGTGGTCAGAGGGCCAAGTCTGGTCTAGTCCAGAACTCCATGGCCAAATTAGTGGGGTGATGAAAAATCAAATTGATTGGATTCCCCTGACCATGGGGGCGATTAGACCAACCCAGGGCCGAACCTTGGCCGTGATGCAGGTTTGTGGCGGTTCCCAGTCTTTTAATGCGGTTAACACCCTACGAATTTTGGGGCGCTGGATGCGGATGTTTACTATTCCTAATCAGTCTTCGGTGGCTAAAGCCTATCAAGAGTTCGATGAAGATGGGGTGATGAAGGATTCCCCCTATCGAGATCGCTTGGTTGACGTGATGGAGGAACTCTATAAATTTACATTGTTATTAAGAGGACAGGCTGATTATTTAAGCGATCGCTATAGTGAAAGAAAAGAAAAAGGAATTCAGGAAACAATGATTGATATTGGTAAAACTTTTATAGCAGGGAACACCGGAACAGCCCCCCCAAACCCCCCGTGCACGGGGGCTAGGGCAGGGAGGGAACACCGGAATAGCCCCCCAAACCCCCCGTGCACGGGGGGCTAGGGCAGGGAGGGAACAGAGGAGAAAATACTTCACCGTCTGGGTTCTAAGATCCGTCTGGTGTCTTAACTGCCTTGGCGGTTGCTATAAACCCGTCCCTGGTGATCGGTTTTGTCAATATCCGTGCCAACCCGGTCAACCGTCAACATCTCAACAAAAAAGAGGGTAGAATTTCCCCCTCCGTAAAGATTGAACCCACTGTATCCTTTCCGGTGAAAGCAATACATTATGGATTGAGATAAACACCCGCTTTCAGGCAGAGTTTAGTAGGCTAGAGCCATACTACGAGTGGTTTCAGCGCCGAGATAAACCCGAATACTCAAGAAATCCGTAGGACAGGCGGTTTCACAACGTTTGCAGCCGACACAATCTTCGGTGCGGGGAGAGGAAGCTACCTGAGCCGCCTTGCAACCATCCCAGGGAACCATCTCTAGGACGTCAGTGGGGCAAGCGCGAACGCACTGAGTACAGCCGATACAGGTATCGTAAATTTTGACTGAATGAGACATTGAATGATTTCTCCAGTAGATATCAAAATGTTACAAGTTCTGCCCTAAATACAGGTTAGAAGTCCAGCTTAATAGGAGCGGGATCATCCCATATATTGCATCACAATACTCCAGTGTTTCACTTCCAATACACATAAGGCGATAAAACTTTAAACAATGTAATATTTCCCGCCTTAACAGTTCACAGTTCAGGCTCTAATTTTGTCCAACACAGACTTTGTGGAAACAACATGGCGGTCTAAACCCAGTTGTTTGGGGTCAATATCCAGGGCAAGGGCCACTAATTGGGGAAGATGGAGGACGGGTAAACCCAAGGGACGACCGATCACTTTTTCCACTTCCGGTTGACGAGAATCTAAATTCAGATGACACAGGGGACAGGGCGTAACCAGACAATCTGCACCGTGATCAATTGCCTCTTGAATATGGTTTCCAGCCATTTGAAAGGCGGATTCCGTGGCGTAACTCGATAGAGGCCAACCGCAGCATTGGGTTCTCCCCCGATAATAGACCGGAGTTGCCCCTACAGCCCGAAACAGGTTTTCCATGGATTCCGGTTGCTGGGGGTCATCATAGGGCAAATGGGTTTGAGCACGGAGGAGATAGCAACCATAAAAGGCAGCACACTTCAAACCCGATAGTTTGCGACGGACTCGGCGTTCAATTTCGGCTAAACCATAATCGGCGACTAAGGCCCACAGCAGGTGTTTAACTTCCGTTGTTCCTTGATAGGGTGAACAACCTTCTTTGCTAAGTAACCCATTCACTTTTTCAATATAGGCTGGATCATTTTCCTGAAATTCTTTTAACCGTTCGTCAACGTGACCAATTACCCCCTGACAGGTGCTGCAATGGGTCAGTAAGGGTAAATTTAGTTCTTCTGCTAAGGCAATATTCCGGGCATTGACAGTATCTTCCAACAGTCGGGAATCTTCTTTGAAGGTTCCTGAACCGCAGCAAGATGCCTTTTTCAGTTCAATTAGTTCAATACCTAACGCTTGGGTGAGAACTTGCGTAGACTGATACAGTTCCCGACAAGCTCCCTGGGCTACACAACCCGGAAAATAGGCATATCTCAAGGATGGCATAGAAATAACCTTCTCTACGAACAACAGGGGCATGGAGAAGTGTCCCTTATCTTCCATCATCGCGTGTTGTTAACGGGATGGGGAGGAATTAACAATTAAGAATTAACTCTGAGTTCCCTGAGAAGTTAAAGTCTCACCCATTTTGCAATATCGGGGGTTTTGTCATAACGATAGCTCAGACCATCATTGCCAACAATCGTTTGACCTCGACTGGCTTTATTCTTAATGGTACTTAAGCTATAGTTGGTCAGTTTTTGCATTTCTTGATGGGTAAAATTGTCTTGATTGTTGATTTCAGAGACAATTTCTATCGTTTCATAAACGGTTTGACCGTTGTGAGAATGAGTGGCGGTTGTTGATGAATAATAGTCTTTCATCGTCATTAACCGCCAAGTAGAATCCTCGGAAAGTTCCAAAACCTTTTGATGATAGTTAAACAAACTTTCTCGATGTCCGACACTAATAAAGGTTTTTCCAGTTTGTTGTAACTGTTTATATAAATGATCTTCATTTTTTAAATCTAAAGCACTGGTGGCTTCATCTAAAATCACAAAATCCGGCTGATTTACAAACAGTCGCGCAAAGGCTAAACGTTGTTGTTCTCCCAAAGATAAAATATTTTCCCAAGCTACTTCTTCATCAAAATTTCTAATCCGATTAAGAACATCTTGCAGGTTAACTTGTTGTAAGATTTCTTTTAATTGGGATTCACTCATCTCCGTTGTCGTTTGAGGATAAATTAGCTGTTCGCGCAAGGTTCCTAAAATGATATAAGGACGTTGGGGTAAAAATAATAAATCGTCGAGGGGAGGTCGGACTAAATGACCTGTTCCTGTATTCCATAACCCAGAAATAGCCCGTAAAAGAGAGCTTTTTCCTCGACCACTGGGCCCAACAATTAATAAACCTTCACCGGGTTCAACGGACAGTGATAAATGTTCGACAATCACTTTAGCAGCATCGGGAGTTTGTAAGGTGACATCCTCAAAAGTTAGATTGTTATCTTCAATAACTTTAATGGTAGTAACCGGGTTGGTTTGTTCGCTGACGGTATCTAACGCTTGGGAAAAACCTTCTAATCGTTCAATATAATTAATAAACTCACCGGAGCGTCCAAATTCATCCACTAATACCGATAATGCCGTTGAAACGAAATAGCAACAATAGCTGGCTTGGTTAACCTGTCCAAACTCAATTTCACCACTAATATATAAAGGGGAAACAATTAAGAAGGGGAAGATTTGAACCATCGATTGGTAGCCTCGGTTAAAAAAATCTTGGGTTCTTTCCCAATTAATTCTTTCAATGATGATTTTAATCACTTGATTGAACTTCCTTTGAATAATATTTAACTCTTTTTCTTCCCCTCTAAAAAATGCAATCGATTCGGCGTGAGTCCGAACATGAGTAATAGCGTACTTATAGGTTCCTTCCGCTTCTAATTGTTGTTTATTAACTTTATTTAATTGTTGATTAATATAGGTGGCAATAATGTTTCCAATAATCGTATAAGCCAAAAGCACAATAGAAATGGTTTTAGAAATTGACCAAAGAATGACAATAAAAACCAGCATCTCCATGAGTTTTTCGACGCAGGTTGTTAAAAAGTCCATCGTTGTTCTGGCGATGGGTTGAATTTCTTGGGATAAACGTTGATCAGGATTTTCAATACCACCTTTAAAATTGATTTGATAATATGCCCGATTTTTAAAATATTTTCGCAAAATATTATTATTGATCCATTGATACCAATCCAGCGCAATTAGTTTTTTAAGAAACTTAGACAAACCTGTGAAACAGGTCATACTGGCTAGAGTGATCCCATAAATAATCACAAAATGAGTTAATTTTTCTGCATCCTTAGCTTCTGTGACGCTAATTAAGTCTCTAAAAACGAAACTATTAAACGCATTAAGACTGACTAATCCTACTAATGAAAAAAACAATAAAACGATCATTCCCCAGGATCGAATAATCTCTGAAAAAGCTCTATCCTGGGGTTCTTTGGGATACCAATAAACTTGAATAAATCTTAAAAATTCTTGAAGAGATCGATTGAAAGTTCGGACATCTTCTTTGAGATTGATGCTATCTGAGGTTTGTTCTGCAACATTCATGGAATTCTCCTCGCGCTAAAATGGGGGCCTTATAACTTTTAATGGCTATCTATTGAGTTAGACATTAATTCAGCATACCATAGGGAGGTATCATCAATAGTCAATATTCAGAATCAGCATGATGATCACAGATTCTATCACTGCTATTTTTTGGATTTTCTACGAATTAGGAATGAATATTAACCTATTGTTTAGGAATTGCTTAATTGTCGTAATTCTTTGACAACTTTCGCTGGATTACCAGCAACTACAGTAAAAGGTTCTACATCTTGTGTCACAACCGAACCTGCTCCAATAATTGCTCCTTTGCCAATCGTAACCCCTTTAAGAATCGCAACATTAAATCCGATCCAAACATGATCTTCTATCACCACGGGTGCAGATTTTATATCAAAATTCTTAGCATCCTTGATCAAACTATTTAAAATTACTACTTCCACAAATTGTTTATGTCTTAAAACATAATTTAATGAATGAGCATCAGTATCATAAATATTGACATCATCGGAAATCATAACTTCGTTACCAATTTTGATAGAATTAGCTGATCTAATTCGAGTTCCTTCACCCATATAACAATCTTTACCAATTTCTATTTTTCCCCCATAAGCAAATATAGCTAATTCTCCGAGAATTACTGTATTTTCTCCAATTTTAATTAAACTTTTATCATTCTGATAATTTACACAATTTCCGTAAAATTTTACGGAACTATCGAACGTTGCACTTTCAGCCAGTTTTTGGAGCTTTTCAATTCTTTGTTGTTTTTCTAAAAAGTTTAAAATTAATAAATATAATTTCTGTTTTAAGTTAAACATAATATTTTACTCGTGGAATTGATGATCTGATTTTTGGGAATCAGGGGATGAGATAAGCTGGTGCAATTCAGATTAGGGGGTATGATGAAATCGATCATTTATTGGGTTAAAAACCCAGTTTTAGTAAAATAATCAAAATAAGTTTTCAACAATTTTTGATCAATAGGGGGAAAATTAAACGCTGTACCCTTTAACCCCATTACCGTATTTTGAGAATCAAACTGGGGGGGATAACCTGCTGATAAATTTTCATCTGAAAAATTATCTAAGACCGGAGATAAAGCATTATCTGTATTAATTTTACATTGTTCTGTTAAATGCGATCGCCATTTTTCAAAGGAAACCAACTCCAACGGATAACCCATTTCCCGAACACAATCAAATAACTCACGATTTAAGGTTGGGTGAGAATTCAACAAATGAAATGCTTTCCCTAAAGAGCTTTCTTGACTGGCTAAATGTACAATTGCACCACTCACATAATCAACAGGAGTTAGGTCTTCTGTACTATCGCCAAAATCAGGAATCATTCCTAATTGAATACAGCCTTTAATCATACGACAAAACAAATCTTCTGTATTACAAATTCCCGTCTTACTATGTCCAATAATTCGAGACGCTCTGAAAATCGTAATCGGAAGTCCCCGTTTTCGAGCTTCCATCATTAATTTTTCGGCAACCCATTTACTCTGAGTATAACCCGCATTCAGTCCATGATTGATACCAAGAGGATCAGATTCTTGAATTAAATTCCCTTGAGCATAACTCGGAGAAAAAACAGAAATTGTCGAGACAAAATGGACTGGTTTAGTTTTAATTAAACAGGCTAATCTTAATATTTCTTCTGTCCCTAAAATGTTAGTAGGTTTCAGCATTGAATAGGGATAAATGGCATTCACCCAAGCTCCATTATGATAAATTACATCAATTTGTTCGGCTAATTCCAGAAAATCAGGTTCACACATTCCTAAACGTTTTTGGGATAAATCACCAATAACAGGAATAATCCGAGAGCTTTTGTGTTCATCCCATAATTGAAAGGTTTTTAATTTTTGGTAAATTTTGGCTTGAGCTTTTTCTAAACTTTTGTCTCGAATTAAACAATAAATATTAGCTTCTGTTTTGTCTAATAATTCAGCTAATAAATGAATTCCGAGAAAACCCGTAGCTCCTGTTAGCAAAATATGAGCAGGTTTTTGAGGAAAGAAAGTCAGAATATTCGGCGGTTGAATGGTAGGGTCTAGGGCAATTTCAACTTGCCAATCTGGGCTTTGATCACTCTCAATTGCATCAGATAAATTAAAATCTAAATTAGAAGATAATCCCGCCACCGTTGGTTCTGAAAAAAGATAGTTTAAAGGAATATTAATGGATAATTGTTCTCGCAGTCGAGAAATCACTTGAGCGGCTTTTAAAGAATGTCCGCCTAAGTCAAAGAAATTATCGAAAATACTAATTTGTTTTAACCCTAAAACATCTTGCCAAATCTCAGCAACAATTTTTTCTGTAGCTGTTCGGGGTGCAATAATCGTTTTTTTATCCTGACTTTCGGTAGGTGCAGGTAAAGCGTTGCGATCAATTTTTCCACTACTCATTAAGGGCAATTCTTGAAGCTCTACAAAGAAAGCCGGAATCATATAATCGGGTAATTTCTGTTTCAGAAAACTCCGTAATTTTGCAGGATCAATCGATTGCAATTTGGGGACAACATAAGCCACTAATTGTTTATGATTCGTTTGATCTTCCCGAACAATTACAGCCGTTGCTCTGACATCCGGGTATTCAGTTAATACGGCTTCAATTTCGCCAATTTCAATACGAAACCCTCGAATTTTCACTTGATTATCAATTCGTCCTAAAAACTCTATATTTCCATCAGGTAAATAACGAGCTAAATCTCCAGTTTTATAGAAACGTTGATCTTCAGCAGAATTAAAAGCATGAGTAATAAATTTTTCACGGGTTAAATCATCTCGATTGAGATAACCTTTGGCTAAACCTAAACCTCCAATTAACAATTCTCCGGGTATTCCAATGGGGAGTTGTTGCAGATGGCGATCGCAAATATAAACCTGTGTATTTGTAATCGGTTTACCAATGGAAACAGAATGAATTTGATCAGTTTTTTGAGTCAAATTTGGATTAAAAACAGTGGTGGTTATCGTGGCTTCTGTCGGGCCATAAGCATTCAACCAAGTGATATCTTCTCGTTGACTATTTAATACTATTTTTTGCCATAATATTAATCGCTCTGGTAAGACTTCTTCACTTCCTGTAATCACTAAGCGTAAAGTTTCAGGTAAAGTTATTGAAGTTTGAGATAAATCTAATACCCATTCATGCCAATAAGTAGCCGGAAGATTAATGACCGTTAAACAATTTTGCTGAATAAATTGAGTAAAATCAGCTAAAGAAGGGAACATTGATCCAGGACGCATAACTAAAGTTGCACCTGTTAAAAAGGTTGGATAAATTTCTTCCGCCGCTACATCAAAGGTAAAAGAAGCAAATTGTAAAATTCGGTCACGACTTGTTAAATCATAGGCTTTAATAATTCCTAAGCTATGATTAACTAAACTTTGATGTTCAATCATAACTCCTTTAGGAGTACCCGTTGAACCGGAGGTATAAATAATATAAGCTAAATGATTTGGATGAATAGCATTAACTAAATTGCTTGAATTTTGACTCGCAATTAAGTTGGCTTCAGCATCCAGACAAATGACTTCCGCTTGATGATCACGGAATAAATCAACCAACGTATTTTCAGTAATTAATACCGAGACTTGAGCATCATTTAAGATATAGTTTAAACGCTCTTGGGGATAATTAGGAGCTAGAACAATATAAGCAGCACCCGCTTTAAGAATTGCCAATAAACTGATAATAATAGATACAGAGTGTTCTAAACAAATCCCCACTAACGATTCAAGTTTAACTCCCTTTGATTGAAGATAATGAGCTAATTGATTGGCACGATGATTTAAGTCTTGATAGGTGATTTTTTCATTTCCCCATTCTATGGCGATCGCATTTGGGGTTTTTAAAACTTGATGTTCAAATAATTCATGAATACAAACCTTTGGATTCTCAGCAATATTAGTTTGATTCCATTGCGCTAATAAATTTTGTTCTGATAACGGTAGAATCGGTAATAATTCAATTGATTGTTCAGGATGAACGGCAATTCCTTCTAATAACGTTTTAAAGTGGGAAATCATGCGCTCAATTGTGTCTTGATTAAACAACGCACAATTATAATCAAATGATCCAACTAAACCCTCCGCCGTTTCTTGCATGGCTAAAGTTAAATCAAATTGAGCAATTAAAGCATTCATCGTGACAGGAGTTAATTTTAAATCCGCCATCGAAAAATGATCAATGTGCAGCATATCTTCCCAAGAAAACATGACTTGGAATAAAGGACTATAACTCATATTCCGTTCAGGATTTACCGCTTCTACTACCTTTTCTAAGGGTAAATCTTGATGTTCATAAGCTTCTAAAACGACTTGTTTAACTTGATTTAATAAAGCTTTAAACGAGAGATTTTCTTTAAACTGAGTGCGAATGGGTAAGGTATTAATAAAGCAACCAATTAACGGTTCAATTTCAGGAAATTGTCGATTTCCACTGGGAATTCCAATCACAATATCTTCTTGACGGCTATAACGATAGAGTAAAATATTAAAAGCCGTTAATAGCGTCATATTCAGGGTGGCGGCTGACGTTTGGCTAATATTTTTCAGGTGTTGGCTTAATTCTGAACTTAGTTTAAATGTACAATTATTGCCTTTAAATGTTTGTATGGGAGGACGAGGATGATCAGTTGGAATTTCTAATAACGGTGGAATTCCGGTTAATTTTTGTTTCCAATAATTAACTTCCTGGGTGAGTTTATCCCCTTGTAACTGTTGTCTTTGCCAAATGGCAAAATCACCATATTGAATGGGTAAATCAGGTAAAGGATTGGATTCTTTTTGCAAGAAAGCTTGATATAAACGAGAAAGTTCTTGCAGTAAAACTTTCATTGACCAGCCATCAAAAATAGAATGATGTAAACTCAAAAATAAAAGATAAGAATCAACTTTTAATTTAACCAAAAAAGTCCGCATTAAGGGAGCTTGGGTTAAGTTAAAGGGAGTATAAATTTCTTGTTCAGTTAATCGTTCTAATTCTTGGGTTTGTTCCGCCGCAGATAAAGACTGTAAATCCACTAAGGGCAAATTTAACTGAATTTTTGGGTTAATAATTTGTCGAGGAATTTCGTCAACTTCTTGAAAACAGGTCTGCAACACTTCATGACGTTGCATAATAGTTTCTAAGGCTTTTCTAAAAATATTAATATCCAAATTGCCGTCAATTTGAAAGCGAAACGGCATATTATAGGTATAGCCTTGATCTTCCAATTGATACAAAAACCAAAGTCGTTCTTGAGAAAAAGAAAGCAGTACCAGTTGAGATGGATCTCTAGGCGGTATTGTATTCGTTTTTAAACCGATTCCTTTTTTTTGTAGTAATAGTTTGAGTAATTTTTGTTTATCTTGAAAGTTATTAGTCATTTTTAAAATAGATTTAATAGGATTTTATTGAGTAATTTTAGGTTGTTTTCATAACAAAAATCAACCTAAAAATTGTTTAATTATTGATGCTAAATAGCGGTATAACCTCCATCCACCATTACAATTGTTCCGGTTACATAAGAGGAAGCTTCAGAAGCTAAAAACACGACGGGGCCAATTAATTCTTTTAAATCTCCGGTGCGTTTCATGGGTATTCTTGTATATAATTCACCCATTTCATCCGAAGTTGAACGTAAACCTTCTGTTCCTTCCATCATATTATTCATATAGCCCGGTGCAAAAGCATTGACTCGAATTTTGTGACTAGCTAATTCTACCGCTAGGGATTTTACTAATTGATTGACACCACCTTTTGCGGCGCTATATGCTCCTGAATATTTGGGAACAGCAACGAAAGCACAGATAGAAGAATTCATAATAATTGAACCTGCTGTTCCTTGTTTGATCATTTGTTTGGTTGCGAGTTGAGCGCAATTAAAATAACCTTTTAAGTCAACATTAATAACCTGATCCCATTCAAATTCTTCTAATTCATCAGTGTTTTTGAGAATTGCAACTCCTGCATTACAGACCATAATATCGAGTTGACCATAATGAGCAACCGCCTGGTTAATTAAATTCTGACAAGCTTGACGTTGACGAACATCGGTCTCAATTGCGATGGCTTCGCCTCCTGCTTCTTGAATCAGTTGAACCGTTTGTTCAGCACCAACTTGATTAATATCACCAATTACCACCTTAGCTCCAGCTTGTGCTAATCCTTGGGCTAATACCCGACCAATTCCTCGGGCAGCACCAGTGATAAGTGCAACTTTACCTGTTAAATCAAAGAGATGATTTGTCATTTTTTTCCTTCAGTTTAAATCAATGTCCATTATATAAAGTTTAATTCATTTAGGTTCAGCTTTGAGATAATAAAGCTTGAACTTCTTCTGGTGAAAGTCTAGAAATTTCTTGAACTGTTACGGCAATTTCATTCAGTAACCCTTCATTCCCCACTAATTCAATCAAAACTTGAACTAATTGACTAATTGTAGAGTGATTGAAAAGTTGACGCACAGAAATTTCGATTTCTAAGGTTTGACGGATTTTACTAATCAGTTGAATCGCTTTTAAAGAATGCCCACCTAACACAAAGAAATCGTCTTCAATGCCAACTCGTTCAACTTCTAAAATTTCTGCCCAAATTTCCGCTAACACTTCTTCAATTGCAGTGCGAGGAGCAATATAATTTTGAGTTAATGATAAGGGGTTTTTATCCGGTATTGGTAAGACTTTTCGATTAACTTTACCATTCGGGCTGAGTTGAAAAGATTCCATCGCAACAAAAGCAGAGGGAATCATATAATCGGGTAGCCAGTTTTCAAGGAAATCACGTAATTCGATAATATTTACGGTTTCACCTAGACGGGGAATAAAATAAGCGGCTAAATATTTTTCTCTAGCTGTTTCTCCCTGAACTGTAGCAACGGCTTGGGCAATTTTAGGATGTTGATTTAAAATCGCTTCTACTTCCCCTAATTCAATTCTGTAACCTCTAACTTTCACAACATCATCAATTCTCCCCAAATATTCGATGTCTCCATTGGGTAAATAACGAGCTAAATCTCCGGTTTTATACAGCAATGAATTCTCGCTAAAAGGATTAGAAATAAATTTTTCTTGGGTTAATTGAGAATTGTTGAAATAACCCCGCGCTAAACCTCCTCCCGCAACATATAATTCCCCAGTAACTCCAATAGGTACGGGTTGAAGATGGGAATTTAAAATATAAACTTGCACATTAACGCCCGGTTTACCAATAGGAATATACTTCGGCCAAAGCTCAGGATTGGCGTCAAAGGTATAACTGGTAACGATATCCGCTTCTGTCGGGCCATAAAAATTGTAAAGCGTACAATGTTCGAGTTTCTTGAATGCAGAAATCATCGCTGGGGTAATTTGTAATTGTTCTCCGGCTGAAATAATTTCACGCAAGTTAGCAAATAAATGGGTTTCCTCGCTATAGGTTTCGATTAATTGTTGTAATAAGGTGACGGGCAAAATTGCTTTATGAATTGGATTGTTAGCGAACAATTGACTTAATTTAGCAAGGTCTAAGCGGGCATCTTCTGGAACAATAAATAAGGTTCCTCCTAAACACCAGGCTGCAAACATTTCGTGATAGCTAACATCGAAATTGAAGGGAGCAAATTGTAAGAAATTTCTCTCTGGTGACATTTTCGCCTGATGATGCTCAATAATATTGGTTAAGGATTGATGCAGGATCATAATCCCTTTTGGCACACCCGTAGAGCCTGAACTATAAATAATATAGGCCAAATCCTTTAAACTCACGGGGTTGTCAAGATTAGTCTTGGGTTCTAAGGCAATTTCTGACCCTTGTTCATCCAATAAAATCCGTTGAGAAATGGTTTCACTGTTTAAAAGAGATTGACAATCTTTTTGGGTTAATAAGGTTTTGATTTGGGTGTCTTGCAGGATGTAAGAAAGTCTTTCTTGAGGATAGGTTGGGTCTAGGGGAACACAAACACCGCCTACTTTTAACACTGCTAAAACGGCAATTACCATATTAAGAGATCGTTCTAAACAAATCCCGACTAAGGATTGGGAACTCACCCCAATTTTTCGTAAATAATGAGCCAGTTGATTAGCAGATTCATTCAGTTCTTGGTAGGTTAATTGTTGCTCTTGAAAAACAACGGCAATGGCTGAAGGGGTTTTGAGGGTTTGTTGTTCAAATAATTCATGAACGCACTGTTTTAGGAGTTTTTCGGGTGCAGTTTGATTCCATTCAATTAATAATAATTGACGTTCAGCTTCCGTTAATACAGGTAAGTCTTGAATCCGACGATGGGGATTAATAGCGATTCCTTCTAATAAGGTTTTAAAATGACCTAATATCCTTTCAATGGTGTCATTTTCAAATCGTTCTTGAGGATAAATAATTTTAATACTTAAGGCTTCTCCAGGGGTGACAATAACCGTTAAGGGATAATCAGCATTGCCATAATCTTGCATTTCACCGACTTGTAAACCGCCTAAATTATCACTATCATTTTCGCTAAAGGGTAAATTTTCAAAGACAACAAAACTTTCAAAAACTGAATGAGGGGACGGAATTTCACTCCATTTTTGAATATCAATTAGAGAACTATAACTATATTGCTCTCGTTCTAAATGCTCTTGTTGTAATTGTTGAAACCAAGTTAATAATTCAAGTTGAGACTCAATTTGGATGCGAACGGGTAAGGTATTTAAAAACATCCCCACCATCGATTCAATCCCAGTAAAATTGGGCGGTCGTCCCGAAACGGTTGCCCCAAATACAATATCAGATTCACTACTATAATGATGCAATAATAAAGCCCAAGCTCCTTGAATTAGGGTAGAAAGAGTAAGGCGATATTCTTGGGCGAGTAATTTCAGACGACTGGTAATTTCTGGAGAAAGTTTTAATTTTTGATCAAGATAATTTTTACTTTGAGTAACAAGAGGATTTAACGGTTTATCAACGACTAATGGAGTTGGAGAGGTAAAACCTTGAAGATTTTTTCGCCAAAATCGTTCGGCTTCAGTTTGATCTTGCTGTTGTAGCCAATTAATATAGTCTTGATAAGGGCGGGGTGTGGGTAAATTGACGGGTTGATAGTTGATGAGTCCAGCGTAAAAATCGAAAACTTCTTTCAACAGAATTGCTGTTGCCCAACCATCTAATAAAATATGATGTCCAGTATGGATAAATTCATATTTTTGATCTTCAAATCGAATTAAATGACATCGAATTAAGGGGACTTTATCTAATTCAAAATATTGCTCTTTATCAGAGGTTAATAATTCCTGAAATTTAGTTTCTTGTTCGGCGGGAGAATGTGATCGCCAATCCTGATTAACCCAAGGCAAGGTGACATTTTTTCTAACCACTTGTAAAGGCTGTTTGGTTTTTTTCCAAGCAAAACAAGTCCGTAAAATACTATGTCTATCTACTACTTTTTGCCAAGCTTGTTGGAACGCATTAATATCTAAATTGCCTTGCAAGGTGATTTGAATTTGTGATAAATACGTCTTTGATTCTGGATTATATAAAGAATGAAACAGCATCCCCTGCTGCATGGGAGAAAGGGGATAAATGGATTCAATATCTTTTTTACTAACCCTAGATTGTTGAGGTGTTACCATTATTTTTCCCAATAGATTAAATAAAAATGTGCGTGAGTTTATTGAATCAAATTTTATTCAATAAATACGATAAACTTAGAACGAATTACCTTTAACGTTGACTAGACCACTTGAGTTTAAATTTGTTAATTTCTTCATCGGTGTAAAAATGACGCACTAATGGTTGATCATAAATCTCTTCTAAATATTCATCACTAAAGGTCAGACTCTTTCTTAAATTATCATAGATGAGATAGTCATCCGCTTCTAAAAAGTCTGCTCGGTCAAGTCGTTCACAATCTAAATTTTCAACACCTAAAAAAGTTTCTAGGGCTTCTTTTAAGCAAGAATCAAGTTTTTCTAATTTTAAGACTAATAAGTCAATATTTCTGTCTGGGAAATTTGCGATCGCATAACCTTTTTCTTTCGGAAAATCAATGGAAGCGATATCAATGCCGAAAACTGGTTGCAATTCTTCTTCAAACCAGTCAAACTGCTTTCCATAAACAAATTTTTGAGACCAAAATTTTTTAATAATTTCATCCATTGTGATTAATCCTTCTTGATATTTTATGAAAAATTCAGGAAAAACAGATTGACAATGAATGACTTGAAAAAACCAAGAAATATTACGGGCGATGGGTTCTCGGACTCCAGTAATAATTTTAATATTTTTTTGATTTTTAATTTCCTCAATGTGTTCGCTTAAATATTTGGTCATACAGGAATGCCCAAAGGTAAAAGCATGATAATGTTTCTCCAGTTGCATTGTTTCCCAAATTTTTGAGAAATGTTCTGAATTCAGATTATGAATATGATAAATAGCTTGATTTTGCAGATGTTTTTTTAGGGTCAAATAGGTACTCATTGAACCGACTTTCCCCATTTGATAAACAAATATGACTGAAGAATTATTGAGAAGTTCTTGTTTTAATTTTCTTTCTGTATTCCACATATTAATCCTATTATTCATATAGGAATACACGGGAAAAAACTGTTTATCTGCGATGGGATAATAGTTAAGAGCTTGGTTTGAGAGTTTAGTTTGTGTGTTCATGATGCTTGTTGATGATGCTGGAGGGTTGAATTTAAAATGCTGACGAGGATAAACCACCATCGATGGGAATAGTAATTCCCGTTATATAACTCGCACATTCTGAAGCTAAAAATACAACGAGATTAGCAAATTCTTCAGTCGTACCAATCCGATTCATGGGAATTGTTTTTAGAATTCCTTCTCGGATTAAATCTGGGGTTGTTCCTTGCTTTTTGGCATAAATTTCTAAATATTCTCGATGTCTAGGGGTGTCAATAACGCCGGGGTTAACACTATTAATTAAAACATTATAGGGGGCGGTTTGTCTAGCTACTGATTTGGTAAAATTCATTAAAGCTGCATTCACAACACCCGATTTAACTAAACGAGGAGATGGCTCTTTTCCCGATGTCCCAATGATATTAACAATTCTTCCCCAATGTTGTTTTTTCATAATCGGTAACACTAAATTGGTTAATCGAATATAACCCATTAATTTTCCTTGAAAAACGTTTAACCAATCTTCATCGGAAAGGTTTTCAATTAAATTCTCAGCAAAGTTAGCTCCTTCAGAATTATTTACTAAAATGTCAATTTTGCCATATTGATTTAAAGAGTTCTGTATTAATTGTTCAGAATCTTGAGCTTGATGGACATCAGCCACTAAACTCAGAATTTCTTGGACAGGATAAGCTTGAGCCAGAGATTGATAAGCTTGTTCTAAGCGTTGGGAATTGCGACCACAAATAATTAAGTGACAGCCTTCTTCTGCTAATTTTTCAGCAATAGTAAACCCAATTCCCGCACTACTTCCCGTAATCAAAGCCACTTTATCTTTTAATCCTAAATCCATAAACTTTGTCCTAGCATTTTGAGGTTAAACTTAAAATCATAAAACGAACTAAATTAAAATTTTAATCAAATTAATATCTTGGTTCGATGAATTATATCCCTTTTTTAAAACTTTTGAAGGAGCATAATAAATTTGACCATATTCTAAACACTGTTCTTCATTTTCTATGAAAATTTCTAATTTTCCATTCAAAATAAATCCGATTTCTTCTTGCTCACCTTGATGTGGGGGAATGGAATAACCAGAAGGTATTTTCATCATCACGATTTCAAACCAAGAACCCTTAACCGATTGACAAGGTAAATGAGTGATTTTATCTTGGTTGTTTGATAGGGTTAATACAACGTCTTCTGAAGGAAAAGAATAGGTAATCCGTTTAAGATCAAATCCAATCATCGCTTCGGACAAGGGATTAACAAAACCATGAGAAACATTAGCATCGGCGACATGAATATCTTGTAAAGCTCTCAAAGGTTTAATCACATCTTTAATATACAGTTCCAGTTCTCCTGAGAGTACCATGCCAATTTGACTTTCAGGATGTTGGTGGGATTCAAGTTTAGCATTAGGAGCTACAGCGGATAATTGAAAAATGGTATTTTGGCATTGAAAAACCTCTAATTCTACATGAGGATTGAGTTTAAGAGGATCGGGAATTGGGAAAAATTCAGACATGATTTTAGGGTGCAGGTTCAAAATAGGATTGAGATATTTTTTGATTTTATAAAGACAAAATTGATTGACTGATATGCCTATTTTTTAGGTGTGTCCAGGTAAATAAATATTTTGAATCATGCTGTTTTCCTTTTTGTGGAATAAAGACCAACTCATCTCAATTTTACCATATTGTGAAATAAATTCTAAATCATATTCTCGGAGGGCATTTTCATTGGTAATGGCTAAATCTGCTAACCCTTGTTTAACTTGAATAGCGGCAACACTGGTAGAATTGACAAATTTGATTTTAATCTTGTTTTGATTCAGGTCGCCCGGTAATAAATAAGGAAGTAAAGGAAGAGGAGCGGGATGAGTGACCAGGGTACAATTTTCTAAAACGATTTCTTCATTTTTTCGCTTGGCTAATCCGTAAACAGGTGTGGGATAGGTAAAGATAAAACCTAGTTTAAAACTCGGTTCCATATAGAAATCATTAATTCTTTCATAGGCATGGGGAACTAATGCCAAATCTACGTGATCTTGGAGTAAAGATTCCTTTAACTCTGTAAAGCTATCAAATAAATGGCTATTAACCGAAATCTGCTGTAATTTCCATTGAGAAATTAGATAATTTAAGGTTTGTTCACTACTGGTTTCTTTTGGCCCCAATGTGCCAACGGTTAAGGTTTTGACATTCGGTTGGGGATAACACAATTCCATGGAAAACTTTAACATAGTTTTAATACTCCTGAAGTTTTAAGGGCGGATAAATTAGGATTTCCAGTGCAAAATAGAACAATTTCAAGTTCAGCAATTAACAATTTCACCAACTCATCAACGGCGACTTCTGATTCAATGGCTGCTACCAGAAACGGTCGAGTCCCGATTGCACCCATTCTTGTAAAGGATTGAGATGGAGAATTAAGGCATCAGCTTCTAATAATTCCACCAGTTTTAAACAGTCTTCTAAACCGCAGCCGTAATTTAACTGTACAGCCCCTAAATTTGCTAACAGGAGAATATCTGGCGCCAGAGAACGGACTGCAAAGGTCGGCGCTAATTCCGGTTGTTCGAGTGCAATGCGTTGAGAACCGACTCCCATCGCTAAACCATAGCGTTGAGCGACCGTTGCTAATCGGGTGTTGACTAAATGGGCTAATTCGGTTCCTCCGGTCATGGAAGAGATCAGAATTGGAGCTTTTAGAGATTTCCCTAAAAAGGTTGTCCCCAGTTCAATATCGCTACGGTCAAGTTCAGGAAGACAACAATGGGTAAAACGATATTTTTCTAAACCGCTTGTAAGTTGTTGAAATTCTACATCTTCTTCGATACAAACTCGCAGATGTTCGCTTTTACGATTTTCAATTTCACTGGGAAGATTAGGCGGTGACATAGTTGTTATCAAGCATGAGGGTTAAACATTAAATTGAGTTTAAAAATCGAGTTCTGAAAGCAGTTCATCTAATTCTGCTTGATTCAGATCAGCATCGGGAAAATCCGATGGGGTATAACCTCCTTCTGCTGATAAACAATGGTTAATTAAGGTTTCTAAAGAATCTCGATAAGCATCAGCTAAATTTTCAATCGTTGTTTGATGATGAAAATTTTCACTATATTGCCATTCCATATCAAGTTGCCCATCAACCACAATTCCATGAATCGCAATTAAATGGGAACGTTGTCCCAAAGGACTATGAATGGAACCACTGGATTCTTGAGATAATTTCCAGCCCATCTCACCGATTTGATAGCTGGTAAATTGACCTAAATAATTAAAGCTAACTTGAGCTTTTGGATAATTTTTTAACGGGGATTGAATCGTTAAATCTGAGTTCAGATAATATCCAATTCCATAATCAAATCCTCGATTCGGAATTTGTCGTAATTGCTCTTTAATAGACTTGAGACATTCACCCGGATGGTCAAGATTTTCTAAGGTCAAAAAGACGGGAAAAATACTGGTAAACCAGCCCACAGTTCGAGATAAATTCACGGATTCAATTACATTCTCTCTTCCATGACCTTCCATGTCAAGCAAAAGCTGATAACTTCCTGTCCAATGGCCAAAAGCTTGGACTAAAGCGGTTAATAAAATATCATTAATTTGGGTATTATAAGCTTGAGGAACCTCCTGTAAGAGTAAGCGGGTTTGTTCTTCGGTGAAGGTGAAAGAAACCGTTTTGGCATGGGCAACACTGTTAGATTGGTCATCCCCCTGATGATCCACAGGAAGAGGAGAAACCGAGGAAAAATCCCGGTTTAACCAATAGTTTAATTGAGCGTGAAATTCTGGGGTTTGGGCATAGTTTTGCAGTTCCTCAGCCCAAGTTTTAAAGGAACTGGTTTTGGCGGGAAGTTGCAGAGGGTGTTGGGTTTCTAATTGGTGATAAAGGGTGACTAAATCTTCGAGAATTATTCGCCAAGAAATTCCATCTACTGCTAAATGATGAATGACAATTAACAATCGTCCACCCTCACCCAAGGGGAAGAAAACCACCGCTATTAAGGGGCCTTCTTCTAGGTTGAGTACCCGTTGTTGAACCTCTGCAATTTCCGCCATCTGGGTCAATTGTTCATCGGAGGATAGATGGGATAAATCTACTGTTTTAAAGGCAAAATTATTACAATCATCGCTATTATTTTGTTGCCATTGTTCCCCTTGTTGAACAAACCGTAACCGCAGCGCATCATGGTGATAGAGTAATTTGGAAATGGCTTGTTTTAATAAATCTGGTTTTAGATTATTAGGAACTTCTAACAAGATAGATTGATTAAAATGATGACGTTCGGGCAAATTCTGTTCAAAAAACCATTTTTCAATCGGTGTTAAGGGGACTTCACCTGTAACTAATCCCTGGTCAATTTCAGTGATAGCAGTCGTCTCCGCTATCATCGCTAATTGAGCAATGGTTTGATGGCTAAATAACTGTTTAGGAGTAATTTGTAATCCCGCTTGATTCGCTTGAGCAATGATTTGAATGGCTAAGATAGAATCTCCGCCTAATTCAAAAAAGTTATCGTTAATACTAATGGTTTTAAGTCCTAAAACCTTTTGCCAAATTTCCGCAAGAATGCGTTCTGTCTCTGTACCTGGAGTGATATTTCTGGCAGTTTCATTCTCTAATTCTTGTGCAGGTTGTGGGAGCGCGCGACGATCAATTTTGCCATTAGCGGTCAGGGGAAAAGCGTCTAACAAAATGAAGAAAGCAGGAACCATATATTGAGGTAGCTTTTCTTGCAAAAATAGACGCAATTGAGAAACAGTTAACTTTTCAGAGCCAATCACATAAGCACATAGACGCTTAACGCCTGGTTGATCTTCTCTGGCAATAATAATCGCTTCTTTAACTTGGGGATGTTGATTGAGAACGGTTTCAATTTCCCCTAATTCAATTCTAAAACCTCTAATCTTAACTTGATGATCAATGCGACCCACAAATTCAATTTGTCCATCGTTTCCATAACGAACTAAATCACCCGTTTTGTAAAGACGATCGCTATTTTTTTGACTCAAAGGATTAGCAATAAATTTAGCATTTGTTAACTCTGGACGATTCAGATAACCTCGTGCTAATCCTGAACCGCCAATGTATAATTCCCCTGGAATTCCAATGGGTACAGGTTGTTGATATTGATCTAAAATATAGACTTGAGTATTGCTAATCGGACGACCAATAGGCGGTGCTTTTTCGGTTAATAAATCCGGTGTTATTTTAACCGATGTTGTAACAACAGTATTTTCAGTTGGGCCATAGTTGTTAACTAATGTAAAAGGAATGGAAGTAGGAGGAAAATCATTAAGTTTATCTCCTCCGGTTAACATTAATCTTAATGGACAATTGGTAGACAAATCTAGGGGAATTAAGGTTTCTGCGAGGGGAGTAGGTAAAAAAGAAACGGTTATTTTTTGACCAATTAACCATTCTTGAAGTTGATTCGGTGATGTTAGCAAATCTGGGGGAACAATTGCCAAACACGCCCCGGCTGTTAGATAAGGCCAAATTTCCCAAACTGAAGCATCAAAGGCAATTCCAGCTAATTGAGTGGCTCGATCAATTGTTGTAATATTAAAAGCGTTTTGATGCCAAGAAACTAAGTTTAATAAACTTTGATGTTGAATTAAAACTCCCTTTGGTTTTCCGGTGGAACCAGAAGTATAAATGACATAAGCTAAATTCTCAGAGGTCATCGGATGGAGGAGATTATCGGGCGGATTTTGCTCAAGAATTTTCCAATCCTGATCTAAACAAAATATCGTTCCTGAATAGTTGGGTAAAGTATGAACTAAGTTTTCCTGAGTTAATAACACCGATACAGCAGAATCTTCTAACATATAAGCTAGACGTTCTGATGGATAGTTCGGATCTAAAGGAACATAAGCTCCACCCGCTTTAAGAATGCCTAAAAGTCCGATGATCATCAAAGCAGAACGTTCGATACAGATTCCTACTAAGTCCTCAGTTTTAACGCCTAAGTTTTGCAAATAATAAGCAAGTTGATTGGCTTTTTGATTTAACTGTTCATAGGTGAGAGATTTTTCTCCATCGATGACCGCTATAGCATGAGGTGTTTTAACAACCTGTTCTTCAAATAACTGATGAATACAGTAATGATGAGGATAATACGTTTGAGTTTGATTCCAGTCTACTAATAATTGCTGTTTTTCCGGTTCAGTGAGTAACGGTAATTCCCCGACGGTTTGCTGAGGATTGGCTACAATTCCTTTTAATAAAGTTTGGAAATGACCCACCATGCGGGTAATTCTTTCGGCGGTAAACAGGTCGCTATCATATTCCCAAAAACCTTCTAAATAAGATCCTTTTTCGGTTTCGATTTCTTCTAAAATTAAGCTGAGATCAAATTTAATTCTCTGGTTTTCAACGGCTAGATATTGAGATCTTAAATTGGGTAATTCTAAAGCATTGAGGGGGGCATTTTGCAGCGCAAACATGACTTGAAATAAAGGATTATAACTTAAACTTCGTTCGATTTCTAAGGCATCAACTACTTGCTCAAAGGGGACATCTTGATTGGCATACGCTTCTAAAACAACATTACGAGCTTGCTGTAATAATGTTGAAAAAGTCGGATTTCCTTCTAGGGAATTCCGCAGCACTAAAGTATTGACAAAAAAACCAATCAAAGGTTCAATTTCTTGTCGGTTTCGGTTGGCGGTGGGTGTTCCAATTAAAATATCATCCTGACCACTATAACGAAAGAGTAAAGTGTTTAAAGCAGCCAGTAAGGTCATAAATAAAGTCGCCCCGGACTTCTGGCTTAGAAGTTTCAGTTTCTCGGTGAGTTCTGAATCAATTTGAAACGAGATACTATGACCTTGAAAATTAGGATTAGCGGGACGGGGTTTATCCGTTGGAAGTTCTAATAAAGGAGGAGCATCTGTTAATTGTTTTTTCCAATAATTTAGCTGGTTTTCTAAAATTTCACCTTGTAACCATTGTCTTTGCCATACGGTAAAATCGGCATATTGTATGGGTAATTCGGGTAAAGCAACGGTTGAATTAGATAAGAATGCTTGATAAAAGTGAGATAATTCTTTAAATAAAATGCCCTTTGACCAACCATCGATAATAATATGATGAAAGACGTTAACTAAAATATAATTTTCATATCCGAGATCAAACAGAGTACATCGTAATAAGGGAGCTTGGGTTAAATCAAAGGGTTGTTGTAGTTCTGCAATAATCTGTTTTTCAATTTCATCTTGGGGGATATCTTTTAAACTAACAACTTCTAATTTAATCTTCAGAGACGGAGCAATTTTTTGAATGGGTTTTCCTTCAACGATGGGGAAGGTTGTTCGTAAGATTTCATGCCGTTGAATAATGGCATTAATCGTTTGCTCTAAAATATCAATATTTAAACTTCCCGTTAAACGAATGGTTAAGGCTTCATTATAAGCTGGATTTTGTTGATCCATCTGATAGAGAAACCACATTCTTTGTTGAGCAAAAGATAAAGGTAGCTCTTCAGTTCGGGCAACGGGAGAAATAACAGATTCAACGCTTTTAGACGGTGTTGTTACGCTTCTTAAAAAAGCCAGAATTTCGGGTTTTCTTGTCCCGATTTCTTGCTTAATTTCCGGTGTCATTGCTCCTTGGGGAGCTTGATATTTTAACTTCTCTTCCTCAAGCCAAAGCTTGATTTCTAAACTGTTTAAGTAAGATAAAAATTCTGCGACTTTCATCCGTAGTATCCTTTTCCCTAATTAATTTAATGTTCTGGTATTTCTGGAAGGGGGGGTGATGTTGGGGGGGTCAGCAGTTCAAGTTTGAACTACTGTTGAATATCCGATAACTTTATGGCTTGATTTTCATAGGCTGATTGCCTCCAAATATTGTTGTTTAATAATGTCTAAATTGCGAGGTTCGCTCTTAGGAGAAAACAGCCCATCAGCCTCCCATTTACTGGCATCTAAACTAATTGCCCAGGCATTTAACCAGGAGTGAGCCTTAATTTTAGGTAACAGTTCGGGTTTGGTATCTTCTAAGGCAATTTGAAAAATGACTTGGGCAAATTCTTCAAATAATTTTAAGCTGGCTCGATAAGCTTCCATAATTTCAGCTTCGGTTTGATTAGATTGTAAATTCCGGGTTCGTAGTTCATTCACAAAAGGGATTGCTAAATAATCAATAAATTCAAAATCAACTTGATGTAAGGATTGATTTGCCCAATCTCGGAATAGTTGTTGCATTCGATAGGAAAGGGGGAAAAATTCTGCATTAATCTGTTGAACTTTCGTTTTAAGTTCCGGGTCAAGGAAGATGGAATTAAACATCATTAAGCAACCGAATGTCCATCCAGCTAACGTATCCCAGATCATTTTTGTTGACATCACTATGCCATTTCCCATACAGTTGTAGGAATTTTGAATATTAAAGGTTAACCCATCGTTATAGGTTAAATAAAAGTGATTCGCATCGTCAACTTTTTCGGGAGTTAGTTGACCTTTAAAGTCAAGTTCAATCATTTGAGTGGTTAAAGAATTGCCCAAACCAATATTATCTGAACCGGGGGAATAAAACGGATCAGGAAATGTGCCTGCTTCACCGACACAAGCCCAACGATTGTAGGAAAAGACTTGTTTAGAAGAGTAGCTATATTTCGGCATCTTTCTAAAGTCTTCTGGGGATTTACCTTCTAAATGAGCCGCTAAAACGGGTTCATTTTCCTGTAACCACTGCAAGGCTAATTCATAGTTATGATAATTTTTTAATGGGTGAATATCTTGACGAGCCACAATACCAATACTGGTATAACCCGTAGATAAAGGAATTAACCAAACCCAGTATCCTTCACCGCATAAATGATTGGTAGAATAAAAACGGTTTTTGTTAGGAACACGATGATGCCATTTTTCTTGACTTGCTGGAACAAAATCGCTAACATCAAAACGACCCTCCACTCGGAACCAAACCGCGCTATGATTATCATGATTCGGTTTAGCTAAACCTAGTTTTTTCTGTATAAATCGACGGCGACCCATCGCATCAACAACCCATCGGGATTTAATACAGTGAGTTTTTTTATTGGCTCCACTTCCTTGAGTATAAATAATTTTATGTTGTTGCTGTAGCCCTTCAGCCAACTCGATATCTTGAACCGAACAATCTTCCTTAAGGTCAATTCCGGCTTCAATATTAAATTGGCGTAAATCATTTTCTAATTTACCCCGATCAATTTGATAAGATTTAGGAGCATGAAACTCTGATAATCCCAGTTCAGGTCTTTTATGAAATTCAGTTTCTTGAGGTTTGAAAAAATAGCGTAATCCCAGTTTAGGCAAATGTTGATTATCAAAATAATCGGTTAACTGAAGCGTATTTGCTAAATAAAAAGCCCCGACTTCAACGGTTGACTCTCCCACTTTAAAACCAGCTTCCGGTAAAGGACGAGCCATTTTATCAAGGACGACAACGGAAAGATTAGGTTGTTTGAGTTTTAACTGTCTCGCTAAAGTTAAACCCGCTAATCCACCGCCACAAATTGCCACATCATAGTCAGTTTCTGAACTGAAATTGTCAGCTTGTTCACGTAATAAGGCGATGAGTTCTTCTTTATGCTCTTTCAATTGTTCGAGTAAGTCGGGAGTCATTATTCCCTGGGGTGAACGATAGCGTAGCTTATCATTTTCAACCCAGATTTTGACACCTAAATGATTAAGGTGAGACAAAAATTTGACTGTTTTCATAAACTCAATTTTCCTCAACATACGAATAAACTATCCCACAACTTATCAAGCCAAAAAAAGAGTCAGCATTTTTACACTCGATTGCTATGTCAGCCACAGAAGCAAGCTATGGCTAAAAGAAAAGAATGATCTTAAATCCTGGTCATTTATAGCATATCCCTGATCAGAAATCTTAAAGAGGTATACATAATTTTACATTGTACAGGAAACGAACTCTAAAAAACCTCAATCAACATATTTTCATAACTCTCCTTCTTCGTAATCTTCTTGGGTTTCTCTCATAGCACTGTGACTATTTTTGGCTACATTAAGCACCTCAAGGGTTTGAGTTAAACTAGCCACAGTCGGGTATTCTAATAAACTCTGTAAAGATAATTCCACCGGGAAAACATCCCGCAAACGAGATATGACTTGACTGGCCAGCAATGAATGTCCTCCAAGTTCAAAAAAATTGTCGTGAATACCGATTTGGGGTAGGTTAAGGACATTTTGCCAAATTTGAGCGACTTTACCTTCTGCTTCCGTTCTGGGCGCTATCCATTCGCTATTTTCTTGACCCTGAAGTTCCCTGATTAATTGTTGTTTATCAATTTCACCCTGGTCTGTAAGAGGGAGGGATTGTCTAGGAATCAATGAACAGTTATAGGGAGTTCCAAATCGATCTTTTAGGGTTAAATGATCGGCTAAATTAATCGGATTAGGAGGTGATTTCGGGACGTAATAAGCCGTTAATTTCTGTAATCCCTCAGACAAAGATGTAAAACGTTTAATTTTAGAATTGCTCCCATCTAAACCGATCATTAACTGTCCTTGGTTATGATATAAACTCGCTAAAAATGAGTCTAATCCTTGCTGTACTGTCATATCGTAATACCCTTGAGATTGGGTTAGATATTGCATCTGATAGCCTTTACTAATTCCTGTTTCTTTCCAAGTTGTCCAACTATAACAATAACTTGGGAATAAATTTTTAGATTTTTGATAGTTATTAAGATGTTCTAGGAAAGTATTCGCCGCCGCATAGGAACCCAAACTTGCTCCTCCAAAAAAACTAGCTAAGGATGAAAAACTGATGAAAATTCCCTGAGATTCTTTGATCAGTTGATGTAAGATCCAGGTGCCTAATACTTTGGGACGAAGAATGGCTGCTAAACTTTGTTTTGTTTCCTCCAGCAGCAAACAATCTTTATAGATTCCTGCTAGATGAATAACTCCATCGAGTTCTCCTTTCCAGTGCTGTTTCACCTCGTCTACAGCTTGCTGTACTTGAGTGTAATTAGCAACATCTACCGCTTGGTAAATTACTTCTCCCCCCAGGTTTTCTAAGGCTTGTAAATTTTTGATTTTCAAAGAAAATTTATCTTCTTTTTTCAGATGATCATTCCAGAGATGTTTTTCCGGTAAAGCAGTTTTTCCAATCAACAGTAACCGAGCCTGATAATTTTTAAGCAAATATTGAGCAACTTGTATTCCTATTCCTCCTAAGCCCCCAGTAATTAGATAAATTCCCCCTGGTTTAAAGGGTAATTCTTGTTTAAGTTGTTCAGGTAAATTGACTTTTTCCAAGCCAGAAATGAAACGCTTTCCTGCTCGATAGGCAATTTCTCTGTCCCTTGATAAAACGTAAAGTTCTTGGAGAAGATCAGCCCCATTGATTTCATTTTTATCAATGGGTAAATCGAGATGACGACTATTTAACCAAGGAATTTCTTGAGCTAGGCTTTTAATCAGTCCTAAAACGGGAGATTTTTCATAAGCAATTTCATCAGCTTTAGTAACAAATTGGCTATGGCTAGAAACAAATAACAATTGAATTGTTCGGTTTAAATCGTGAATTTTAGCTAGGGCTTGAACGAGGAACAATAAACTATAGATTCCTAGATTTTGTGCTTTTTCTAGCTGCTCTATACTATCAATTTCTCCCGAATATTTTTGATACGTCCAGAGATGAATAATATTCCCAATAGTAATTTTTTCCTCTGCTAAAGATGCCATTAAATGTTGATAGTGTTCTGCTTCCCCTGGTTTTATTGTATAGCGATCGTTACTTAATTTAGAAAATTCTTCTCCCGCCAAAACCGTTACAAAGGGTAAGTTTTTGGCTTGGATTTGTGCAGCTAAAAATTCTCCTAAACCTAACTGATCCAAAAAAATTAAAGTATAATTGTTAGAAAGTTCTGGCTTCAGATTAACCGGAGATCTGGACTTCCAAACTTTCCGGTAAAACCAATCAGGAATAGTATTCGCATTTTCTAATAGAATATCTATCTCTTTAAGAACAGGATTAAATTCCCCGGCTTCAAAACGTTTAGTTAATTGCGATCGCTGAATTTTACCGATAGAAGTTTTGGGGATTTCGTTTTTATTTAAGGGGATTAAATATTCGGGATTCACGCCAAAACTGTTAATCACTTTTCGTCTAATCTTTTTCAGCAGTTCAGGTAAATCCTGGGGATCGATTTCTACACTAAAAAATAAAGCTAATTGATCTGTACTACTCTTAGGATCATGAACAGCACAAGCGGCGGTATAAGATGCTGCTACTTCTTCAATGGCTTCAACAACTGTTTCAATTTCGTGACTGTAATAATTCACCCCATTAATAATAATCGTTTCTTTACTTCTTCCTGTAATCACTAAATGTCCGTTGCTAATAAATCCTAAATCTCCTGTCTTAAACCAGCCATCTTTTAAAAAAGCTTCTTGATTTGCTTCTGGGTTTTTGTAATATCCCGGTGAAACTGGATCTCCTTTGACTTGTAAATGACCAATCGTTTCTTCTGGAAGTAGGGAATTTTCTTGATCAACAATTCTAATTGATACGCCAGGAATAGGTAATCCTAAATCCGTAAAGGTTGCGCTATTGGGATGTTCAGGATGGACTCTTTTTAAAGTATGAGTCAAGGAATATTTATCAACCGTATGAAAGAGTAAAGGCTGTTCTGTTGTCGGTTGATAATAAGTAATTCCCGATCCCATTTCCGCCATCCCAAAAGCAGGACAAATTGCCGTTTTTTTTAAGTTATATTCGCTATGAAGTTTGTTAGTAAATTCTCCGACCGCTTGATCAGAAACTGCTTCACCAGCTACTAAAAAGAATTTAATTGAGTCTAAATTCCAAGTCTGATGGGGTTCTTTTTTAAGAGCTTCATTGATCAGATTATAAGCAAAATTAGGAGCCCAACTATGAGTAATCCGGTATTGATGAATTAAATCTAACCAATTGAGAGGACGACCTAATATATATTCCGTTTGAACATAGACCATTTGGCATCCTAAATCAACACAGCGAATATGCCAGTCAGAAATGCTCCCGATATGGTCAAAAGGCAGCCAATTCAGGATAATATCGTCGTTATTATATTCACAAATTATGTTGGTTCCTCTCGCACGAGAGATAATATTTTTATGGGTTAATGATATACATTTAGACATTCCCGTGCTACCTGATGTCAGGTTGAAAAAAGCTATATCATCAGGTTGACTAATATGGGGATGATGGGGGGAGTAGGTTTTTAATTCTTCAATAAAACTCAGTTTAATGGGTTGATTAGATAGCCATTTTTCTAATTTTTTTACGTCTTGTTGTCGGGATTCATTCGTGATCATTAGAGGATGTTCTAACAATTCCCAGACCTGACAAATTTTATTAATTTCATGATTAATCTCTTTGTAGGTGGGTGGGACTGAGAGAATCACAGGAATAAAGCCCCCTAAAATACATCCCCAAAATGCGGAAATGATGTCATAATTTTCCGATAATTGGAAAATGACTTTATCTTGATTCTGTAAACCTAGCTTTTGTAATCCTGTTTGTATTCTTTGGGCTTGTTCCCATAATTGTTGATAGGATTGAAATATCTGAGAACCATTAGACTGAATATAGATAATTCCTCTATTCGGATAGTTTTCGGCTGTTTTCTGGATCAGGTCTCCCAAGGTTTTTGGCTGTAGTACAGACTCTACTAAAGGTTGTCCGTGACTAATAGCTTGTTGAGCATTAGAAGCGTGAATGGGT
>AP017991.1:770000-777500 GCA_003609755.1 Planktothrix agardhii NIES-204
CCGGAGTTTATCGTCGGTCGCCACGTCCTTCTTCGCCTCTGTGTGCCAAGGTTTCCACCGTCAGCCCTTTCTATCTTGACCACTTTCTCTTTTTTAGAGATTTTCTGTTCTTGTTTGGTTAGTTCTCTCAACTGTAGGTCAGTTTCCTTTCCTGCGGCTGGGAGTTCTAACTACGAACTACTGCCAGTTTTTGTTTCTCTGCAATTTTCAAGGTTCTGTCTGGACTTGTTAGTCCAGCATTCTGGCTTCTTTTTGATTGAAGCTAGGTGCTGAATTGTCCTAGGTTTTGAACCGGACTTCCGAGTTTGAAAGCTGTTGTTGTGTTTTTCATTTTTCTCGTAACGACCTGGGATGACTTTTGATGGTGCTATTTTTGTTGGATTTGGCACTCTCATCAAAAGTAGGTCTCCCTAAAAGGAGGTGATCCAGCCACACCTTCCGGTACGGCTACCTTGTTACGACTTCACCCCAGTCATCAACCCCGCCTTCGGCACCCTCCTCCCCCGAAAGGGTTAGAGTAATGACTTCGGGCGTGGCTCACTTCCATGGTGTGACGGGCGGTGTGTACAAGGCCCGGGAACGGATTCACCGCAGTATGCTGACCTGCGATTACTAGCGATTCCTCCTTCATGCAGGCGAGTTGCAGCCTGCAATCTGAACTGTGCCAGGGTTTGTGAGATTCGCTCTCCCTCGCGGGTTGGCTGCTCTGTGTCCCTCGCATTGTAGTACGTGTGTCGCCCAGGACGTAAGGGCCATGCTGACTTGACGTCATCCTCACCTTCCTCCGGTTTGTCACCGGCAGTCTCGCTAGAGTTCCCAACTTAATGATGGCAACTAACGACGAGGGTTGCGCTCGTTGCGGGACTTAACCCAACATCTCACGACACGAGCTGACGACAGCCATGCAGCACCTGTCTTCTGGTTCCTTACGGCACTCTCCCCTTTCAAGGAGATTCCAGAGATGTCAAGTCCTGGTAAGGTTCTTCGCGTTGCATCGAATTAAACCACATACTCCACCGCTTGTGCGGGCCCCCGTCAATTCCTTTGAGTTTCACACTTGCGTGCGTACTCCCCAGGCGGGAAACTTAACGCGTTTGCTTCGGCACGGCCCGGGTCGATACAGGCCACACCTAGTTTCCATCGTTTACCGCTAGGACTACTGGGGTATCTAATCCCATTCGCTCCCCTAGCTTTCGTCCCTCAGTGTCAGTTATAGCCCAGCAGAGCGCCTTCGCCACCGGTGTTCTTCCTGATCTCTACGCATTTCACCGCTACACCAGGAATTCCCTCTGCCCCTACTACACTCTAGTCTTCCAGTTTCCACTGCCTTTACGAGGTTAAGCCTCGCTCTTTAACAGCAGACTTGGATGACTACCTACGGACTCTTTACGCCCAATCATTCCGGATAACGCTTGCATCCCCCGTATTACCGCGGCTGCTGGCACGGAGTTAGCCGATGCTTTTTCCTCAGGTACCGTCATTGTGTTCTTCCCTGAGAAAAGGGGTTGACAATCCAAGAACCTTCCTCCCCCACGCGGTCTTGCTCCGTCAGGCTTTCGCCCATTGCGGAAAATTCCCCACTGCTGCCTCCCGTAGGAGTCTGGGCCGTGTCTCAGTCCCAGTGTGGCTGATCATCCTCTCAGACCAGCTACTGATCGTCGCCTTGGTGGGCTCTTACCTCACCAACTAGCTAATCAGACGCAAGCCCCTCTCTAGGCGATTAATCTTTTACCTTTCGGCTCATCCGGGTTTAGCAGTCGTTTCCAACTGTTGTCCCCGTCCTAGAGGCAGGTTCTTACGTGTTACTCACCCGTCCGCCACTAAATCCCTAAGGATTCCGTTCGACTTGCATGTGTTAAGCAGACCGCCAGCGTTCATCCTGAGCCAGGATCAAACTCTCCGTTTTGAAGAATCTGTTGTTTTGGCTCTAAAACTTGTTTCTCAAAGTTTTAGAATTTTTTGCTTTTTCAGAAAGTTTGTGTTAAACTCCCTGGTTAAGCTCTAAATTCTGTTTCGACGAGAATAAAATGTTTTAACTTGGCTTTCAAACTCTTTAGTTGTCCAGGTTCGGTGTGTCTTTGTTTTTCGACACTTTTATAAATCTATCAGTCTTTCTCGAAGATGTCAACCATTTTGAGAAAATATTTTTTTTATGCCTGCCAAATCCTATCTGTATAAAGGGTTCAGCTTTTTGTCTCTGGGTATTAGTCAAAGATAGAGTCCTAATCGCACTTTTTTTGGGGTTGATGGCTTACGGAATTTTTGCTGGTGTCACTGTAGCTAGGGGAAACAGATATCGATTTTGCGTTAATTACTGAGGGAGAAGCCGTTTGAGACAATGGCTTTGATTAGTAGATGGTCAGTGTTGGACTTATATATTAGGTTGAACGGATGATGCTCTATGTTCTCAGTGGCGAAATTGAGGCTAAACTAACGGATATTTTCATCAATCAAGGCCCCTATTATGATTAATGATGCTGACAACTCAGAAATTCAAGCCGAATGGGATTTACTCAATGATCTGTTTCTGAATGATCTACCATCTTCCTGGAATCCCTATACAGTGAAGGCTGAAGCCTGTTTTTTAGATCAAAATGCTGAGGATTCCCTAATGGCCGCATTTACAGAGGCAGAATTAGTGGAAAGATCTCAACGGTTTATGAACCAAATTAATCAATTTTGGCCAGCAACCCGATTGAAAACGTCTTTATTACAGAATTTTGCGGAACAAATACCTGATGAGTTGTTGAATCGTTTAGCACAGGCAGCTACCCGAATGAATGAAGAGGTTTCTTCGCGAAGTTTGTCCTTAGCTGATCAATTAGTGCAGTGTGTTCAGGAGTTATTGCCCCAATGGTCAGAGGAGGATTTGCAGGTTTTAGCCCGTCCTTTTGCTTATGCAATGCGAGGAGCAGAACTGGATGGGGATGGGGTAAGATCGAATTCGACTATCCTGAAAGAAACCAGTTGGTCTGAGTTATCCGAGATTGAACAAGCTAGAACTTGCTTTGTGATCACTCGTTATGCGTTATTGGAGGTTTTTTCTGCCCAGGAAACCTCTTGACCTCGCTTTTTGTTAGCTTAGGATCGGCAAATTTTATTTTTTTTGCTCAAGCCCCTAGTCATTTTTTTGATCTTGTGCTAAACTAAGAAATTGTACGGCGAGCGTAGCCAAGTGGTTAAGGCAGAGGATTGTGATTCCTCCACTCGTGGGTTCAAGTCCCATCGTTCGCCCTTAGAGCATATAGTCTGTTCAGGCTGGGTCGGGATGAGTTTTTTTAACTAAGTTGGAGCAAGAAGTCCGGTGTTCTAAGCCATAGGGATGTGCTGTGTGGATGGCAGCCAAAAAACAACTGATTACAAAAGTGTTATAGATTGTTAATTGTTTACGAGTTCCTAAACCTTCATGAATTATTTGTTGGGGCTAATTTAGGTCAAGAAATTAAATTCTGATATTGCCCACTATATTCTATTGCAACTTCAAGAAAAAACAGTTTTTGATTTAGATGAAGTTGAAATTTATGGCGACAGCATCTCCCCTTCCAGCAAAGTTGTTTTTTTATAATCTGGTTTAATCTAATAAATCGTTAGATTTGTCCAAAATCTGATTAAAGAAACTGGAAACCAAAGAAAGAACAATTGAACCAAATAATGCTGCCCAGAAGCTAGAAATTGAAAATCCGGGAGTAAAATACGCCACTAAGGAAATAGAAATGGCATTGACGACTAATAAAAATAAACCTAACGTTAGAATCGTTAAAGGCAGGGTAAAAATGGTAATAATGGGTTTAATAATGGCATTTACTAAAGCCATTATTAAACCACTCCAATGGCGGCAGATTGCCAACTGCTAATGGTAAAACCAGGAACAATATGAGCTGTTACTCCGAGTGAAATTGCCGAGATTACCCAAGTGACAAAAAAATTGAGCATGGATTTTTCCTGAAAATGAAAGTTAAGGTCTAGGTTGTTTTTAGGAACTTGTTATTCTAAAACAACATCCTTATAGACAATTTATTTTACATGATTATATCAAAATTGGGCACTGTAGAGGCTAACATAATTATAAAGGATTTGATTGTAAAGTGGAGCAGTAAACAGATGATCAGACTTGGGAAATTCATCGTTTTAATAGTGGCTACAATGCTATTGGTTTTTCCTGTAGCCTCCTGGGCGGCAAAAAATCCAGCCCATCTATTTTTTAATCATAGTTTGCTACAGGGACGGGATTTTTCTAATCAGTCCTTACCGGCGGCGGAATTTGCTAATTCCAATATGGAGTTAGCAAAATTTGATCATTCAGATTTAGAAGGCGCTATTTTTAGTAAGGGGATTCTAACTAAAGCCAGCTTAAAACAAGCAAATTTAACTTATGCAATGTTAGATCAAGCTGATTTTACCGAAGCTGATTTAAGTGATGCGGTGTTAGTTGAAGCCTTATTTTTAGGGTCAACATTTCGTAATGTTAAAATTATCGGTGCTGATTTTAGTGATGCCATATTAGACCGAGAACAGATTAGACAATTGTGTGAAATTGCCAGTGGAGTTAATTCAGTCACGGGAGTTGCAACTCGTGATTCTTTGGGCTGTAGATAAACTTGATAATATTTAGGGAAATAATCCTTTTTTGATCAAGGATCATTGGGTTATTTCCCCTTTCTTGAACACTAGATATAAAACCATTATTTTTTGATTAAATCAACAATAAACTCCCCGATTTAGGAAATATGATTCAACCCAAAATCATAGTTTAACTAAATTAATTTAGTTGCTTTAATCATGTGATAGGCAATTAACAGTTGAGTTAAAGCTAGAGGATAGCTTTGTAGTATTTCTCCGGTTGTACCTGTTAAAATTCCCAAATTTTGATTCCCTCCAGAACTACAAAAATTTTTTAAACTCGGTAATTCATTACAAAGAATCATTTCTAATGCGTTCACCTGCTCTAAGGTGGCGTGGCTATCAATTTCTAGGACATCTACTGGTTTACCCATATCTCGATCTAATCCTAGACGTACCGCTTCAATATGATGACCATTTTGTTGCTGTAAAATTTCACTGAAATCTGGGTGGGGAATGGTCGGACGCAAAACTAAACGAACGTTCAAATTAGTTCCATTTTCATCACCATCTGGATGATAAAAGGTAACAACCACATCGGCTGATTTTCTTTGAGGACGAATAAATGCTTCTGAGTCAGGTTCCCTTTGTTTTAAGGCAAGAACTACATCTTCTTCGCTGTAACCCCGTTTCATTGTATCTCGTTTAATTTTCCATTTACTGCGTAGGGATTCAGGAGGAGCTAAATACACTTTAACATCATAATTATCCCGAACTCCACGAGTAGAATAACCCAGTAAACCTTCGACAATTACAAACCGATTGGGTTTAATATATTCCGGTGCATCAAAAGTTCCATGATGATGATTATAAATCGGTTTTAAAATGGGTTGTCCCGTTCTTAATAAAGTTAGATGTTGTTGCATAATATCCAGATAATTACAATCTGGATTTAAGGCAGTGATATCCATTTCGGCACGTTGTTTACGATCATAACGATGATAATCGTCGGTACAAATTACCGTTACATTTTCTTCACCTAAGACTTGAGCAATTCCTCTTGTTAAGGTTGTTTTTCCGGCGGCACTGTCTCCAACAATTCCTAAAATAATCGGTCGATGTGTCATCTTAAACCTCAAGCTAAAAGGGAAATCGCGATGTTTTAACTCGCGACAGAAACTCGACTCACAGTTTTTAAACTGCCTCCCCTTTTTGGGGAATAAATAGAAATTGGACTAATATTAGCATGATGTATGCTATCTGATAAAATCATATTTTAAAAAATGATTTTAATTCAAGTGATAACTCTGCAATCGTATATTAATAACTGCTGTATTAAAGTGATTAAACAGTTGTACTTGTCGATGAGCATCAGATAACTGATAATAGGCTTGTTTTTGGTAAATATCCGCCAGTAGTAATCCCGTGATTGAACCGATAAAACCAATAGCAATAGCCCAAAAATAGCCATAACCAACTTTTTGATAAATAAACGAACGATACTCTGAATGCTTTTTCCGTCGAAAAGGATTGTGTTTTTTGATGTAACCCTTCAAAAAATTGGCTACAAAAATTTTAGTATCTTGGTTCGTTGTGTTAGATTTTAAGTCTTCAGATGGCATCAGCCTATACTCCTGTTCCCTCCTGTGTTACGTTCGACTAAAGAACATTTTCTTGGTTCATTTTGTTAAACCTTAACCCTTAAATTTTAAACTACTAGAACACTGTATGGGTTTGACATGACCCATTTTCGTTTCAGAGTGTGACCCCCAAATTACAATTGTGACACGGTTAAGCGTCCCTGATAGTGATAAAGCCAAGGAAATTTCTGAAGAGTCCATAATTGAACTTTTGTCGGTTGACTTAAACAACTTCTACTGATATAGATACTTTCTATTTTAGATTATCGGTAGTCTAAAATGTTAGATTCTGGCGTTTTTCTACCCCACACGGGCGCTATATAGCACCCGCCAAGGCAGTTAGGACATAGAATAGGAGCAGCTCTGTTTTGACGTTGTGCTTGCCCCCCTATGGCTAAACCTTATAGTTACAACTTGCGTTCAAAAGTGATCGCAGCCATTCAACAAGATGGTATGAAGAAAAGTGAAGTCAGTCAACTGCTCAATATCAGTCGGAACACGATTGACTTATGGTTGAAGCGACAAGCTGAAACAGGAGATTTCAAAGCTCTGCCTAATCGACCACCTGGTAATAACCATAAAATTACAGACTGGGATAAATTTCATCAGTTTGCTAAAATTTATGGGGATAAAACCCAAGCCGAATTGGCTCAACTCTGGGAAGCTAAAATTAGCGCTCGCACTATTTCAAGAGCTTTAAAAAAAATTGGTTTGACACGAAAAAAAACTTATGGTTACCGAGAACGAGATGAAACTAAACGGCAAGATTTCATAGCCCAATTGTCAACTTTGCCAACCGAAAAGATTGTGTACGTCGATGAATCAGGCATGGATAGCCGAGACGAATATGATTATGGATGGAATCTCAAAGGGCAACGTTTTCACGCACTCAATTCCTGGCGTCGTCTTGGACGAGTCAATATGATTGCTGCTTTGTGTAACCAAAATCTGATGGCAACTTTTACTGTAGATCGAGCTTGTAATCGAAGCTATACTTATTCAGCAAGCCCTAATTACAAATAAATTATAAATAATTGCAAAACAAAAGCAACCTTTAGAATGAAAGATTGCTCTGTTTAAATATATTAAATTCAGTTCAGAAACACTGAAGATTGCAGAGAAACTGGAGTAGTTGAAATGAGGTCAAGCCCTCGGTCTGTTAGTGTGTCTTGGCTACATTCATTGCTGAACTTCGACCTAACACCTATAAACGGGTGTTCTGCCCGTGACCTTACCCACAAAAAGTGGTGAGAGCAATCATCTTGAGGTGGGCTTCCCACTTAGATGCTTTCAGCGGTTA
>AP017991.1:1080000-1252500 GCA_003609755.1 Planktothrix agardhii NIES-204
GGGCGTAATTAAGCATCAGAAGCGAGGACACACTAAGTAGTTACACAAAATAAATTACCTAGTTGAGAGAGGGAACACCGGAACAGCCCCCCCAAACTCCCCGTGCACGGGGGGCTAGGGGGGGAGGGAACAGGGTGGAGGATGTGTAATTAATTTTGTTTAGGTACTTACCTACTTCCTCTGCTATCCTAATCCCCATCCTGAGCAATCGGCGACAAATATGGCAAACTCTAATATAATTTCAGATTATGACACTATAGGAATCATCAATCATTAATGTTAGATCTTGATAATGTTCTTGAATCTTCTCGACATATAGAGTTAAATCTTCTCGTATTACTACCGATTTTAATTGCCCTAGAAGCAGTATTGTCGGCTGATAATGCTATTGCTCTCGCTTCTATTTCCTGTGGATTGGAAGATCCAAAACTTCAAAATAAAGCCTTAAATATTGGTTTATTTTTAGCTTTTATTTTACGGATTATCTTAATTATTACTGCGACTTGGGTAATTAAGTATTGGCAGTTTGAATTATTAGGGGCTTTATATTTACTTTGGTTAGTATTTCGATATTTTTTCAATAAAAGTCAGGAAGATGACTCAGAAAAAGTTATGCGTTATAAGTCTTTCTGGCAAGTTCTCCCCCTGATTGCTGTAACGGATCTTGCTTTTTCTCTTGATAGTGTTACTGCCGCGATTGCAATTTCTGATAGAGCTTGGCTGGTGATTACGGGAGCTACTATCGGAATTATTATTTTGCGATTTATGGCGAGTTTATTTATTAAGTGGTTAAAGGAATATGTCTATTTAGAAACTGCTGGATATTTAACCGTTGGTTTAGTGGGGTTACGATTATTAATTCGGGTGATTGATTCGGCTTTAGTCCCGCCGGAATGGTTAATGGTTGTTCTCACCCTAGGTTTATTTGCTTGGGGATTTTCCCAAAGGGTTGCGGATGCCCCTAATAATCATAATAATAGTTAATCGTTAACGGTTAACCCATAATTGTTAACCGCTAACTTGATGAAAGCTACTCGACCAACCAGGGTTTCATAGTTGATTCCCAATTGGCTAATTCAGCATCGGTAAACCAAAGGCTAATTTCCCGTTGTGCGGTTTCAATGGCATCGGAACCATGAATAATATTACGGCCAATACTTACGGCAAAATCACCCCGAATTGTACCCGGTTCGGCGGTTAAGGGGTTGGTTGCTCCAATAATTCTACGAGCAGAAGCCACAACGCCATCTCCTTCCCAGACCATAGCCACTAAGGGGCCAGAGGTAATAAAAGACACTAAATCCTTGAAAAAGGGTCTTTCTTTGTGGATATCATAGTGGCGTTCGGCTAACTCCTGACTGGCAATGATTAACTTCAAGCCAACGAGGGTAAAACCTTTGGCTTCAAAGCGCCCAATAATTTCCCCTACGAGTCCGCGCTGTACGCCATCGGGTTTAATTGCAATAAATGTCCGTTCCAAGGAAATCTCCTTAACTGTGATTCAAGTTCACAACTTAGATTACCGTATACTTGGCAACAGAGGGCTGGTTAATCTTAACTTAAACCGCTACACTGTCTGATGGTTGCTCAATGGCAAGGATAGAAATAGATGGATGTCAATGCACTCGCCCCTAAACCCCAGACACCAGAGGTTGTAACGGAGTCCCCCCAGGTCACGATGAAAAAGACCTGGACAGTTGAAGATAGCGAAAAACTCTATCGCATCCAGGGATGGGGTGATCCTTATTTTTCGATTAATGCTGCGGGTAATATTACGGTGTCCCCGAAAGCGAACCGAGGGGGATCTTTAGATTTATTAAAATTAGTCGAATCCCTGAAAAGTCGCAATATTGAGTTACCTTTATTAATCCGTTTTCCTGATATTCTTGAAGACCGAATTGAACGATTAAATGCTTGTTTTGCAAAGGCGATCGCCCGTTATAGTTATACAGGGGTTTATCGGGGGGTTTATCCGGTTAAATGTAATCAAGAACGGCATTTACTTGAAGATTTAGTCCGGTTTGGTCAACCCTATAATTTTGGCTTAGAAGCGGGATCAAAGCCTGAATTATTAATTGCTTTAGCCCTATTGAAAAATTCCAATTCTCTATTAATTTGTAATGGCTATAAAGACCAGGAATATATTGATACTGCCATTTTAGCCCAACGCTTGGGACAGACCGCGATTATTGTTTTAGAACAAATTGAAGAAGTGAATTTAGTCATCGCTGCGAGTCAACAATTAGGCATTCGTCCGATTGTGGGAGTCCGGGCTAAATTGAGTACCAGGGGAATGGGACGTTGGGGCGGTTCAACGGGCGATCGGGCTAAATTTGGCTTAACTATTCCTGAAATTATGGACGTGGTTGAAAAGCTGAAAAAAGCAGAAATGCTAGACAGTTTACAACTGTTACATTTTCATATTGGTTCTCAAATTTCTTCGATTAGTGTGATTAAAGATGCCCTGCAAGAAGCTAGTCAAATTTATGTGGAATTGGCGAAACTAGGAGCAAATATGAAATATTTGGATGTGGGGGGCGGTTTAGGTGTCGATTATGACGGGTCTAAAACCAATTTCCACGCCTCTAAAAACTACAATATGCAGAATTATGCTAATGATGTTGTTGCCGAGGTTAAGGAGGCTTGTGAGGAGCGAAAATTACCAGTTCCCACATTAATTAGTGAAAGTGGACGGGCGATCGCTTCCCATCAATCGGTGTTAGTATTTGATGTGTTAGGGAGTAGTGATATTCCCATAGATGAACCCCCGGTGATTACCGAAAAAGATCATCTAATTTTAAGGAATTTGGATAACACTTATCAATCTATTAATCAAGATAACTACCAAGAAGCCTATCACGATGCTACCCAATTTAAAGGGGAAGCAATTAGTTTATTTGGATTTGGTTATTTAAGTTTAAGCGATCGCGCCAAAGCTGAAAAAATTCATTGGGCTTGTTGTCGGAAAATCTTAGAAATTGTCAGAAATTCCGATTATATTCCCGATGAATTAGAAGACTTAGAAAAGATTATGGCTTCGATTTATTATGTCAATCTTTCGGTGTTCAAATCTGCCCCCGATACCTGGGCAATTGATCAATTATTCCCAATTATGCCGATTCATAGATTAGATGAAGAACCGACAAAACGGGCAACTTTAGCGGATTTAACCTGTGATAGTGATGGCAAAATTGATCAGTTTATTGATTTACGAGATGTGAAATATGTTTTAGAATTACATTCTTTAGAACAGAGTGAAGATTTATCTCAAAATCCCAATCAAAAACAACCCTATTATTTGGGAATGTTTTTAGCGGGTGCTTACCAAGAAATTATGGGAAATCTGCATAATTTATTTGGGGATACGAATGTAGTTCATATTAAACTTACTCCTCAAGGATATCAAATTGAAGCGGTGATTAAGGGAGATACTATGCAGGAAGTTTTGGGTTATGTTCAGTATGATACGGAGGATTTAATTGAAAGTATTCGTCGCCAAACCGAACAGGCGTTAGAACAAAAACGGATTAGTTTAGAAGAATCTCAACTGCTATTACAAAACTACGAACGCAGTTTGCGGCGTTATACCTACCTCCATTAACCCCGTAGGGTGCGTGCGGTTCGCTTACGCACCAAACCAATATTAAATGGAATTATAACCGCTAAAGATGATCCCCCCTAACCCCATTAAAAAGGGGAAATTAGGAGGGATAATTTAGTAATTTCAGATAACCTTTTTTCCCGCAAGACAAGTTATTATTATTCAATAAAACTATTACGAGAATAATAATTCGACTAAAAATCATCCTACTTTGCGTTTGTTCATATCTGCCAGAAATAGCTGTTGATATTTCAAGAATTTGTCATGCCATTCTTTAAAACGGCGATCGCCATCACGGACTAACATTTGACGATATTCTTCGGAAGGGATATAACGCTTTTTAGTTGCCATAGTGCTGATCCATTAAATTATTTTTAGACTTTATTTACATGGTAAAATACTAACATAATCTCGCCCTATTTATCTCAGTCTTGAGGATGATTTTTAGGCTTAGAAACCGGGCAGGGCTGTTTCATTCTCTAAGAAAAACTGTGTGACCTCTCCCCCAACCCCTCTCCTGCGAGGAGAGGCGCGCCTCGCCCCTACAGGGGGATAACTTGATCATTAACAATATTATTCTAACAATTCAGAATCAGGCAACTGTTCTAATTCTTCAGCAATTAAAGTTTGCAAATCTTCGCCACAATGGGTCTGTAGATGAATCATTGCTGTCAATAATTCGGCTAAACTATCCCCCTTTTCACTATTGTTTAATTGGTTTCCTGTTTTAATTTTATCTAAAAGCTGAATGACTATTTGACATTCTTCGCCCAACTCCGTTAACAAGGTTTCCAAGGTTGAACTTTTAATAAAAGATTTGCGATCGCTAATTTGCATTATAACCTCCTAAGTCGTTTTAGTGCTTGTTGAACTCCTTTCTCAAAAGCGCGGATTTCTGTTTGCCAATGTTTAATTAATCCCTGATCAGGATAATCCTTTTGTAACTCCTTGTTGATTTTATCTTCATGTTCAGCAATTCTCCTTTGCAAACTACGAATTGCTTTTTTATGGTTTTGATTCCCCATTGTCAAATTGATTATTTTGAATATTGTAGCACAGGTTCATCTTGTATATCCCTCTTCTGTCACTCTTTGGTTTTTCCTATAATTAGTAACCCACATTTCGCAGATATTTAAGCAAATCTAATTGAAGATAAAACTTAGTGAATAAATAGCAATTATTTATGTTTAGTTAAATAGCGGTAAACTAGCTATATAATTTGATAGTAAAGCCTCGGAAGTTCACCGAAAAATTGGAATGGGTTCCTATTTTTTAGAATCAGTGGAAAATTTGACCCATATCTGCGGAATGTGGGTTTGAATATTTGGCATTGATGCAAACTTTTAACTGTTCGGCTAACACTTGAACATGGGGTTCCGCCATAATTGTGATATGATTACCTAACACATAATGAATATCCACTGCTTCCGAAGAAAACTCACTCCAGCCGAGGGATAAATCCTCGGAACACTCAGCCACTAAATCACGATTGGGATCATCGGGTAAATCCTCGTTAGCGCGTAGAATCGTAATTTTGTTGGGATAAATTTGTTTAGGGAGATAATCAACTAAACATAAACAGCTAGTTTTATAGGCTTGTACAATATTTTCAAGTTGTGTAGTTTTCGCATTAGGAGGAAGCATATTCGCCATTTTAAAAAAGTTTAAAACGTATTTTAATTGTTCCTCCACAGTCAAGGATTGAAGGGTTTTATAGGAAATATCTACAGTTTTATCTAAATAAACTTCTATACCTTTGCTCACTTCCGCTAACCATCTCGCATGATCCCAATTGATATAATCAAGCAACATTTGCTTATCTTTATAAGTTGGGGCTGAGGAATCAATTATGGCTAGTAATGCCACTTTTTGACCCTGCTGAACTAACTGTTGAGCCATTTCAAAAACCACATTTCCCCCATAGGAATGTCCCCCTAAAAAGTAAGGGCCTTGGGGCTGTAAATCTTGCATGGCTTGAATATAAATACTAGCGATCGCCTCAATCTGAGTAATTGCTCCAAACTGTTGATAGAGATCATTTTCAAAACTATAAAAAGGCTGATCTTTTCCTAAATAACGTCCTAGATGGTAAAAATAAAAGGGTCGTCCTCCCGCCCCTGGAACACAGAAGAAAGGCGGCTTGGAACCATTGGGTTGAATGGGGACTAAACAAGACTCACTAGAGTTATCTGAATCGCTTTGGATAATGGTTGCTAATTGTTCAATAGTGGGGTTTTGAAACAGTGCTGTTAAGGCAATTTCTTTGCCAAACTGTTCCTTAATTTGGGTCGTTAAATAGGGAGCCAAAAGGGAGTGACCACCAAGGTCAAAAAAGTTATCCCGAACGCCAATTTTGTCAATTTTTAAAACTTTTGACCAGATTTGTACTAGGCTTAATTCTAGCTGACTACGCGCCTCAATGAATCTGTCTGAATCACTGGTGTTACTAGGAGCCTTTAACGCACGGCGATCAATTTTTCCGTTAGCTGTTAAGGGCAAAAATTCCAGCATCACAAAAGCACTCGGAACCATGTAGCCAGGCAATTTATGGGTCAGGAACTGACGGAAATCTTCGCTTGTCATTGTCACCCCTAGCTTTGGCACAATGTAAGCAACTAACCGCTTGTCTCCTGGATTGTCTTCACGAACAATCACACAAACCGACTGTATATCTTCATTTTGACTGATTACAGCCTCAATTTCCCCCAATTCAACGCGAAAACCGCGAATTTTCACCTGATTGTCAATCCGCCCGATATATTCAATATTACCATCAGGCAAATAGCGAGCTAAATCTCCCGTTTTATAAAGACGAGAATCTGGGTAATTACTAAAAGGATTAGGAATAAATTTTTCTTGTGTTAATTCGGGACGGTTAAGATAACCTCTGGCTAATCCTGCACCACCAATATGTAATTCTCCTACTACACCAACGGGAACGGGTTGCAGGTTTTTATCTAGCAAATAGATTTGGGTATTTGCGATCGCCTTACCAATGGGAATAGTTGTCGCTGTAGAAGGTAAGTTCTCCACTAAATACCAAGAAGAAAACGTCGTATTTTCCGTTGGCCCATAGACATGAAGCAACCGTTGCGGCGCACCTTTCGATCGTACCTCTTGTACCCATTTAGGATCAACTGCTTCACCCCCAAAAAGTAAGCATCGTAAATTATTAAAAGCTTGCGGAACTAAATTGGCTAACTGATTGAATAGGGCTGTCGTTAAAAATAAGACACTAATCTGGTTTTCCTTTAAACTTAGGGCAAACTCTTGGGGTGAGAGCAAAACTGATTTAGGGAGAATAATAATCTTAGCCCCGTTAAGCAAAGCCCCCCAAATTTCAAAGGTGGCAGCATCAAAAGCAATATTGGAAGCCTGAACAACGCAGTCATCAGGAGTGAACTGGATGTAATTGGTATTTAATATCAGGCGATTAACTGCTTGATGAGTGACGACAACCCCCTTGGGAGTTCCCGTAGAACCAGAAGTATAAATGATGTATGCTAAATTATCCGCAGAAACCGCGCTGTTAAGATTCTCTTGATTAATTTGTTTCCAATCTTTGTCTAAACAGACAATAATAGCCTGATGATTCGGCAGGGAAGGAAGCAAAGATTGCTGAGTTAACAGTATTTTAACCTGAGTGTCTTGGAGCATGAAGCTAATGCGTTCCAGGGGATAATCTGGGTCAATGGGAACATAAGCACCTCCTGCTTTTAATATCCCCAACAATCCCACAATCATTTCTAAAGAACGTTCTATACAAATCGCCACTAGCTCGTCAGTTTCTACCCCTAAAGATTTTAGGTAATGGGCTAATTGATTAGCACGACTATTTAATTCTGAATAGGTTAATTGTTGACCTTCAAAAACTACTGCTACAGAGTCGGGGTTGTGTTTTACCTGTTCTTCAAATAATTGATGAATACATTTATCCTGGGGATAATCTGTTTGAGTTTCGTTCCAGGATACCAATAGTTGATGACATTCTGCATCACTCAACATCGGTAATTCAAAAATTACCAGGCTGGGATCAGCGGCGATCGCGGTTAAGAGATTTTGAAAATGTTGACCCATTTGGGTAATAGTGCCAGCAGTAAATAAATCCGTGCTGTAGCACCAAGCCGCCTCTAAACTATCAGAAACTTCCCAAAAATTGACTTCTAAATCAAATCGAGCCTTAGTATCAATCGGTAAAGGCAAATTCTCTATTTTTAAGCCCGACAAACTGCCCTCCGACTGGGGAGTATTTTGCAGAGAAAACATCACCTGTACCAAAGGATTACGGCTTAAATCACGGTCTAATTGTAACCTTTCTACTAACATTTCAAAGGGCAAATCTTGATGAGCATAGGCTGATAGGGTCGTTTGCTTTACTCGTTCTAATAACACCAGAAAACTGGGATTTCCCGATAGATCGCCCCTTAAAGCCAACGTATTCGCAAAAAAGCCCATCAATTTCTCGATCGCGGAACTATTGCGATTAGCGATCGGAGAACCCACCAATACATCTAATTGACCACTATAACGAGAAATTAGAACAAAAAAAGCCGCCAGTAAAGTCATAAATAGGGTTGCTCCTGACTCCTGGCTTAACTGTTTAAGACGTTGGGTTAAGCCTCGATCTAGTCGAAAAATCGCCCCATCACCTCGGAAACTAGGAATGGGGGGACGGGGATAATCCGTCGGCAGTTCTAAGATAGTCGGCGCATCTGTCAACTGTTCTCGCCAGTAATTAAGTTGACGCTCCAAGACTTCACCTGTGAGCCATTGACGTTGCCACACAGAAAAATCGGCGTACTGGATAGATAATTCAGCGAGAGGGGAAGGCAAACCCTGGACAAAAGCCGCATAAAGTTGAGATAATTCACCGAAAAAGATGCTCAAAGACCAACCATCGTAAATAATATGGTGCATCTTCAACAGCAATACATACTCTTGGGAACTGAGTTTAAACAAAGTAAATTGTGCCAAAGGTTCCCCCGCCAGATCGAAGGGTTTTAAGGAGAGGGCGATCGCAATTTCCCGCAGACGTTCTGTTTGTTTTTCTGTTGATAAAACCTGTAAATCTTCAAGAGGTAAACTAACGGGGGAAGGGGGAGCAATGCGCTGAATGGGTTGCCCTTCTACCATCGGAAAAGTGGTTCTTAAAACTTCGTGACGGCGAATCAGTTCGCTGAGGCTCTGTTCTAAAGCAAACAGATTCAGGTTTCCTTCTAACCGTAGAGCTTCCAACAAATTATAGGAATGACTATCGGGGGAAAGTTGGTGTAGAAACCAGAGTCGCTGTTGAGCAAAAGAGAGGGGTAAATCCTGATCCCGTGACACAGGAATAATCTCTAACTCAACAGTATTAGTAGGGATTTGTGCTGCTTTTAAAAAGTCCAGAATTTCAGTTTTTTGAGCCGCGATCGCCGCTTTAATTTCCGTCGTCATGGCTCCTTTGGGAGCTTGATAACGGAGTTTTTCTTCCTCAAGCCACAGTTTAATATTTAAACCCTTCAAATAAGATAAAAATTCGACTGTTTTCATAATTCACCTTCCTCATAATCGTCTAAGCTTTCAGTAATCGCTGGTTGTCCCTGCTGTGCAACGACAAGAAGTTCAATAATTTGGGCTAAATTAGCGACGGTTGGGTATTCTAGCAAATTTTGCAAAGACAATTCCACTGAGAAAAGATCGCGGGAACGGGAGATAACCTGAGTCGCTAACAAAGAATGTCCTCCAAGTTCAAAGAAATTATCCTTAATACCAATCCGCTCCAATCCCAAAACTTCACTCCAAATTTGGCCCATTTGGCTTTCAATGGGGGTACGCGGTGCCAAAAAGCTCGTGGCTAGATTGCGCGTAGCTGTATCAGGTGTCGGTAAGGCCCGCCGATCTATCTTGCCATTGGGAGTCAGAGGTAGAGCATTGAGCAGGACAAAAGCCTGGGGAACCATATAACTGGGTAGCTTTTGTTGAACAAATTCTCGCACCTGCGGTACTAGCTTCTGGACTAACTTGCCGTACAGAGGATTATTCGTGTAATCAGTCCAGGATTTAGGAATAACTGTCTCATTGTCCCAAAAACTGGGGTATGGTTGGCTATCAACTGCGCTCATTGCAGATTCTAGGATTGAACTCTGGCGATGGAAAACCAGATCAAAGGAACCGTCTTGACTTCCTTCCCACCAACTGAGGTGAACGGTGTAGCCGAATTTTTCTCCCAGTTGCCACATTTGCTCAGGATTAATCCCCATCCTTGGCTTTTCTTTTAACAATTGCCGCAATTCTCCCACCGTCGAAACGACCGGCGGATTTTCTAACCAGTCTAAAATTTGTAGGGCTTCTTGTACTCGTTGATTGGGGACATCCCTGATGCCTAACCATTCTGGCTGTTCCAGTTTCAGTTGATCTTGCAGTTTTGCTAAGGAAAACTCATCTCGTTGCCAATTTAACCAAGGAATAACCGTTTTTTGAACATCATTACCCAAATATAAGGTCACATCATAGCGGAATTGGGTTAACTCATTGTCAGCCTGACCCCGTTTGGGTACGATCTCTACCCAAGAAATTTGAGGAAAACGTTGTTTGAGAGCGATAAAAAACTGAGGCTCAATTAGCAATTCTTCTTCGGTGGCGACACTCTGATTCACCTGCTTTTGCCATTGTTCAAGGGTTTTATCCGCGGCGGCACGGGATAACTGTACGGCAGCATGGTAAGGCTCTAGTAAGGGCAGACTACGGATATCACCCAGGAAAATCTTCCCGTGAGCCGCGATCGCCTTCATGACCCCTTCGAGAACCTGTAATAGATAATCGACACTAGGGAAATACTGGACAACGGAGTTAATAACCACCGTATCAAAAGCCGCTTGGGGAATCCCTGCCAAATTATCGGCTGTTCGGTGGAATAATCTTACTTTCCCCGCTAAACCCTCAATTGTGCCGCATAACCGTTCCAGGTTGTCAATGGTGGCAGAGGAATAATCGGCTCCCCAATATTCCTGACAATGTTTAGCCACAGGAAACAGCAATAATCCACTTCCGCAACCAATTTCTAACACTCGTTGCGGTTTTCCTGCAAGAATTCGGCTCACGGTATTCTCAACCCATTCTCGCATTTCTGCGGCGGTCATCGCTTGCCCCGTATAACTACTATTCCAACCACTAATATTAAAGGTGGGGTCATCGGTTGTAGATTGGGATTGACGATAGGAATCTTCATAAATCGTTTGCCAATCACTCACATATTCACTCTGCCATTGGGCAAGCTGTTCGGGTAAAACTTCACCCTTGAGAGCAGGAACCAAATACCCTACTAAATTAGTATTAAGCTTGTCATGATCATGATCACTTGCATGGTCAGCACGGGCAATCACAATCGCCTCTTGTACTAAGGGATGTTGGCCCAAAACGGCTTCAATTTCCCCTAACTCGATACGGAAACCCCGCACTTTAACTTGGTTGTCAATCCGTCCCAGGTATTCAATCTGACCATCGGGTAAATAACGGGCTAAATCTCCCGTTTTATATAATTTTGACGGCTGCTCTCCCCCCTTATCAAGGGGGGTTAGGGGGGGATCAAGGGAGACAAACGGGTTAGAGATAAACTTCTCGGCGGTCAATTCTGGGCGATTCAGATAACCCCTGGCTAACCCCGCACCGCCAATATGTAATTCCCCTGCTACTCCGATAGGAACTGGTTGTAAATGAGGGTCTAAAATATAAATCTGCACATTGGGAATCGGGCGACCAATGGTTATTTTTTCGTCAAAAGGCGTACATTTTGCGATCGTTGCACAAACACTCCCCTCTGTTGGGCCATAACCATTAAAGAAATTTCGTCCTTGTGACCATTTTTTCACCAACTCAGGAGAACAGGCTTCCCCTGCAACAATGATAGTTTGCAGAGAGGGGAGATTTTCCCAGGGTAGAACCGCTAATGCCGACGGTGGTAACGTAATGTGGGTAATGGCATGATCCCGTAATCGCTCAATTAAGGGTAAACCAGGCATTAAAGCGTCTTTTGCACCTAAATAAAGCGTTGCTCCCCCTCCCAAAGCCATCAAAATTTCCGAAATACAAGCATCAAAACTAAAGGAAGCAAACTGAAGCACTCGACTTAAGGGATGCACACCAAGGGTTTCAATTTGAGCTTGAGCGAGATTGCACAATCCTTTATGTTCTACCATCACGCCTTTGGGTTTACCCGTAGAACCAGAGGTATAAATCACGTTGGCCAAATTAGAGGGGGTTACTTTTGCCGTCAGGTTATCCTGGCTAGGTTGGGCAGTTTTTTCCCAAATTTCCTCTAAAAAGAGTGTTTGGCCTTGATGGTTGGGGAGTTTATCAATTAGTGAATGTTGGGTGAGCAGTAAGGGGATTTGGCTATCCTCTAGCATAAACTGTAGGCGTGCTTGGGGATATTCGGGGTCAAGGGGTAGATAGGCCCCACCTGCTTTAAGAATGCCTATTAAGGTGACAATCATCTCTAGGGAGCGTTCGACACATAAACCGACTATTACCTCCGTTTCTACGCCTAGAGAGCGTAAATAGTGCGCCAATTGGTTGGCCCGATTATTTAATTGTGCATAGGTCAATTGTTGATTTTCAAAGACTACGGCGATCGCGTCGGGGGTGCGTTCTGCCTGTTCTTCAATCAATTGATGAATACATTTGTTGTAGGAGTAATCGGTTTTTGTCTCATTCCACTCTTTTAATAGTTGATGTTCTGGGGGGGTTAATAAGGGAAGTAAGGCTACTGGTTGCTGTGGATTTTCTACAATTGCTGCTAACAACGTTTTGAAATGAGTCATCATGCGGGCAATAGTTTCCGCATCAAATAAATCCTTGTTATAGGAGCAAAAACCACCCAATCCTTCGGGGACATCCCACAGATAAAGCTCTAGGTCAACCCGAACGGAATCAAGTCCCGATGCCAGATCTTCAACTTTAATCCCAGGCAAATCCCAAGGCTCCGTTGGCGCATTCTGAAGGGCAAAAACTATTTGTATTAAAGGATTACGGTCTAAATGTCGTTCAATTTGTAATTCTTCGACCAACATCTCGAAGGGTAAATCCTGATGGTCGTAAGCGTTTTGAGTAGTTTGTTTGACTTGGAAGAGAAAATCCTCAAAGGTCGGTTCTTGGGACAAATCAAATCTTAATACTAAGCTATTGACAAAAAAGCCAATTAATTTTTCGATTTCGGTGCGGTTGCGGTTGGCGATCGGTGAACCAATCACTAAATCGGTTTGTCCACTATAGCGAGACAGCAATACGGCAAAACCTGCCAGTAAGGTCATAAATAGGGTGCTACCAGACTTTTGGCTGAGTTTTTTAAGCTGTTGCGTCAGTTTACTATCGAGTTGCAGTTTTTCTGTGCCACCGCGAAAGGTTTGTATGGCTGGACGGGGGCGATCGCTCGGAAGTTGGTGCAGTAGGGGAACTCCCTTTAACTGTTGTTTCCAGTAGCTTAATTGGCGTTCTAATACTTCATTGGTTAACCATTGACGCTGCCACACGGCGAAGTCTGCATACTGTATCGGTAAAGTCGGTAAATCTGCCTTCGTTCCTGTGCTGAAACTACGATAATAGGCTGATAATTCATCAATTAAAACCCCTAGTGACCAACCATCCGCCGCAATATGGTGAATGGCTAGTAATAGTACATATTCATCCGCCCCTACTTGCCAGAGTTTGACCCGTAATACTGAACCATTGTCTAAATCAAAGGGTTCGGAGGCCGCTTCTGTCAACAGTTGCTCTACTTGTAGAGGCTGACTTTGTACTATGGATAACGTAAAGTTGATGCTAGAGGCGATCGCTTGAATCGGTTTATTATCCTTGAGTTTAAACTGAGTCCGTAAAGGTTCATGGCGTTGAATAATTGCCTGAAAAGCTTTTTCTAGGGCTTTAACATTGAGATTTCCTAGCAAACGCATTGTTAAATCAATGGTGTAGGCTCCACTTTCTCCTTCTAACTGATTGACAAACCAGAGACGCTCTTGAGCCCAGGAGAGGGGGATGTCATCCTGTCGGTTAAGGGGTACTATTGCTGGAAGTTTTAGCCCTGAGCCAGTTTGCAGTTCTTTTAAAATCACCGCACTTAACTGGGCAATGGTTGGGGATTCAAACAGATAACGTAGGGGTAAAGCAATTTCAAAGGCTTCCTGACAACGAGAGATAACCTGGGTAGCTAAGAGGGAATGTCCCCCTAATTCAAAGAAATTATCCTCAATACTGACTCGTTCTAATTTCAGTACCTCAGCCCAAATCTGCGCTAGTTTTTTCTCAATGGGGTTACGGGGGGCGATATATTCACCTTTTCCCTCTAAATCGGGCGCAGGTAAGGCGCGGCGGTCTATTTTACCATTGGGAGTTAAGGGGAAAGCGTCCAGAACCACAAAAGCACTCGGTACCATGTAGTCGGGTAACAATTTCTTGAGATTAGCTTTCAAAGATTGACCTAAGCGATCGGAGTAATTATTATTTACCTCGTCATAATTAGGAAATAATCGTTGATAGAATGGTCGTTGTCGAAAATTATTTTTATAGTGATAGGAAACATATTCAAAGTTAATAATTTCTCCATTCTTTTTGAGCAGATGACCTTTAATGGCATAATCTGGGTTTAAATTATTTTCGCAGAGTGTCCGCTCACAAACTGCTTTAATTATATCTCCAGATTCAACCTTAATTGACGGTTCAAATACAGGAAAATAAACGGGAAGCCAGCAATATTCATGTTTGAGAATATCGATTTCTTCACCAGCAATAGTATGCAAATTGAGCCAGACCAAAAATCCATCCATTCGCCCATTCTTTTGAATTTCAAAATTTACCTCATGGCAAAATTCGGGGCTAATATATTCATTAAAGTTTAAGTCTTCTAAAACATCTACAGTGGATAGAACATTGGCTTGAGGGAATTTCTTAATACATACCCTTAAGTCGAAGGGATAACCCACTTGCTCAAAGATTTTTTGGGTGTAATAGGCAGGAGTTTGAGAAAATTGGGGATGATGTAATATTTCATCAGGAAGAGTAACAACGGCCATTTTGGTAACGCTTCTTTCAGGAATCATTAAACCATCTGGCTTAAGAAATCGTCGGGTGTTATTAATAATGATAGCTGCACCTTCCGAGCCGCCAATTGCGCCTACAATTTCTGAAACACAGACATCAGCAAGTTCTGGTATTTCTACTAGATTTGCATCACCATGAATTATGGTTATCTTATCTGCTAATCCTAATTTTTTAATCTGAGCTAATGCCTGGTGGCAAGTTTCCTCATTTCTTTCAATGGCATAAATTTTCTTAGCACCACCTTCAACACAAAATCTGGATAAGATTGCATCTTTACCTGTGCCAATTTCAACGACTATTTTATCTTTGACTAATTGATTGATAGCCACTTTATAACTATCGTTACGTCGCTGGTCATTGGTCATCGCATAATAGAGCAAGTCGTCATAGACATAGTATTCAGCTATCGATGGCCATAGTTCTACTTTGTCTGTTGATAAGTTTTCTGGTTTCTTTGATGATTTGAGATTTTTCTGTTGTGCTACAACATAAGGGAATGGAGGTTTTTTATTCGGTTGATTTTTCTGTTGCGGTACAACGTAAGCAACTAGGCGTTTATCTCCTGGGTTATCTTCACGAGCAATCACACAAGCCGACTGTACATCTTCATTTTGACCGATTACAGCCTCAATTTCCCCCAGTTCAATACGGAATCCTCGAATTTTAACTTGATTATCAATGCGTCCTAAGTATTCAATATTACCATCAGGTAAATAACGGGCTAAATCTCCCGTTTTATACAATTTTGATGGCTGCTCTCCCCCCTTATCAAGGGGTTCAAAAGGATTGGGAATAAACTTCTCGGCAGTCAATTCTGGGCGGTGAAGGTAGCCTCGTGCTAATCCTGCTCCTCCCAGATATAATTCTCCCGACACACCAATAGGAACGGGTTGCAAGTTTTTGTCTAGCAAATAGATTTGGGTATTCGCGATCGCCTTACCAATGGGAATCGTTGTTGCTGTAGCGGGTAAGTCCTCCACTAAATACCAAGAAGAAAACGTCGTATTTTCCGTTGGCCCATAGACATGAAGCAAGCGTTGCGGCGCACCTTTCGACCGTACCTCTTGTGCACATTTAGGATCAACTGCTTCACCCCCAAAAAGTAAGCATCGTAAGCCACTAAAAGCTTGCGGAACTAAATTGGCTAACTGATTGAATAGGGCTGTCGTTAAAAATAAGACACTAATCTGGTTTTCCTTTAAACTTAGGGCAAACTCTTGGGGTGAGAGCAAAACTGATTTAGCGAGAATAATAATCTTAGCTCCGTTAAGCAACGCTCCCCAAATTTCAAAGGTTGCAGCATCAAAGGCGATATTAGACGCTTGAACAACGCAGTCATCAGGAGTGAACTGGATGTAATTGGTATTTAATACTAGACGATTAACTGCTTGATGAGTGACAATAACACCCTTGGGAGTTCCTGTAGAACCAGAGGTATAAATCACATAAGCCAAATTTTCCGCAGAAACCGCGCTGTTAAGATTCTCCTGACTTGCTTGATTAATTTGTTCCCAATCTTTGTCTAAACAGACGACAATAGCCTGATGATTCGGAAGAGAAACAAGCAAAGATTCTTGAGTTAACAGTATTTTAACCTGAGTATCTTGGAACATGAAGCTAATGCGTTCCTGGGGATAATCAGAGTCAATGGGAAGATAGGCCGCGCCAGCTTTAAGAATGGCCAAAAGTCCCACAATCATTTCTAAAGAACGTTCAACACAAATCGCCACAAGCTGATCAGCGACCACTCCTAAAGATTGCAAATAATGGGCTAATTGATTAGCTCGACCATTTAACTCAGCATAGGTTAATTGTTGATTTTCAAATACCACCGCGATCGCATCAGGGGTACGTTCTGCTTGTTCCTCAAATAACTGATGAATACATTTAATTTGAGGATAATCAACCTGAGTATTATTCCACTCAATTAATAATTGCTGTTGTTCAACTTCTGTTAATAAGGGTAATTGGGAAATCTGAGCTTGAGGATTAGCCACAATGCCCGCCAATAAGTTGACAAAATGCCCTGCTAATCGCTCAATAGTGCCGCTATCAAACAAATCAGTATTATATTCCCAGACACCCTTTAATGCGTTATCGGTATGAACCATTGCTAAGGTTAAATCAAACTTAGCGGTTGTATTTTCCGGTGGCAAATCTGTCACCGTTAATCCCGTCATTGCAATCTCAGACTTGGGTGTATTTTGCAGGACAAAAGCGACTTGAAATAGGGGAGTATGGCTCAAATCCCGTTCCGGTTGCAACGCTTCGACTAACATTTCAAAGGGTAAGTCTTGATGCGCGTAGGCATCCATTGTCACTTCCCGAACACGGGTTAATAACTGACTAAAACTCGGATTATCTGATAAATCCGTCCGCATCACTAAAGTATTAACAAAAAAGCCGATTAAACCCTCAATTTCGCCGCGATTACGATTAGCAATGGGAGTTCCTACCAAAATATCACTTGACCCTGTATAACGATACAATAAAGTATCAAAAGCAGCCAACAGCGTCATAAATAATGTTACCCCTTGTTGGCGACTCAATTCAGTCAAAGCTTGGCTAAGTTTGGGGGAAAGGGAAAATTCTTGCTGAGTACCGACAAAGCTTTGCACCGCAGGTCGAGGGTGGTCTGTGGGAAGGGATAATAAAGCGGGGGCATCGGCTAGTTGATTTCGCCAGTAATTTAATTGAGTTTGCAGTACATCCCCTTGTAACCATTGTCTTTGCCAAATCGCAAAATCTGCATACTGAATCGGCAAGGGAGCTAAATTGGCGGGCTGATTTTGAGCATAAGCATTGTATAGGGTGGTCAGTTCGTGAATAAATACTTCTATTGACCAACCATCACTGATGATGTGGTGCATACACACTAACAAGAGGTGTTCCGTCTCAGATAGCACCACTAAAGTGATTCTGATTAAAGATTCTTTGGCTAAATCAAAGGGTTGAGTGGCTTGTTTTTGCTTTAATTGCTCTGTTTTTTCTGCTTGCTCCTGGATGGGTAAATCTTGTAAATCAACGACCGATATTGTCTCCCTTGTTGTTTGAATAATCTGAGTCGGTTGTCCATTAATGGTGACAAAATTAGTCCGTAATACCTCATGGCGATCGCAAATTGACCATAAACTTTGTTCTAAGGCTCCTTGGTTGAGGTTTCCTTGTAAACGCAATACCATCGGTATATTGTACAAGGCACTATTGGGCTGCAACTGGTCTAAAAACCATAAACGCTGTTGAGCAAAAGATAGAGGTAGTTCTGTATCCTTAGTTCTCGGTAAAATCGGGGGGACAGTTAGGGTTAGGTTTTGTTGCTGTAATGGTTCAATGAGATGGGCTAATTCCGCCACCGTCGCCGCCGCAAATAGGCTCCGCAAAGGGAGTTCTATCTTAAATAAACTACGAATACGGGACACCAATTGAGTTGCCAGTAAGGAATGTCCCCCAATTTCAAAGAAGTTATCATAAATTCCCACTTGCCCTACTTTTAGTACCTCTGTCCAAATTTGCAGCAACATCTCCTCGATCGCATTGCGGGGTGCTACATATTGATCGCGGCGATCGCCTTCTAAATTCGGTGCAGGTAAGGCGCGGCGATCAACCTTGCGATTAGTGGTCAGGGGTAAAGATTCCAGAAAAACGAAAGCTTGAGGAACCATGTACATAGGCAAATTACCAGCCAGGAACTGACGTAGTTCACTAATCATCGGTATCCGTTCATAATGAGAGGATATCACGATGTAGGCAACTAAATACTTTTGCCCTGGAAGGTCTTCACGAATAATCACACAGGATGTCTGCACATCAAGATGTTGATTAAGTATCGCCTCAATTTCTCCTAATTCGATACGGAAACCGCGAATTTTAACCTGATTGTCAATCCGTCCAAAACATTCAATGCTACCATTCGGCAGATAACGGGCTAAATCTCCCGTCTTATACAAACGATTGAAAGGTGCAGCAGCAAAGGGATTGTCAATAAATTTTTCAGCCGTCAATTCTGGACGATTCAGATAACCCCGCGCTAAACGAACACCGCAGAGATGCAGTTCTCCCTTAACTCCAATGGGTGCAGGTTGCAGATTTTGATCCAATATATAAGCCTTGGTGTTGGCAATGGGACGACCGATCAGAACAGAATTCATTTTTTCTGACTGAGAATCCAGCAAATCATGAACAATCGCGGTTACAGAGGCTTCTGTAGGGCCATAGACGTTAATACATTGAACCTGTTTTCCGACCCATTCACGCCAAATATTGACGGTTTCGGGTAAAACTGCATCTCCTCCCACTGCTACGACCCGCAGACTGGATGGCACGGTGGCAGAAGATTGTGAAACGGCGATCGCCCATTCATGCCAATAGGCGGGAGTAATATTTAAGAGAGTTAGGCTTTCTTGTTCAATAAAATCGGCAAAATCTGTCAAGGTTGGGAACATTTGCCAGGGTCTTAAGACTACCGTGCCACCTTTTAGCCAGGTGGGGAAAATTTCTTCCGCCGCCACATCAAAACCAAAGGATGCAAACTGTAAGACGCGATCGCTTTCGGTTAAACCAAATATTTCACTGATGCCCCAACTATGGTTAACCAAGGCTTCGTGGGTTAACATCACTCCTTTCGGTTTACCCGTTGAACCAGAAGTGTATAATACACAGAGTAAATTTTCTGGTACTACTTCACTGACGGGATTTTCCAGACTTTGAACTGTCAAGCTCTCGGCAGATTTATCTAATACAATTACCCCCACATCTTCGACAGGTAAAGAACTGAGCAAACTTTGTTGGGTTAGCAGTAGGGAAATTTTGGCATCTTCAGCCATGTAGGATAATCTTTGCTGAGGATAATCGGGATCTAAAGGGACATAAGCTCCCCCCGCTTTGAGAACGGCTAATAATCCGACAATTACTAACAGCGATCGCTCCAAATAAATGCCGACCAAAATCTCTGCTCCCACTCCCAGAGATTGTAAGTAATGGGCTAATTGATTGGCTTGAATATTTAACTGTTGATAGGTTAATTCCAGACCTTCAAATACCACTGCTACGGCATTCGGTGTTCGTTCTGCTTGTTCTTCAAATAAATGATGAACACATTGATGGAAAGGATAATTTTTTTCTGTGGTATTCCAATCTTTTAATAATTGTTGTGACTCTACCTCTGTTAACAAGGGTAGTTGGGAAATTTGCTGTTGAGGGTTAGCAACAATGGCTTCTAGCAATGTCACAAAATTCCCCGCCAATCTTTCAATGGTGCTACGCTCAAACAGGTCTGTATTGTACTCCCATACTCCCCTTAATCCTTTATCGGTATTTTCCATTCCCAAGGTTAAATCAAACTTAGCCGTTGCACTTTCTGTTAACAAGGGACTGGCGGTTAATCCTATTAATTCTAACTGGGATAGGGGTTCATTTTGCAGTAAAAAATCTACTTGAAAGAGGGGAGCATGGCTTAAATCTCGTTCTGGTTGTAAGACTTCTACTAACATCTCAAAAGGCAAATCTTGATGAGTATAAGCATCCATTGCCATTTCTCGAACGCGAATTAATAACTCATTAAAACTAGGATTCCCTGACAAGTCAGTTCGTAAAACTAAAGTATTGACAAAAAAGCCGATTAATCCTTCCAATTCACTGCGATTACGGTTAGTAATAGGCGTTCCAATTAATATGTCTTCCTGTTCCGTATAACGATAAAGTAAGATATCAAAAGCTGTTAACAGGGTCATAAACAAGGTAACACCCTGTTCTTGAGTCAGTTGGGTGAGTTTTTGGCTTAATTCCCAGGAAAGGGTAAAGGGAAGATGGGCACCAGCAAAACTCTGTACAGCAGGTCGAGGTCGGTCTGTGGGCAGGGATAATAACGCGGGAGCATCTGCTAACTGTTTTTGCCAGTAATCTAACTGACGTTGCAGAATATCTCCCTGTAACCACTGTTTTTGCCAAAGAGTGTAATCACCGTACTGAATCGGTAACGGCTTTAAAGATGAGGGCTGATTTTGAATGTATGCGTTATAGAGGTCGGTTAATTCCTGAAGAAAGACCCCCATTGACCAGCCGTCACTGACAATATGGTGCATACAGACTAATAAAATATGTTCTGTCTCAGATAAGATGACTAAGTTTGCTCTGATTAACGGGTCACGGGCTAAGTCAAAGGGTTGAATGGCCTGGTTTTGGGTTAACTCCTGAGAGGCAATTTCCTGTTCACTACTAGATAAGTGTTGTAAATCAACGATGTTCACTGTCCAGGGGGTTTGCGTTTGTATAACCTGAGTAGCGACACCATCAACGCTAATGAAGTTAGTCCTTAAGGCTTCATGGCGATCGCAAATTTCCTCTAAACTCTGGATCAAAACGTCTTGATTAAGGTTTCCCTCTAAATGCAAAGCTAGGGGAATATTGTAAAAAGAACTATCGGACTCAAATTGATCTAAAAACCAAAGACGAGTCTGGGCAAAAGATAAAGGTAATTCTGTATCTTTTTCCCTGGGTAAAATAGGGAGTTCCGTTCGTTCTTCCTGTTCCGAAACTCGTTTGATAACCTGAGCTAATGCGGCTACGGTCGGGGCAACAAACAACTCCCGTAAAGGCATTTCTACCTTGAAAGCTTTACGGATGCGCGAAATCAGTTGAGTTGCTAATAATGAATGTCCGCCTAACTCAAAGAAGTTATCGTGAATACCCACCTGTTCAACTTTTAGGACTTTTACCCAAATAGAGGCCAAAATCTCCTCAATGGGATTACGCGGCGCGACGTATTGTTCTTCGCTTTGGAAGTCGGGAGCAGGTAAGGCACGGCGATCCACTTTACCATTAGACGTTAGGGGTAGGGATTCCAAAATGACAAAGGCACTAGGAACCATATACTCTGGTAACTGAGCTTTCAGAAATTGCCGCAGTTCCGTAACAGCAAGCAAACCTTGCTCTTGTCGGTTAGAAATTCCCTCTTGGGGGACAATGTAGGCAACTAAACGTTTTTGCTCTGTCTCATCTTCCCTGGCAATAACAATAGCGGTTTTGACTGCGCTATGCTGACTGAGAATGGTTTCAATTTCCCCTAATTCAATGCGGAAACCTCGAATTTTTACTTGATTATCAATCCGTCCTAAATACTCAATATTGCCATCAGGTAAATAGCGACATAAATCCCCCGTTTTATATAATTTTGACGACTCATTACTTCCCTTATTAATGGGATTTGGGGGGATCAAACCCTCCTCCTCAAAAGGGTTAGGAATAAATTTTTCTTGGGTTAACTCTGGACGATTGAGATAACCTCTGGCTAACCCCGCTCCGCCAATATGTAATTCTCCAGCTACCCCCACAGGAACAGGTTGCAAGAAAGCATCAAGAATATAAACCTGAGTATTACTAAGCGGACGACCAATGGGAACATTGGTTATAGTTGGGGAAGTAAATTTGCATAAAGTCGTTATAATAGTTGCTTCCGTTGGACCATAAGCATTAAATAGTTGAGGAAGAGGGGAATAATTAACAGTATTTTGATGCCATTGCTTGACTTTTGATGGTTGAATGGCTTCCCCTCCAACCATAATTAGTTTTATATTGGTGATGATTTGGAGAGCAGTAGGAGTCAGTTCAGAAACTAACTGATGCCAATAGGCAGTAGGAAAACTTAAAACCGTTAATTGCCATTTTTGACAATATTGCCAAAAATCTTCACTAGAGCGCAACATATCTTCTGTTCGCAATACTAATATTGCACCCGATAAAAGACAAGAAAAGATTTCTTGAACGGAAGCATCAAAGCAGATAGAGGAAAATTGCAGAATTTGATCATCTGGCGTAAAATTGTACTCTCGAATAGCAGTCAGGATATAGTTGACTATTGAGCGATGTTCAATCATTACCCCTTTGGGTTTACCCGTCGAGCCAGAAGTATAAATAATGTAGGCTAGATTGTGCTGCTCAACTTCTACAATCGGGTTTACGGTACTTTGTTTTGCGATTATTGACCAATCTTGATCTAAACAGATAGTTGTTCCTTGAAATTGAGGAAGTTGCCCAAGGAATTGAGATTGCGTCAGTAAAATACTAAGTTGACTATCTTCAAGAAGATAGGTAATTCGCTCTTTTGGATAATTAACATCCAAAGGAACATAGGCTCCCCCTGCTTTAAGGATTCCCAAGATACCGATGATCATCTCTAGGGAACGTTCAACAAAAATTCCCACGCTTGCATCGGCTTTTACCCCCAAAGATTGTAGGTAATGCCCCAATTGATTCGCACGATTATTTAATTCTTGATAGGTTAAAAATTCATTTTCTAATCTAACTGCGATCGCATCAGGATTTAGTTTTACTTGTTGTTCAAATAATTGATGCAGACACAATTCAGGCTTGTAGTCAATTTGAGTCTGATTCCAATCAACTAATAATTGACAACGCTCACTTTCTGTCAATAGGGGTAATTGGGCAATGGATTGTTCTGGATTAGCAATAATCCCTTTTAATAAGTTAATAAAATGCCCTGACAATCGCTCAATTGTGCTTTGATTAAACAAGTCTGTATTATATTCCCAACTCGTAGTTAATCCAGCTTCTTTTATCTGTATAGATAAACTTAGATCAAATTTAGCTGTCTTAAATTCCAACGGCTGATGGGTGGCTTTTATTCCCTCTAAATCTATGGCATTTAGAACTTCATTATCTAACCCAAACATTACCTGAAATAAAGGAGTATAACTCATATTTCTTTCAGGTTGTAAGGCTTCCACTAACATTTCAAACGGCAAATCTTGATGGTCGTAAGCATCGGTTGCGGTCTCTCTTACCTGTTTTAATGTCTCGCTAAAACTTGGATTTCCTGCTAAATCTGTTCTTAAGACCAAGGTATTAACAAAAAAGCCGATCAACCCATCCAGTTCACTACGAGTACGGTTAGCAATGGGAGTCCCAACTAAAATATCCGTTTCTCCCGTGTAGCGATTGAGTAGGATATTAAAGGCAGTCAAGAGGGTCATAAATAAGGTGACACCTTTTTCACGACTCAACTTATTTAACCCTTGACTAAGTTCTGGGGAAAGGATACATCTGATTCTATCCCCCTCAAAACGTTGTTCTGGGGGGCGGGGGCGATCGCTGGGTAGATGTAATAAGGCTGGTGCGGCAGATAACTGTTTTTGCCAGTAATTTAACTGATTTTGCAGGATTTCTCCCTGTAAATACTCCCTCTGCCAGAGGGCAAAGTCGGCATACTGGATCGGTAACTCTTTTAAAAGAGGATTTAAACCTTTAGTATAGGCATTATAAAGAGTTGTCAATTCCTGAATAAATACCCCCATTGACCAACCATCAGAGACAACATGGTGCATACAAATCAGCAACAAATTTTCTGTGTCTGATAACTCAAGTAGGGTAGCCCGAATGAGGGATTCATTCGCTAAATCAAAGGGTTGATGGCTGTGAATTTCTAGCCATTGTTTGAGGGCATTCTCTTCTCGATAGTTTTTGCTTTCCTTATCATTAATAATGGTTAATTTCCAATTGCTTTCTGGTTTGATTATCTGCACAGGATTTCCGTCAAGGGTAAGGAAATTGGTGCGGAGGGATTCGTGACGCTGAATAATTTCTTGTAAACTCTTTTCTAGGACATCTATTTTGAGTGTTCCCTCTAAATGCAAGGCAAAGGGAACATTATAAAAAGAACTGTTGGGTTCTAATTGATCTAAGAACCATAAACGCTGTTGAGCATAGGATAGGGGCAATTCTTCAAAATTCATTTTCTTTTTCTTGGTAAAATAGCGGGAATGATGGGTAATTTTTCCTGTTTTAACTGTTCAATTCCTTGGGCTAATTCAGCTAGGGTTGCTGTGTTGAATAACTGACGTAGGGGAAGCTCAATTTTCAGGCGATCGCGAATCTGTGCTACTAATTGAGTCGCCAGTAAGGAATGTCCTCCAAGTTCAAAGAAGTTATCATTTATGCCCACTTTCTCTACTTTTAGAACTTCTGACCAAATATTTACCAATATCTCCTCAATAGGGGTACTAGGGGCAACATATTTGTCTGATATGTCTAAATTTGGTGGGGGTAAAGCACGACGGTCTATTTTACCATTAGTAGTAAGGGGTAAGGCTTCTAAGATAACGAAAGCATTAGGAACCATGTAATCAGGTAATTTAGCTTTCAGAAATTGGCGGATTTCGTCAATTATGATTGTTATTTCGGGCTGGGGTACGATATATGCGACAAGACGCTTATCCCCCGCCGTATCATCCCAAACTAGCACCACCGTCTCCCAAATCTGGGGATGAGATGCCAATAATGCCTCAATTTCCCCTAATTCAATACGGAATCCCCGAATCTTAACTTGATTATCAATGCGCCCTAAATATTCTAACTCTCCATTAGGCCAATAACGAGCTAAATCTCCCGTTTTATACAATTTGTTGGAATGTTCAAAGGGACTAGAAATAAACCTTTCTGTTGTTAATTCAGGACGATTGAGATAACCTTTTGCCACTCCTGCACCGCCCACATACATTTCCCCAGGCACCCCAACGGGTACGGGTTGTAAATATTGATCGAGTAAATACACCTGTAAATCGGGAAGAGGACGACCAATGACGCTGGCTGTACTATTGACATCAGCCATACTTAAGGGGCGATAGGTGACATGGACGGTAGTTTCCGTAATTCCGTACATATTAACTAATTGGGGAAGTTGGTCGCCGTGTCGGTCAAACCAAGGCTGTAAACTGTTGATTTCTAAAGATTCTCCGCCAAAAATTACCAAACGTAAACTTAAATCGGTCTCTGTGACTGAATCCTTCCCAACCTCTCTTAATAAGGGGGAAATGTCCCCTTTTACGGATTCTTCAGCTTGAATTAACTGGCGGAAAGCGGTAGGGGTTTGATTGAGAATCGTTACTTTTTCTTGGCACAATAACTCATAAAATGATTCGGGGGAACGAGTCACTAAATAAGGGACTATTACCAGTCGTCCACCATAGAGTAAAGCCCCCCACATTTCCCACACGGAAAAGTCAAAAGCGTAAGAATGGAATAGAGTCCAGACATCTTGGGAATTGAAATGATACCAGGAGTCTGTTGCCGCAAACAGTCGCACGACATTAGCGTGATTGACTAAAACCCCTTTCGGTTTACCCGTAGAACCCGATGTATAGATAATATAGGTTAAATTATCGGGTTTTACTCCGCTTTCAGGGTTTGACGTGATATTTTGAGCGATTTTTTCCCAGTCCGTATCTAAACAGATAAGTTGTGCTTGATGTTGAGGAATAGACTCGACTAATTTTGCTTGAGTTACTAATACTTTCACCTGAGAGTCTTCTAACATAAAGTTTAGACGTTCCTGGGGATATTCAGGATCAAGAGGGACATAAGCCCCACCCGCTTTAAGAATGCCTAATATTCCCACGATCATCTCTAAGGAACGTTCGACACAAATCCCTACCAATTCATCAGGTTTAACACCCAAAGATTGTAAATAATGTGCTAACTGATTAGCTCGACAATTTAACTCATTATAGGTTAATTGTTGGCATTCAAATACTACTGCAACAGCATTAGGTGTCCGTTCAACTTGTTTCTCAAACAACTGATGAATACACTTATTAGCAGGGTAATCTACCTCAGTGTTATTCCAATCAATTAATAATTGTTGTTGTTCAACTTTAGTTAACAAAGGTAATTGAGAAACTCGTTCATTCGGATTAGCAATAATCCCCTCAAGTAAAGTCAGAAAATGACCGTTCATTCTCTCAATAGTCTCACGATTAAATAGGTCAGTATTATATACCCAAACCCCCATTAATCCCGTCTCTGTATTTTGCATTGATAAGGTTAAATCAAATTTAGCTGTTTCACCTTCTAAGGGTAAAGAATCAATCGTTAAATCCGTTAATTCTATTTTAGATAGGGGAGTATTTTCGAGCGCAAACATCACCTGAAACAAGGGTGTATGACTAAGATTTCTCTCTGGTTGTAACGCTTCTACTAGCATTTCAAAGGGTAAATCTTGATGAGAGTATGCTCCTAATGACATTTCCCGCACTCTCATTAATAATTCCTGAAAACTGGGATTTTCTGAACAGTCAGTTCTCATGACTAAGGTGTTCACAAAAAAGCCGATTAAACTCTCTATTTCACGACGATTACGGTTAGCTATAGGTGTCCCTATTAAGATGTCTGATTGCCCTGTATAACGATAAAGTAATGTCCCATAAACTGCTAACAATGTCATAAACATTGTCACCCCTTGTTGCTGACTTAATTCTGTTAGCTTTTGGGTGAGTTCAAGGGATAGTTGAAACTCTTGATGTGCTCCAGTAAATGTTTGTACTGCTGGACGGGGTTTATCTGTTGGTAAGGGTAAGAAAGTTGGTGCGTCTGCTAGTTGTTTTTGCCAGTAATTTAATTGGTTTTCTAAGACTTCTCCTTGTAACCATTGTCTTTGCCAAACTGCAAAATCAGCGTACTGAATTGGTAAGGGTTTTAAGGGTGAAGGTTGACCCTGATTATAAGCATTATATAACGCTGTTAATTCTTCAATAAATACACCCATTGACCAACCATCACTAATAACATGGTGCAGACATAATAATAACCAATACTCGTTATTATTCAGCACGATTAAAGTGGCTCTTACTAATGCTTCATTAGCTAAATCAAAGGGTTTAAATGATTCTCCCTTAACTAAATTAGTTGCAGCAATTTCTTGTTCTTCTGGTGATAAATGCTGCAAGTTAATTACTGATACTGTCCAATTTGTTACTGTTTGAATAACCTGAGTTGGTTGTCCATTGACGTTAACAAAGTTGGTGCGTAATGCTTCGTGACGTTGAATAATTTCCTCTAAACTTTGTATCAAAGCTGCTTGATTAAGATGGCCTTGCAAACGTAAAGCTACAGGGATATTATAGAAAGCGCTATTAGGTTCTAATTGGTCTAAAAACCATAAACGAGTTTGTGCATAAGACAATAATAATTCAGATTGTTCACCCCTTGGTAATATGGGGGGTGCGGATAGGGTTAAATCCTGTTGCTGTAATTGTTGAATTTGTTGGGATAATTCTTCAATTGTTGGTGCTGCAAATAAACTCCGTAAGGGAATTTCTATTGAGAAATTAGTGCGAATACGGGAGATGAGTTGAGTAGCTAATAATGAGTGTCCTCCTAGTTCAAAGAAGTTATCATTAATGCTTACTTGTTTGACCTTTAAAACCTCAGACCAAATTGTTACCAGTATTTCTTCAATAGGGTTGCGTGGTAAGATAAATTTGTCTGTTCTTTCGTAACTTTGTTCGGGTTCAGGTAAAGCGCGATGGTCAATTTTACCATTAGGTGTTAAGGGTAATGATTCCAGTATTATGAAAGCACTGGGAATCATATATTCTGGCAGCTTTTCCTTGAGGAATTGCCGTAATTCATTGGGGGTTGGTGTTGCATCTTTTTGAGGGACAATATAGGCAACTAAACGTTTATTTCCTGGTGTATCTTCGCGGGCAATAATAACCGATGATTGTATTTGAAAATATTGGGTTAATACTGTTTCAATTTCCCCTAATTCGATGCGGAATCCGCGAATCTTGACTTGATTGTCAATGCGTCCTAAATATTCAATATTACCGTCAGGTAAATAACGCGCTAAGTCCCCCGTTTTATAGAGTCGAGAATCTGGGTAATTACTAAAAGGATTAGGAATGAATTTTTCTTGTGTTAATTCTGGTCTGTTAAGATAGCTTCTGGCTAACCCTGCCCCCCCAATATGCAATTCTCCTGGTACACCAATCGGAACTGGCTGTAAGTAAGAGTCTAAAATATAAATTTGAGTATTAGAGACAGGACGACCAATAGAAACTTTCTCCTCGTCCTTAGTAAATCTCGCTACAGTCGCACAAACAGTTGTTTCCGTTGGCCCGTAAGCATTAAAGAAATTTCGTCCTTTTGACCACTCAGTTATTAATTTTGCGGTACAAGCTTCACCACCGACGGTTAGAGATTGTAAATTAGGTAAGGGTGCTTGAGGTAAAACAGATAAAGCCGAAGGAGATAAAAAAGCGTGAGAAATTTGGTTCTCCGTTAAGAAATCAACCAATATTTGACTAGGTAATAGGGTTTCTTTTTGGGCTAAATACAAACTAGCACCTGCGGCTAAAGCAGTGGCAATTTCACCAATAGATAAATCGAAACTTAGGGAACCAAACTGGAGTACACGACTATTGTTTTGAATTTGAAAAACGTCACTCCAAGCCAAAGCGAGATTAACAATGCTTCTGTTTTCAATCATCACCCCTTTCGGTTTTCCTGTTGAACCAGAAGTATAAATCACATAGGCTAAACTATCAGTTTTAGTTTGAGAACTGGGATTATCTGTTAACAAGAGTGAAAAACTTTGTTCATCTAAATACAATATTTGATTAAGATTTGTTAGGTTAGTTAATAGTAATTTTTCTTTAAGAAAACCTTGAGTGAGTAACAATAATATGCCAGAATCTTCTATTATAAACTGAAGGCGTTCTGGTGGATATTCGGGATCAAGAGGGACATAAGCCCCACCCGCTTTAAGAATGCCTAATATTCCTATTATCATTTCTAAAGAACGTTCGACACAAATTCCCACTAAAGTATCTGGTTTAATCTGATAGTTTTGACACAGATAATGGGCTAATTGATTAGCACGATTATTTAATTCCCGATAAGTTAAGGATTCATTTTCAAATACCACTGCCACATGATTAGGAGTCCGTTCTACTTGTTCCTCAAATAGCTGATGAATGCACTTTTCATCAGGATATGCTTTACCAGTATCATTCCATTCTACTAACAGTTGATGACGCTCCCTTTCTGTTAGTAAGGATAATGTCCCGATTGGTTCTTGTGGATTAGCAACAATTGCTTCTAACAAAGTCTGAAAATGACCACTCATGCGGGCAATTCTGTCTTGATCAAATAAATCTATGTTATATTGCCAAAATCCTTGGAGAGAGTTTCCTTTTTCTGTATTTATTTCCCACATTTGTAAGGCGAAATCAAACTTGGCGTTAACATTATCTAAAGATAAAGGCGAAATTTTTAACCCAGGAGTTTCTAATTCCTCCATAGCCACATTTTGTAAGACAAACATCACCTGAAACAGAGGACTATGACTAAGACTGCGCTCTATTTGCAAAGTTTCGATAATTTGTTCAAAAGGAACGTCTTGGTTAGCATAGGCATTCCTGCAAACGGAACGCACTTGTTTCAATAATTCTTCAAAACTGGGATTACCTTCTAAGCGAGTTCGCATCACTAGGGTATTAACAAAAAAGCCAATTAGCCCTTCTAATTCTTGATAGTTACGACTGGCGATCGGTGTTCCTATCAGGATATCATTCTGATCACTGTGGCGGAATAATAGAGTAACATAAGCCGCCATCAAGGTCATAAATAAAGTCGTTGCTGATTTGTGGCTGAGTTCTTTTAGGGAGGCTGTTAGTCTTTCATCTATCTGGAAAGAAAGACAACCCCCTCGAAAGGTTTGTACAGAAGGACGGGGTCTATCCGTCGGTAATTCTAGCAAAGGAGGGGCGGCTGCTAACTGTTGTTTCCAGTAATTAATTTGGTTTTGAATAGTTATAAAACCTTGGTTTTCTCCTTGTAACCATTGCCGTTGCCAAAGCGTAAAATCGGCATATTGAATGGGTAATTTGGGGAGGACAGAAGCATGACCAAGCAAAAATCCTTGATATAAACTGGACAATTCTTTGATCAATACTCCCATTGACCAGCCATCACTAATAATGTGGTGCATAGTCAATAATAAAGCTGATGATTCTGATTTAAGTTGCACGAAGGTGACTCTTAACAATATTCCCGTCGTCAGGTCAAAAGGTTGTAATTGATCTTCAGTTGCGAATAGTTGCAATTGTTCTGACTGTTCTTGTTCTGATAATCCTTGTAAGTCTATAACCGAGATTTTCAGCGTGGCGTGGGGAGCAATTACCTGTACTGGTGTTGCTTCTACTTCCTGAAAATTAGTGCGTAGAATTTCGTGGCGATCAATAATTTCGTTGAGGCTACGTTCTAAAATTTCTAGGTTGATACGCCCTTGAAGATGAACCGCTTTAAACATATTGTAAAAAGGGCTATCTGGTTCTAATTGGGCTAAAATCCATAGTCGCTGTTGAGCAAAAGAAACGGGAAAAGTCTGAGATTCAGTTGGATTTTCTCGACTAATTTGAGGAATATTATGGTTATTGTTCGGGTATTTAAAAGACTCTGCTAATTGCCAAGTTACATTGCCTAAAAAGTCACTATTGTAGTAATCTTTCCATTGATCAACTGTATCAGGATTAATGCTTTGATGTTGGTGAAATTTTACATCTCCTATCATTCTAGATTCGGCATAAATGCCATCAGTCATGCGCTGCTTTTTCTCTTTGTAGGGTTGCAGCATATCAGGATTAAATTCTACTCCTAAAAACTGACATAAACTCTCTATTGTTTTTTGTGGCTGCTTAACTATATCTTCAAATTTAACTTGATACTGACGTTGTGGAGAAACTTGTTGTAAAAATTCAAGAATATTTTGATGGCTAATTAGCCAAACAAGTTCCGCAAGTTCTCGCCGTTTGAAGGGATGTTCATAGGGAAAAGTTTGTTCTACTCTAGCTTCTTCATAGGAGCGCATCGTTGCTAAGGGATGACGCACTAGATGAATGTAAAGCGGGTTATGGAAATTTCTTTCTGCTCGTTTGAGGGTTTCTAAATCTAGGGAATAGGATGGGGTTTTGTCTATCAAGATTTTATCTCCCAACCATTCCTGTAGAAGACGGTAAAATTGTTTGCTGGTGAGATTTTTGTCTTCTAATTCCTCCATAATGGCGATCGCTTCTTCCGCATTACACCCCTTAATTTCCATGATGGTGCGAATCGTTCCTTCCATCCAGAAGTTGTAACGCCCAGAAAATTGAGCTTTTCGTTCCCCAAGGGTATTAAACCCTAATAGTTCTAATTCTGGAGGCGCAAAAAGCTGTGGATTTCCTCCTAAGATGACGCGGAGTAAGGTGGAACCACTACGATAGGGAGAAAGGATAAAGATGGCTGGTGGATTTTTGCTATTGTCATCCCTTTCATCATCTACTGTGCTGGTAAGAGCAGGAATTAAAGAGCGCATTTGTAACACTTTAGCTTCATCAATTCGCTCTTGGGATAAATCGTTAATTTCTGTTATTGCTTTACCCAGTATTTTAGCAATGGCTTTTGGATAATGTTCTTCTAGGTAAGCGGCTAATCTCCTAACAGTTTTCTGGTCGAATAAAATAACAAAGTGAATAATTTCGCTCAATTGTGCTTGCAGTTTATTAATCAGAATTGCGCCTCGAATTGAATCCCCTCCCAGTTCAAAAAAGTCATCATCTATCCCCACTCGGTCAAGTTTAAGAACTTCTATAAATAGAGACGCGATTGCTTTTTCTAGAGGAGTACGAGGAGCCACAAACTCTCCATCTAACTGACGTTGACGCTGTTGTTGGCCAGCAATCTCTTGGAGAATGAGTTCAGGATTGTATAAATTTTGGGCAATATTTTCAAAGAATTGATAATTCAAGATTCGATAGCTTAAACTATCTGATTTAGCAGTTGTTTCTTCTAAATTTATCTTCGTCTTCTGGTTTAAACTATCTACATTAGATCGGGGACTAAAAATAGTTTCAGAGGCAATTTGAGCAGAAAACTCAAATAAAACACCATCTTTTTTTTCTTGCAGGAGTCCTTTCTCAATACCCGTTAAAAAATCACAGATCGGTTTATTTTTCGGGGTAGATTTATAAAAAAGCTCGACTTTTGCTAATCTTTTTTCTTGGGCAACCGTTCCCAAATAAGCCAACATTTGATGTTCTACACCGCGACCCAATACCCGACAACTGAGTAAAAAAGTATCTACAATTAGGGAATCTTCCTGGGCAGTAAATAATAGTAAACCCACTAAACCATAGTCCCCAAAGCGATCTTTTACCTTAACCCCCCGACAGTCCAATTCCCCTGAATTACAAAGTTGTTTAATTTGGGATTCTGAGCGTCGGATAGTTGTTAAGTTAAATTGGTTAGTCCGTTGAGTGAGTTGAGCAACTCGCGTCAATTCCTCCTTTTGTACGGGGGAAATCTCTATTTCTAAGTTAAGTTGGGCAAGAAAATCTTCAAAAGAAAGGGAATTTTCTTGCAAACGCTGACGCTGAATATTTTGTTGATAAAGATTCGTTCTTTGTTGGTCTTCTTGAGTGGTTTGAAGTTGATCAAAAGCCCAAATATGATCTAAAAATTGGGGGATTTTTTCGCTCTCTTGAGGAAGTTGTAATGTCAAAACTTCGGGACAGTTAGCCCTAACTTTAGCACACTCTATTGGGTTATCATCAATAAAGATAAAACTATCTAACCCTAGTTGCAATTCCTCGGCTAAAGACTGCAAATTTTGAGATTTTTCTTGCCAGTTAATACGCCAATTGACTAAATGATTTCGCTGAAGCAACATATCGGGATGTTGTTCAAAGACAGCAAAGACATCATCGGCTTGATTCTTACTACATAAACAGATTAACTTTCCTGTTGCTTGCTGGGCGATGATAAATTCTTGTAAAGCTCGAAATGGAGCATCAATTTTGACTCCTTTAACTCCATCTTCTCCACAAATTCCATTCCACAAAGTATTATCGCAGTCCAGGGCAATCACTTTGTAGGGAGAGCTTTTCAACGCTAAAATTTTTCTAGCTAATATTGTCCCCAAAGCTGTGAAAAAGGTTAGATTATAGGGAATATGTCCTAATTCGTCTCCGTAGGGATCATAATACTCCTGCACAGGATAGGTTCTGAGTAATTCTTGACTTTTAATTAGACAGATGCTAGGGTTTTGCTGGAGTTCTGTTTCTAATTGTTCTTGTAATTTTTCATGTAACCCATTGAACGCTTTCTCATCGGTGGGAGAGGGGGGACAAATGCAGACCAGGTAGGGATTTGGCGATCGCGTTATCGCTGTTTTTAAGGCATTGGTAAAATCTTTAACAGTTTGCTCGATTTGGGCTAGATTTTGTCCCCATTCTTGTGATAGCGGATTGTGATTTAGGTTGAGACGAGTTGCATAAATGTTAAAGAGTCCTGAACCATGAAGCATTGATTCTTCATCAACAACAAATCTAAAGCCTTTGTCTTCAAGCAAGCGCAGGACTTGTTTAAGTGTACTTCCTTCTTGGTCATGCACCTCCATAACTATTTGTTTAATCAACGACCAGTGATGGTTGTTAATTCCTTGGAGAATTGCCAATTCACTTTTTTCAGCATCTAGTTTTAGTAAATCTATTTTTTTAATCTTGTATTCTTCAATAATTTCTGAAAGAGTTCGCAGTTGAACTTGATAAGTTTCTTCCTTTAATCTGTCTTTAATAAATTCATCCGCTAGTTTTTCTAATGACTCCTCATCCAGAGAATGATCCCGTTGGAGCATATTAATAATTACTGAGCGAATCGCCTTTTCATCTTGCTCTGCATCAGCCGCAAAACTTGAAAAAACTGAGGAACGAGGATAAAAAGTAAAGGTTTCTTCTCGGCGTTCACCCCCTAATCCACAGTTAAAAAGATGGGTATTTGGGCAGTAGAGTTTGGCATTAATCTGTAATTTATCAAAGGCATGGGGGGCTGGTTCAAAGGCATAAATAGTCCCTTTTGGGGATTTTTGTTGAGCAAATAAGGTGAATAGACCAATATTCGCTCCGACATCTATAATACAGTCGTCCTCGTTTAAGACGATTCCATGTCTTAAATAGACGCGATCAACAAAAATTTCTTGATAGAGATACTCGGTTTCGTACTGGTTAAGGTGGGCGATTTCTATGTGATTTGGCAATCTATAACGTAAGCGTTGACCAAACAATTGTGTTTTGAGAGAATCATCAACGGTTAGTTGGAGACGGTTTTTAGTTCCTTGCCAGTCTTCAAACCTCACTAAAACGACATTAACTCCATTTTGATTCGTCGCTAAAAGACTCGATGGATTGAGTAATTCTTGAAAGATTTGATTGTACTGAGCGAATTCTATTGAATCAGGAAATCCCATTGCCTTGAGCCAATAGGAGAGAGAATCTTCCACTGGTTCACTGGTAAATGTGGCTGTGATAGCGATTTTCTGATTAGCAAGGTCTGGCATCGTTGGCATGGGCTAGTCTGTCGGCAGCGTCAACCGATCATTCTAGCTGATTCTATTCCCAAAAACTTTTTTTTGTCAATCTTTAAAAAGCGGCCCTAGTTAAGGATCGGGTTTGAAACCCAAATTTTCGATAAAACTGGACTAGGTATTGATTGTCAGAATAATGCGCCCGTAGTAAGATAACTGGGAGCCAAGAAGTTGTCAAACTCGAACTAGATTAAAATCTTTTCAATCTTGCCTGTTTAGCCCAATTCAAGAGCATTCAACCTAAAATTGTCCTTATTGCTGAAAATATGTCACCCCAAGTCTCTCAAGATCAAGCGACAACTAATCCTATCTCCAATGTCACCAAATTTTGGGCAAGTGTAAAGGCGATCGCGGCCCCCTATTGGTATCCGACTATAACGGGGGGAAGAGCTTTTTCCGATGTGATTAAATCTTGGGCAATGCTGATTTTATTAATCGGGATAATTCTAACCGTTGTGGGTTTAAATGCCTTGAATAGTTTTGTGAGTAATTATTTAGTTGATGTTATCATTGCCAAGGATAATTTTGATAAATTTGTCAAAACTTTGGTGGTTTTCGCGGTTGGACTGCTCTTTGTTACACTTTTGGTTGGATTGCTTAAATTTCTCAGAAAAAGAATCGCTCTGGATTGGTATGAATGGCTCAATAGCTGGATTCTAGCAAAATATTTCAGCGATCGCGCTTATTACAAAATTAATTTTAAATCCGATTTAGATAACCCAGATCAACGCCTATCCCAGGAAATTGAGCCAATTACCAGTAACGCCCTCAGTTTTTTTACGGTTTGCCTAGAAAATGTCCTAGAGATGATCACTTTTTTAGTAATTCTCTGGTTCATTTCTCCTTTTGTTGCCATTCTTTTAGTCGTTTGGACAGTCATCGGTAACGCCATTGCTATCTATCTAAACCAAGCCTTAAATAAAATTACCCAAGAAGAATTAGAACTTAAAGCTAATTACAATTATGCTCTAACTCATGTTCGGACTCATGCGGAATCAATCGCTTTCTTTGATGGAGAAACCCAAGAATTAAATATTATTCAGCGTAGATTTAATAATCTTTTGAACAGTGCTAAACATAAAATTGATTGGGAGAGAGGCACAGAAATATTTAATCGGGGCTATCAGGCAGCGATCCAAGTATTTACCTTTGTCATTCTAGGGCCTTTGTATATGAATAGTGATGGCATTAGTTTCGGACAGGTCGGGCAAGCCTGTTTAGCGGCTAATTTGTTTGCTAGTGCGCTAGGGGAATTAATCAGTGAATTTGGGACTTCGGGACGATTTAGCAGTTATGTTGAACGTCTATCGGAATTTTCTCAAGCCCTAGAAGAAGTCGTTAAACAACCCGAAAATGTAAGCACGATTAAAACCATCGAAGAAAACCATTTTGCCTTTGAAAATGTGACTTTGCAAACTCCCGATTATGAACAGGTAATTGTTGAAAACCTTTCCCTTTCTGTTCAGCCTGGGCAAGGTCTATTGATTGTCGGGCCGAGTGGTCGGGGTAAAAGTTCCTTGCTTCGGGCGATCGCTGGTTTATGGAATGCAGGAACAGGCCGATTAGTGCGCCCCCCCCTAGAAGAAGTATTATTTCTGCCCCAACGTCCCTATATAATATTAGGAACCTTGCGAGAACAGTTACTTTATCCCAATCGCAATCAAGAAAAAAGTGAGGCAGAATTAAGAGAAGTTTTACAACAAGTCAATCTCCAAAATCTGTTAAATCGAATCAATGGTTTTGATACAGAAGAGTCTTGGGAAAACGTTTTATCTCTAGGAGAGCAACAACGTTTGGCTTTTGCTAGGGTATTAATTACCCGTCCCAGTTTTACTATCCTAGATGAAGCCACCAGTGCTTTGGACTTTAAAAATGAGGGTAATTTATATCAGCAATTACAAAAAACTAACACAACTTTTATTAGTGTCGGACATCGGGAAAGTCTCTTTAACTATCATCAATGGGTTTTAGAACTTTCTGAGGATTCCCATTGGCAACTGCTGACAGTTCAGGACTATCGGCGACAAAAAGCTGAAGAAATTAGTAGTGTTCCTGGCGATAATTCCCAAGCTAGAGTCGAAAATTCACCTCATCAGCAAGCCGCAATGAAACCTCAAATTAATTCTTCCGAGGAACTCCTCCTTGAATCTCCAACGACAACAATCCTGACAGAAGAAGGACTTTCCCACGCACAAATGACGAAATTAAGCAACTATTCCGTCAGTAGTATTAGAAACCTAGCCAGTCGGGGAAAATCCATTACGGGAAATGATGGACTTACCTATCACTATGATAAAGACCCTAAAATCTTAAAATGGCTAAGAATTTAGCCGATAAGGGATGGGTAAAAACAACTTCAAACCATCACATTAATTTAGGAGCAAAAATGACTCTAACTTTAGTTAACGAAAAAGAATTATTACAGGAAATAGTTCTTTCCTCCTCAAATTGTTGAATTTTAAAATCTAAACTTTCTTGTAAAGGATTAGGTAAAGTAATCATTCTGTCAATAATTTGAAACAGCTTGATAATCTTTTCTCTCGTTAAGCCCCGATCATACAACCCTCGAATTAAAGACCACTTCCAAGTTCTACGGCGGAGAGGATGTCAACAGAAAAGTATTAATCAAGATTGGCAGTAATTTTTCCTTTAATAGCTGAAATTGCGACAGTTCTAGGGGAAGCCAAATAATTTTTAGCGGTAGGGTCGCCACTACGTCCTTTAAAATTACGATTGGTGGCATAGACTCCCGTTTCTTCCTTGTCTAATACTCCCTTTCCTGAATTAATACAAGCTCCACAACCAGATTTGAGCAGTTGCGCCCCAGATTCTTCAAAAATAGCAAGATAGCCCAATTCTTCGGCTTTTTGACGTACCTCCATTGAAGCTGGCACTACGAATAAATCTACCCCCTGGGCAACCCGACGATCTTTTAATACAGCCGCCGCTTGAGCGAGATCGTAGAGTTTTCCGCCAGTACAAGAGCCAATAAAAGCTTTGGTGATGGGAACATCTTCTAATTGACTAATGTTAACTACCTGATCTGGTTTAGGGGGACGGGCAACCTGGGGTTCCAAATGGCTCAGATCGAATTGATAAACAGCCTCATACTCGGCATCGGGGTCAGCGATGCCAAAGGCACGCTTCGCGCACGCGTCTTCAAACCCAATTGGTGTGCGACTGGTAACATAATGGTTTGTCACCTCATCCGCCGCAATTAAACCACACATAGCACCACATTCAATAGCCATATTAGCCAAGGTCAGGCGTTCATCTAAGGGCAATTGTTCAATGATAGAGCCACGAAATTCCATAACTTTACTGGTGGCTCCCCCACAGCCCAATTTGCCTAGAATAAACAAGATAATATCCTTGGCACTAATCTGAGGAGGAAGGGTTCCCGATAACTCAAACACCAGGGTTGGCGGGACTCGTATCCACATATCCCCCATTGCAAAAATATTGGCCATGTCTGTGGTTCCTACCCCTGTGGAAAAGGCTCCTAAAGCTCCATAGGTACAGGTATGGGAGTCCGTTCCTGCAATGATCATTCCAGGGCGAATAAATCCTTTTTCTGGCAACAAAACATGACAGATACCAGCCGCTTCCCCTGGGGAAACCAGATCAAATAGATGACAGCCTTGAGCTTGGGCAAATTTGACCATCTGCTCATACATAACCGGGGCTTTGTTATCAAGGCGAATGTCATTAATTTGGATAAAGTGATCAGCGACTAATACCACCCGTTGCGGATCCCATAATTGGGCGGTTTTTCCATAATTGTCATAAAATACCTTCGCGACCGAACTAGCCACCGCGTCATGGGATAAAGCCAGATCAATCTTGGCAAACACCCCTTCCCCTGGTTTCACATAATCATTGCCCGAAGCTTTTGCTAACATCTTTTCCACCCTGGTCATGGGACGGGCAGGGGTGACACTAGGCGGAATTTTAACCTTGCCTTGACGACGCTTTTGATTAAAGGCCATTAATCCCCCAGCAGTGGCGATCGCTTCTACCACAGGGTTTTGTTCCGTCTCCCCAATAATTTCTAAGGGGAGTCCAATATTAATACTATTGCGATAGAAAATTTCGGCGAACGATCGCGCTTTAACTTTTTTGATGCCAGCCGCTTTTAGGGCAATGGGGGCAATTTCTCGACTTGATCCACAGCCAAAATTATTCCCTGCTTCGATCTCATCATATTGTAGTAGTTCTCCCACGCCAATGATGTGTTCTAAAGCATATTGTTTTAAGTGGTCTGGATCATCATTAGTCCCTCTTTTAGCGGGAATAATATCGTCAGTATTAATATCATTTCCCAGGTACAGGATTTTGTTAGCATCAGTCATGGATTAGACTCCTTATTGAGTAGGTTGTTCAAGGGAAATTTCTTCAAGGAATAGGTCAACGAGGGTGGCAGTATTGACCAAAATTTCGTGATTTTGAGGGGACAAATCGGCGGTGCGGTATCCTTTGCCTAAGAGTCGTTCTTGGGCATTAAGAATCCGTTGGGCTGCCTTGATTTCTCCCCATTGTTGTAGCATCAAAACACAACCCGCTAGAGTACCCAAAGGGTTGGCAATGCCCTTGCCAGCAATATCTGGGGCAGTTCCATGAATGGCTTCATACATCCCCAAACCCTGGTTATTGAGACTGGCCGATCCCAATAATCCAATTGAACCTACCAACGCTCCACCAATATCACTGAGAATGTCCCCAAACATATTCCCTGCCAAAATCACATCAAATTGTTGGGGATTGAGAACCAGTTGCATGGCTAAGTTATCAACGAGCATTGGGGACACCACCACATCAGGAAAATTGGTAGCTTCCTCTTGTACCAATCGAGTCCAAGGAATCTGAGGTAGGGCATTTTCTTTGTGGGCAACGGTAAGTAAACCTCGACGTTCCTGGGCTTTTTGGAGGGCTACCTTTGCAATACGACGAATTTCCTGATCGTAATACCACATGGTGTGATAGCCGTAGGCTCCCTTTTCATCCGTACCCCGACCTGCCGAGCCAAAATAGATGCCACTGACCAATTCTCGAACGATTAAAATATCGAGAGCTTGCACTTTCTCCGGTCGCAGACTAGATGTATGCAGTAAACTTGGGCAACTGCGAATGGGTCGCAGATTAATAAAAAAGTCGAAGTGCCTCCGTAGTTCTAGAAGTCCCCCTTGACTTACTGCGCCAAAGACAATGCCATCAGACCCTTCACACTGTTGGCTAGTTTCTGGGGGAAAAGTACTACCTAATTTTTCTAAGGCCATGCCACCGAGCCAGCCATAGTTTATCGTTAAGGCAAATCCCTCAAGTTGGGCAACTTGGCGCAGAATGGTTAAGGACGCTTCGACGACTTCAGACCCAATACCTTCTCCTGGGATGGCAACGATACGATAGGATGATTTATTCAAAGATGCCATTTTTCCATAACTCCACCACCTCCTCGGCGGTAAAATATCGTTCTTGTTCTACAGCTAAGGTTTTGATCACAGAGCGCATTTTCTCATATTGTTCCTTGGGTTGGGGATGATTGAGTTCTTTTTCAAATAGATAACGGAAATTGCTGGCACCACTCCATTTTCCAAAGAGAATTTCAATCGTGTTGTGGGGCAACACGGCATAACTTTTGGGATCTACTAACAACGAATTGACGTGAATGCCAGATTCATGGCGTTGTGCTTGTTGGGAGTAAGGAGCGGCGGGACGAATGCCTTTTTGTTCCATATAATCCAGAACTGGGGCGATCGCTTCATAGTTAATGCCTTCGACTTCAATGCCAAAGCGAATTTTTAAGCCGTTTAATACCTGCTCAATGGCAACATTTCCTGAACGCTCACCAATGCCGCCAAAGGTTCCCGAAACGATGGTCGCGCCTGCCATAACTGATTGTAAGGTATTTTCTAAAGCCAAGCCTAAATCATTGTGATAGTGTACTCCTAGATTGACCTCTGTAGTGCTTTGCAAGAGATCGTTAACCCAAATATAACTTTTTTCGGGAGTCAAAACCCCAACGGTATCAGAGAGGTAAAAGTCTTCAACATAAGGACTGAAGGTACGCAAGCACTCAACCAAAAAGTCAAAATCAGCCCTTGAGGCATCCTCGATCGCAAATTTTACCCTTAATCCTGCTCCCTGAGTTGCATAGCGTAAATGGTTAACAATTTCATCAATGGCATTTTGACGGATTCGGTTAATAATGTGGTCAGGAATATGATCATCAATGGTCTTTCCTTGAAACTCTTTCATCTGAGAGATTTCCCGATCGCGTAGAAAGAGTAAGCGATCAGAAAGCCCTTTAAAAAGTACAATCTGACTAAGATCACAGTCTTTAGCTATATCTATAAAGTCCTTTTTGATCGGGGTAGCCGCCACAATTTGATGCTTTAATCCTTGTGCTACTAAGGTTTTGACTAATTTTGTTTCGTCATCACAAACACAGGGCATTATTTCGATCTCAGACACCCCTGTTTGGGCAATTAAATGGGCAAATTCTTGTTTCATTTCATAGGGGAAGAACAATCCAGCCTGTTGTTCCCCATCTCGTAGGGTCGTATCTGAAATTTTAATAGGAAGGGTTTGCATTTTTTCCTCTAATTCATTGAAATTGCCACAAATTCCTGCCGATACATCGAATGGCTTACAGCATTGATGTTACTATCAATGTTGAATGTTGACAATTGAGGTTGATAAGAGTAGATTTATCTGAGGCTTTTGTTACCCCGTCAGGTAACGACTTTTTAAGCGATCGCCTTTTAACCTGGCCCCCTTTGTGTAATTATTGTTTAAGCTCCTGTGGACTTCTAGTTCATGACTTCTCTACTCTAAGGATTTTCCTCCATGTTCAAGCAATCTATCCACCAGTTATTTGAAACCCAAGTTGAACGCACACCAGAAGCAGTGGCCGTCCTTTCAGAACAAGGGCAATTGACCTATGAGGAATTAAATACTAAAGCGAATCAACTAGCCCATTATTTGCGAACCCTGGGGGTTAAGTCCGAAACATTGGTGGGACTTTGTGTTGATCGCTCCCTAGAGATGATCATTGGCTTATTAGGGATTCTCAAGGCAGGGGGAGCCTATGTTCCACTAGATCCAACTTATCCCAGGGAAAGATTGACCTACATGGTGCAGGATGCTCAAATATCTGTATTGGTCACGCAAGCACAATGGTCTAACTTAATTTCCGACTATAAAGGACAGGTAGTTTGTTTAGATAGTCAATGGCCAAAAATTGCCAGTCATAGTCAGGAGAATCTGGTTAATACTGTAAATCCTGAGAATTTAGCCTATGTCATCTACACATCGGGATCAACGGGAAAACCGAAGGGGGTGATGATTGAACACCAATCCTTGGTAAATTTTACTAAACTAGCGATCAATCAATATCAGATAACCAAAAGCGATCGCCTTCTTCAATTTGCCTCTATTAGTTTTGATGTGGCCGCAGAGGAAATCTATGTTACTCTTTGTTCTGGTGCTACCTTAATCTTACGAACTGAAGAAATGATCAGTTCTATTCCTTTATTTGTTCAAAAATCCCAAGATTGGCAAATAACTGTTTGGGACTTACCCACCGCTTACTGGCATTTATTCGTTAATGAATTAGTTAAGAGTAAAATAGCATTACCAAACAGCTTGCGATTAGTCATTATTGGTGGAGAAAGAGTTCAACCAGAATTGGTGAGAATGTGGTTTAAAAATGTAGGAGATTTTCCTGAATTAATTAATGCTTACGGTCCTACGGAAGGGACAATTGAGGTAAGCCTTTGTCGCCTATCACAACTGACACAAAGTCAACGCAACAGGACAGAAATTCCTATTGGAAAGAGTTTAGGAGAAAATATTTCAGTTTATGTTTTAGATGAAACCTTAAAAACCGTTCCTCCTGAAACACCAGGAGAAATTTATATCGGTGGTGCGGCGGTTGCAAGGGGTTATCTAAATCGTCCAGAATTAACCGCTCAAAAATTTATTCAAGCTCCCTTTAACCCCTTAGAAAGATTGTATAAAACAGGAGATTTAGGCAGATATTTAGCCGACGGTAATTTAGAGTATTTAGAAAGAATAGATCATCAAGTTAAAATCAACGGTTTCAGGGTTGAATTAGGGGAAATTGAAACCGTTTTACTGCAACATCATCAAGTCGCTCAAACGGTTGTTATTGATCGAGAAGATACTCTGGGAAATAAAAGATTAGTTGCTTATCTTGTTCCCCATTCAACCGAGGAAAACCTAACCGTAACTCTGCAACAATTTCTGAACAATAAGCTTCCTGGCTATATGATTCCTGGGACTTTTGTTGTATTAAATGAGTTGCCCCTTAGTCCCAATGGAAAAATTGATCGTCAAGCTTTACCCATACCAGATTATGACGGAAACGAGCGTCAAACTCCCTTTATTGCCCCTCGTAATCAACAAGAAGAAAAATTAGCAAAAATTTGGCATCAGGTATTTGGATTAGAAAAAATTGGGGTCAATGACAACTTTTTTCACTTGGGGGGACATTCCCTAATTGCCACACAAATTTTATCTCGAATACGGGATATTTTTGAGATTGAAGTTTCCTTTAAAAAATTGTTGGAGAATCCCACAATTGGAGATTTAAGTCAAACAATTACAGAGCAACAGCAAGATAAAAAAACAACTAGCTTTAAAACAATCAAGCCTATTGCACGGGACGGTTATTTGCCTGTTTCTTTTGCTCAAGAAAGGGTTTATTTTATTGAACAATTAGCCCCCTCGATCACCGCCTATCAATTTCAAGACAGTCTACGCATTAAAGGCTTTTTAGATGTATCTATTTTAGAAAAAAGTATCAGTGAAATTCTACGTCGTCATGAAATATTCCGCACCACATTTCCCTCTGTAGCGGGGAAACTGGTACAAGTCATTCATCCACCCGAACCCGTTACAATACCCATTATTGACTTACAAAATATTTCCAAAGATAAACAGGAAGAAGAGGTTAAAAAACTGACTGAGCAGGCAATCCAAAAACCCTTTGATATTAGTCAATTACCGTTAATACATTGGACATTGTTAAAATTAAATGAACAAGAATGGGTGTTAATTCATGTGGAACATCACATGGTACATGATGGCTGGTCATTTAATTTATTTTTAAAGGAATTAGTCGCCCTTTATCAAGCGTTTTCTCAAGGAAAACCTTCTCCATTAAGTGAACCTTCCTTGCAGTTTGTGGATTTTGCCCATTGGCAACGAGAATGGACGAAAACAGAGGAAGCAACAGCCCAACTCAACTATTGGCATCAAAAATTAGCGGGTAGTCCTCCTCTATTGGAATTACCCTATGATCGTCCTCGGTCAACCGAGCAAACCTATCAAGGGGGAATGGTAAGAATGGAACTCCCCTTAGATGTGTGCAAAACCCTGAGAAGCTTGGGCCGCCAAGAGGGGGTGACACTCTTTATGAGTATGTTTGCAGTCTTTGTCGCCCAAATTTATCGCTACACAGGCCAAGAAGACATTTGTGTGGGTTCTGGAGTCGCTAACCGACGGTTGCGAGAGACAGAGGGACTCATTGGCATGATTGTCAATAATATCGTGCTTCGTACTGATGTTTCGGGAAATCCCACTTTTAAACAACTGTTAGAGCAAGTACGTCAAGTTACCCTGGAAGGTTATGCAAATGAAGACTTACCTTTTGATAAAGTTGTCGAAGTGTTAAAACCCGTTCGTCATTTGAGTTATAACCCTTTATTTCAGGTGATGTTTAGTTTCCATGATGCTCAGTTGCCTGATTTGAATTTATCTGGCTTAAGTATTAAACTGAACGAAGCGGTTAGTAATAAATCGGCTAAATTCGATCTAGATATTGTGGTTATTCCTCGTTCTGAGCAACGGGTTGGACGTAATTCTACCGCAGAAACCAAGGGAATTGAGACAGAAGGCATTACGATGGTTTGGGAATATAATACTGACCTCTTTGATGAATCTACTATCAACAGAATGGTCGAAGATTATCAAACCCTATTACAAGGGATTTTAGCTAATCCCAATCAAAAACTATCTCAATATTCCCTGTTAACGGAGCAACAGAAACATCAGTTATTAGTGGAATGGAATAACACTCAAGCTGAGTATCCGAAAGTTAACGGAATCCATCAACTTTTTGAAGAACAGGTCAAGAAAACACCAGAGGCGATCGCTGTTCTATTTGAGGATAAATACCTCAGCTATCAACAATTAAACGAACAGGCAAACCAACTTGCTCATTATCTCAAAACATTAGGAGTTAAACCTGACGACTTAGTCGGCATTTTTCTGGAACGTTCCTTAGAAATGTTCATTGGACTATTAGGAATACTCAAAGCAGGAGGAGCCTATTTACCCCTAGATCCCACCTATCCAGAAGATAGACTGGCTTATATGGTTAATGACGCTCAAGTTTCTATTGTGGTTACTTTAGAAAAATGGGCAAATCTAAAAACTCAACAGGCACTTCAATGGGTTTGTTTAGATAGTCAAAAAGACACTATTGCTCAAGAAAGTAGCCAGAATCCTGAACTTTTATTAAATGAAAAAAACCTTGCTTATGTTATCTATACATCAGGATCTACGGGACAACCAAAAGGGGTATTAATTGAACATCAATCTTTGATTAACTTTACCCAAAGTGCGATAAAAAAATATGAAATAACCGCACAAGATACCGTCTTACAATTCGCTTCTATTAATTTTGATGCGGCAGCAGAAGAAATTTATCCCTGTTTAAGTTGTGGGGGAACCTTAGTTTTGAGAACAGAAGAAATGATGAAATCTGTCTCCGCATTTATACAGGAATCTGAGAAAAAAGAAGTAACAATTTGGGATTTACCCACCGCTTACTGGCATTTATTAGTCAGTGAAATTATTCAAGAAAATCTCCGATTACCGCCATCTTTGAGACTGGTAATTCTAGGAGGTGAGCGAGTGTTACCAGAAAGGGTAAAAATGTGGCAGGAATATGTGGGACAATATCCCCAACTGGTTAATAGTTATGGCCCCACAGAATCCACCGTTGTCTCTACCCTACACTATCTAGAAGAAAGCCCTATTAGTCAACCAGAAATTCCCATCGGAAAACCCATTGATAACGTCCAAGTTTACATCTTAGATCAATACCTACAATCGATGCCTATTGGCGTACCTGGAGAACTTCATATCGGGGGTTTAGGGATAGCAAGGGGTTATTTAAACCAACCAGAATTAACGGTTGAAAAATTTATAGATAACCCTTTTAAAACGGGGGAAAAACTCTATAAGACAGGGGATTTAGTTCGCTATAAGTTCAACGGTAATTTGGAATTTTTAGGGCGCATTGACTCTCAAGTTAAGATTCGGGGTTTTCGCATTGAATTGACTGAAATTGAAACGGTTTTAGATCAATATTCATCCATCAAACAATCAGTGGTTATTGCCAGGGAAGATAGTCCAGGGATTAAGCGATTAGTTGCTTATCTTGTAGGAAATAAGCATGAAAACAAAATCGAAGAAATCCGCCACTATCTTAAGCAGAAATTACCGCCTTATATGGTTCCCTCTGCTTTTGTTTTCCTAGAGGAAATTCCTGTTACTCCTAATGGAAAGGTTGACCATCGTGCCTTACCGATTCCAGAAACGACTTCCTTAGAAAGTGGGTTTGCTGCCCCTAAAACCCCGATAGAAGAACGTTTGACAGCAATTTGGGCTGAGGTCTTAAGACTGGAAAAAGTCAGTATTCATGATAACTTCTTTGAACTAGGAGGGGATTCAATTATTAGTATCCAGATGATTTCCAAAGCGAATCAAATGGGATTACAGTTAAGTCCTAAGCAGCTTTTTCAGTATCAAACTATTGCCGAATTAGCTACTGTTGTCGGAATAGATAAGCAAATAAAAGCTAATCAAGAATTGGTGACAGGAATTATCCCTTTAACGCCCATTCAACATTGGTTATTTGAGCAAGATTTACCTGATATTAATTACTTTAATCAATCAGCATTAATTGAAGTTCCAGCAACAGTAAATCCAGAACCGTTAAAGCAAGTTATACAAGCATTACTGAATCATCATGATGCTTTGCGGTTGCATTATCTTCAAGAAGATGAAAATCTAACTCAAATTAGTGATAGCACAAAAGAAGCAATACCTTTAGAGGTAATTCATTTATCACAACTGTCTCCAAACGCCCAAAAAACAGCAATTATAGCCAAAGATGAAGAAACTCAAAGGAGTCTAAACCTAGCCACAGGAGATATTGTCAAAGTTGTTTTATTTAACTTAGGAAATGAACAACCCAGTCAATTACTTATCGTCATTCATCACTTAGCGATAGACGGAATTTCTTGGCGCATTTTACTTGAAGATTTAGCTACAGCCTATCAGCAAATTAGTCAAGGTCAAGAAATTAAATTACCGTTAAAAACCACTTCATTTCAAGATTGGTCTAACCAATTAGTCACCTATAGTCAATCTGAAAAATTGAAACAAGAAAAAGATTATTGGCTATCCCAATTAACCGAAGAAATTGTTTCCTTACCTATTGATTATGCTTGGACAAAAGAGAGCAATCAGTTAAGCTTTGCTAAAGTCATTAACCTATCTTTGAATGAAGAAGAAACCCGTGGATTATTGCAAGATGTTCCTGGTGTTTATAATACCCAAATTAACGATGTCTTGTTAACTGCTTTACTGGAAAGTTTTAGCCAATGGACAGGAGAAAAATCTTTAATTGTTGACTTAGAAGGCCATGGGCGGGAAGATTTATTTGAAGTAATAGACTTATCTCGTACTGTTGGTTGGTTTACCACCTTATTTCCAGTGCGACTAGAAGGGAGTAAAACGGGACAACTTCCAGAAACCTTAAAATCAGTTAAAGAGCAACTGCGTCGTTTACCCAATCGTGGTATTGGTTATGGTGTTTTAAAGTATTTGTCTAAAGATGAAGAGGTTAAAAAAGAATTTGAGGACTTGATGAAAGCACAAGTTAGTTTCAATTATTTAGGTCAATTTGATCAGGTACTATCCGCATCAGGGGTTTTAGGAGAAGTCAAAGAATGGAAAACGGAACGAAGTCTTGTGGGAAACCGCAGTCATTTGCTAGAAATTAGTGGATTAATTCGTTCTCAAAAATTAGAAATGCAATTTGTTTATAGTGAGAAAGTTCATCAACGAGAGACCATTGAAAAATTGGCAAATGGATTTATGATCGTCTTAAAAAGCCTAATTCTTCACTGTCAGTCATACAAGGATAAAAGTTATACACCATCAGACTTTGCTGCTGCTCAAGTTAGCCAAGAACAGCTAGATAAGTTCCTGTCAAAAATCAATCAAAAGAAAGGTAAAACGAGGTAGGTTTAATGAACAATATTGAGGATATTTATTCTCTTTCTCCGATGCAACAAGGTATGCTCTTTCATACCCTTTATTCCCCAGAGTCTGAGGTTTATTTTGAGCAGCTAGTTTGTACCTTAAAAGGACGATTGAATCTTTCATTTTTTCAAAAGGCTTGGCAAGAAGTTGTTGCCAAACATCATGTATTAAGAACTTCTTTTCATTGGGAAGAAATTGAAAAGCCTCTGCAAATGGTCAGTCAGAAAGTAGAATTACCTTGGATGGTTTATGACTGGAAACATTGGGATAATTTACAACAAAAAGAAGCGTTAGAGTCGTTTTTGAAAAGCGATCGCGCTTCAGGGATTGAACTTGATCAAGCACCTTTAATGCGCTTTGCTTTAATACAGTTAGAAACCGACAGTTATCAATTTATTTGGAGTCATCATCATATTCTCTTTGATGGTTGGTCAATGCAGATCATTCTTCAAGAGGTTTTTGATTTATATGAAAGTTATAATCGAGGTGAATCTTTACAATTAAAATCCTGTCATCCCTATCGGGAATATATTAGTTGGTTACAGCAACAAGATAGTTCTCAAGCTAAGAAGTTTTGGCAACAAAGACTTAAGGGGATTGAAGCACCTACACCTCTGGTTGTTGATAAATTGATTGATAATAAACCCCAAGAAGAGGCTTATCAAGAAATACCTTTTAAGTTATCTTTTGAGATTACAAACCAATTACAATCATTGGCACAAAAACATCATTTAACCCTTAATAATTTAGTGCAAGGAGCTTGGGGTTTACTGCTTTCTCGTTATAGTGGAGAAACGGATATTGTTTTTGGCGCAACGGCATCTGGACGCACGAGTGAGTTACCAAATATTGATACAATGGTTGGGCTATTTATCAATACCTTACCAGTGCGATTACAAATTTCCGAGAAAGAGGAATTAATTCCTTGGTTAAAAGCATTACAAAGTCAGCAATTTGAACAAGAACCCTATACTTATTATTCCCTAGCTGATATTCAGAAAAATAGTGATATTCCGCCTAAAATGTCTTTATTTGAAAGTATTTTGGTATTTGAAAATTATCCCGTAGATTCCTCGAAAAATGCTCCGCAAAGAACCTTAGAAATTACCGATATTCGGTGTTTAGAAAGAACAAACTATCCTTTGACAGTTGTGATTATTCCTAATGTAGAATTATCAGGAAGAATTGTCTATGATACCCGTCGCTTTGAAGCGGAAACGATTGAGCGTATGATTGGACATTTGCAAACCTTATTAGCAGGAATGGCGAATCATCCAGAACTACGTCTTTCTGAATTTTCATTATTAACTAAAGCGGAAGAAGAACAATTAATATTGGCAGAAAATCAAAATGATTCCCTGATCAAAACTATTGACTATCAATGTATTCATCGGTTATTTGAGAAACAGGTAGAAAAGACTCCTAATGCGATCGCGATCGTTTATAAAGATGAACAATTAACCTATCAAGAATTAAACCAAAGAGCTAATCAATTAGCCCATTATTTACAATTTCTAGGTATAAAATTAGAGGATAAAATAGGGGTTTGCATTGAAAGATCACCTTTAATGGCGATCGCAATTTTAGGGATTCTTAAAGCAGGAGGAGCTTATTTTCCTTTAGATTCTGCTTATCCAGTTGAAAGATTAGCTTTCATGCTCGAAGATGTAAAATGCCCCATACTTTTAACTCAAACTCATTTATCTAATCAATTATCAGTTGATGATATTAAACAGGTCATTAATATCGAATCAGAATGGAAAAATATTAGTCAATATTCCTCTGACAATTTATTAACTCAAGTTACTCCTGATAACTTAGCTTATATTATTTACACGTCAGGTTCAACTGGAACCCCGAAAGGAACAGAAATTCCTCATCGTAGCTTCATCGGTTTTATGTTTGGGGTTAATTATATTAAGCTGGGGGCTGACAATATTTGGCTACAACATTCTTCAATTTCTTGGGATGCTTTAACTTTAGAATTGTGGACACCATTGCTTTATGGGGGGCGTTGTGTGCTTTATCCAGACAATATTACGACTCCTGAAAACTTGAGCAAAATTATCAAAGAAGAAGGGGTTAATATTCTCTGGCTGACTTGTGCTTTATTTAACCTAATTATTGATACAATGCCAGAAGCTTTATTAGAAGTTAAACAATTAATAATAGGAGGAGAATCTTTATCTGTTTCTCATGTTCGTCGTGCTTTAAATTTATTACCACAAACACAAATTATTAATGGTTATGGCCCTTCAGAATGTACTGTATTTACCGCTTGTTATGTGATTCCCAAACAACTCGATCAAAATGTCAATTCAATTCCCATTGGTAAACCGATTGGAGATAGAAGAGTTTACTTATTTGATCAGAATTTACAACGAGTTCCGATCGCGGTTCCTGGGGAAGTTTACATAGGCGGAAAAAGTGTTGCCAGGGGTTATTTGAATCAGCCAATATTAACTCACGAAAAGTTTATTGATAATCCTTTTGTTGATGGAGATACTCTTTATAAAACAGGAGATTTAGTGCGTCGTCTGAGCGATGAAAATCTAGAATTTTTAGGACGTATTGATAATCAGGTCAAAATTCGCGGTTTTCGCATTGAATTAGGGGAAATTGAGACGGTTTTAACTAATTATTCTGAAATAAGGGAAGCGATTGTTACAATACGAGAAGATCAACCTGGAGATAAATCTTTAGTTGCTTATATTGTTCCCCATAATCATCAATTAACTACTCGTGATCTCAGAAATTTTCTGAGTCAAAAGTTGCCTAATTATATGATTCCGAATGCTTTTGTCTTTTTAGACAAATTTCCTCTCACTCCTAATGGTAAAATTAATCGTCTTGGTTTACCTGCTCCCAATATTTCTCAGCAGAATTTAGGGATTGAATTTGTTGCTCCTCGGACTTCTACAGAACGGGAATTAGTAACAATTTGGACTGAGGTTCTACAGTTGACAAAAGTAGGAATATATGATAATTTTTTTGAGTTAGGAGGTCATTCTTTACTAGCAACTCAACTAATTTCTCGATTAAAAGAAACCTTTGAAATTGAGTTTCCTTTTCGCTATTTATTTGAAAATCCTACCATTAGCCAACTAGCAGAGAAAGTTGTTAACCAACAGATTGAACTAGCAGAAGGTGATGAATTTGCGCAAATCTTAGGGGAGATTGACGAGTTATCTGAAGATGAAGTGGCACAACAATTATTTTTATGATTTTCAAGTCAAATAATGTTATAATGGTAGGTAGGAATGAGGAATACAAAATGTGACCACTAATGGTAATTCTACATAACTTCTAAAAGTCTTTCTTTTTTGCTTCTATTTTTTTAAAAACTAATCTTCCATAAATCCTATGAGTGATCTGCTAAAACGTTTAGAAAATCTTTCTCCTGAAAAACGAGAATTAGTGCTACAAAAGCTGAAGCAGCAGCAATCAAAAACAAGTAATAATCAAAAGAAACAAAAATTATCATTGATTCCTGTACCCAGAGAAGGAGATATTCCTCTCTCTTTTGCTCAAACGAGACTCTGGTTTTTAGCTCAATTTGATCAAGAAAATTCTCCTTATCATGTGCCTATTTTTTGGCAAATTAAGGGAAGTCTTAATTTAAACGCCCTAGAGCAAGCGATCGCAGAAATTATTGACCGTCATGAAGTATTACGGACGACTTTTTCTGTGATTAATGAATCTCCTGTACAGGTTATTAATCCTGCTTATCAGTTAAGCATACCAGTAATTAATTTAGAGGGAGAGACAGAAAATATTAAATTAGAGAAGGCGCGACAATTAGCAACCGAAGAACTACAAACCCCTTTTGACTTATCAACAAGCCCTTTATTACGGGTAAAATTACTCAAAATTAACCCTCAATTTCATATTTTATTGTTGGTTATTCATCACATTATTTTTGATGGTTGGTCAGTTGATCTATTCCGTCAAGAATTATCTACTCTTTATGGCTCTTTTTCTCTGAATAAACCTGCTTCTTTGCCAAAATTAGCTCTTCAATATGCTGATTTTGCCCATTGGCAGCGACAATGGTTACAGGGAGAAATACTAGAAACCCAACTTAATTATTGGCGGCAACAGTTAAAAAATGCTCCCCCTCTCTTAGAATTCCCCATTGATAAACCTCGTCCCTCTCTACAAACCTATGAGGGTTCTAGTCAATCTATACATCTCAATCTGACTTTAACACAGCAATTGAAGGGATTAAGTCAAACAGCAGGAACAACTCTGTTTATGACCCTTCTCACTGCTTTTACCGTGCTACTTTATCGCTATAGTGGACAGGAAGATATTGTCATTGGAACGGCGATCGCAAATCGAAATCGTCAAGAATTAGAGCCATTAATGGGCTTTTTTGTTAACACTTTAGCTTTACGAACTAATTTGCAAGGTCATCTTACTTTTTTAGAATTATTGCAACAAGTTAAGGATAGAACTCTGGAATCCTATGATCATCAAGACTTACCCTTTGAGAAATTAATTGATGAGTTACAAATTGAGCGATCACTGAGTAATCATCCCCTATTTCAAGTATTTTTTACCCTACAGAATGAAGCTAAAGAGACCTTAGAATTACCAGAATTAACTATCATTAATTTTGATTGGGAAAACAAAATAACGTTATTTGATTTAGGGTTAATTTGTCGAGAAACTCCCCAAGGGTTAATCGCAGAATTAGAATATCGGACAGATTTATTTGAAGTCAAGACTATTCAAGGAATAGTAGAACATTTAGAAATTTTATTACAGGGAATTGTTGATCATCCTCAACAGTCAATTAATACTTTACCTTTACTAACAAAATCTAACCAAAAACAACTAGAAATTTGGAATCAAACCGATAGTAACTATTTTCAAGATCAGACTTTAGTTGATTTATTTGAAGAACAGGTTAATCAAACCCCTAATAATATAGCATTAGTCTTTGAACAGACAAGCTTAACCTATCAAGAACTGAATCAAAAAGCTAACCAGTTAGCTCATTATTTACGAGAAAACTATCGGATTGAAGCAGATAGCTTAATTGGGATTTGTACGGAACGTTCATTAGAAATGGTTATCGGTTTATTAGGGGTTTTAAAAGCAGGTGCTGCTTATATTCCGATTGACTCCGATTATCCAGAAGATAGAATTAGATTTATTTTAGAAAATAGTAAAATTTCAGTCTTATTAACCCAGAGTTTTGTTCAAGACAAATTATCCCTATCTCACCTAAAATCTTTAAGTCAGTTTATTGATTTAGATCAGTTTGATTATGACTTATTTCCTAACGATAATTTAACAGTTCAAAGTAAGCCTAATGACCTAGCTTATGTGATTTATACTTCTGGTTCAACAGGACAGCCTAAAGGGGTAATGATTGAACATCAATCAATTGTTAATCTTTGCTTAAATTGGGGCAAACTATTTCACGTTAATCCGCAAAGTCGTTTACTTCAATTTGGGTCTTTTAGTTTTGATTTATCTATTGGAGAAATCGCTACTAATCTTAGTCATGGTGCTTGTTTATACTTAGCCGAAAAAGAAACATTACTACCCACTCAAACCTTAGTAGATTTTCTGGAAACGAACCAAATTACCCATAGCTTTTTATCTCCTTCAGCCCTATCCGTTTTACCTCAAGCCAACTTATCCCATTTAGAAAATATAACGGTTGGCGGTGAAGCTTGTTCTGCTGAAGTCGTAGAAAAATGGGCAAATCAAAGACGTTTATTCAACTGCTATGGCCCTACAGAAACGACGGTAACAGCGACATTTTTTCTTTGTCAAGAAAATGGTCAAAAACCTAATATTGGTAAACCATTAGATAATATTCGCGCCTATATTTTAGATGGGAATCAGCAAATCTTACCACTGGGAATACCAGGAGAATTATGTATTGCAGGAGTCTGTTTAGCGAGGGGATATTTGAATCGTCCCGACTTAACGGCCGAGAAATTTGTTGAAGTTAACCTATTAGGAAAAACCGAACAAATTTATAAAACAGGAGACTTAGCAAAATGGGGAGATGATGGAAATCTGGAATTTTTAGGACGTATTGACCAGCAAGTAAAACTGCGGGGATTTCGCATTGAATTGGGGGAAATTGAGGCAGTTTTGTTAAAGCATCCTGTCGTTAAAGAAGCGGTTGTCAACTTATATGAAACTGAAAATAATCAGCAATTAGTGGCTTATATTATCCCGCAAGAAAAACACCGTGATCTCAGGGATGAACTGAAAAGCTTACTGAAAAGCCGTTTGCCAAATTACATGATTCCAAGTCAGATTATGATCTTGGAAACTCTTCCCCTAACCCCTAATGGAAAATTAGATAAAAAAGCCCTACCGATCCCTGATTTAAAAATATTTACCGATGGCGAAATGCCTGTTATTCCCACAGAAGAATTATTAGCCAGTCTATGGCAAGATCTCTTGCAAATCAAGTCTGTGGGTCGTCGGGATAACTTCTTTGAATTGGGAGGACATTCCCTATTAGCTACCCAATTAGTCACCCGTATTCGTAACAGTTTTGGGGTCGAATTAGCCGTTCGGAAAGTATTTGAACATCCCCAATTATCAGAATTAGCAACAGAAATTAGTCAAGTATCATCAGCAGTTAGTTTACCTCCCATTATTCCCCAAGCCAAAAACGCCCCAAAAACCCTCTCTTTTGCTCAATCAAGACTTTGGTTTTTAGCCCAACTTGAAGGGTTAGGAATATCGGCAATTTATAATATGCCTATGGCATTACAACTTCAAGGAAATCTAAATCTAGAAGCGTTGAAGTTAAGCTTTTTCTATTTAATTGAACGTCATTCAATTTTACGCACTTATTTTCCCTCCATCGCTGGAAAACCTCAAGTTATCATTCAAAATTCTGAAGAAATAGAAGTTTTAGCTATTGAAAATTTACAAAATCTTGATTCTCAAACGCAAAAAGAAACCCTACAAGAATTGGTCAATAATCACGCACAAGAACCTTTTAACTTAAATACTGGCCCTCTGTTTAAAGCCAAATTATTACAATTAGGGGAAAGGGATTTTGTCCTCTTAATTAATATGCACCACATCATCAGTGATGGTTGGTCAATGGGAGTATTTAAGCGAGAATGGCAACAACTTTATCGTGCCTTAGTTAAAGGTCAAACTCCTCAATGGGAACCTTTACCGATTGACTATACTGATTATGCAGCTTGGCAACAAAATTGGCTACAAGGAGATGTTTTAGAAACCCAATTAAACTATTGGAAAAATCAACTCAACCATGCACCCGCTTTATTAGAACTCCCCACAGACTATTCTCGTCCGCCACAGCAGAGTTATAAAGGGGTTCTCTATGAATGTGAGTTGACGGCAGAATTAACCCATAAACTTAAACATTTAAGCCAAAAACAGGGCGTTACCCTTTTTATGACTGCCTTAGCTGCTTTTAGTGTTTTACTGTCCCGATACAGTGGTCAAAGTGATTTGTGTATTGGTTCCCCTATTGCTAACCGCACCCATAGTCAAACTGAAGATTTGATGGGCTTTTTTGTCAATACCTTGGTATTAAGAAATAAGATTAATTTTGATAACAGTTTCATAGATTTATTGCAACAAACTCGACAAATTTGTTTAGATGCCTATGCTCATCAGGATATCCCATTTGAGTATTTAGTCGAACAATTACAACCAGAAAGAAGTCTCAGTTATAACCCCTTATTTCAGGTTATGTTAGTATTGCAAAATACCGCAGAAGTAGGTACTAAAATTAGTTTACCAGAACTTGAGATTAAATGGTTTGAACAGAATTATCCCTTTGCTAAGTTTGATTTGAAATTAGATTTATCAGAGTATGATAATAAGCTTCATTGTGTTTGGGAATATGCTACAGATTTATTTGCAGGGGAAACCATTCAAAGGATGGCACAACATTGGGAAATTTTGCTAGAAGCAATTGTTGATTCTCCTCAACAACCTATTTATGAATTACCGTTCATTACAACAACAGAAATCGAACAATTTAAAATTTGGAATCAAACCGATATTGATTATCCAAAAGATCAAACTTTGGTCACTTTGTTTGAATATCAAGCAACAAAAACCCCTGACAATATTGCAGTTATATTTAAAGAACAAAGCCTAACTTATCAGCAACTCAACGAAAAAGCTAATCAACTAGCCAATTATTTATCAGATTTTAAAAAACAACATCAATTACCAAATAATTCGTTAATAGGAATTTGTGTTGAGCGATCGCCTGACATGATCATCAGCTTATTAGCTATTCTGAAAACAGGTAGTGCCTACGTTCCCATTGATCCTAATTATCCCCGCGATCGCATTCAGTTTATACTTGAAGATAGTCAAGTACACCTATTAATAACAACTGATTTATTTCAAGAAAAGTTATCAATAAAACAACAAAATAATTCTTGTGTTGTCATCTCATTAGATCAGAAAAAATGGCAAAATCAATTAATTAATAATCCTCCTCGTCAAAGTAATCCCCATGATTTAGCTTATATCATTTATACCTCTGGTTCCACAGGTAAACCCAAAGGGGTTGCTATTGCCCATTATAGTCCCGCCGTGCTGCTCAAATGGGCGCATTCCGTCTTCAGTGCAGAACAACTTTCAGGGGTCTTAGCATCAACCTCAATTTGTTTCGATCTTTCCATCTTTGAAATGTTTGTTTCCCTAACTCAAGGGGGTAGTATTATTATCGTTAAAAATGCCCTTGATACTGAACAAATTCGTAACAGCATTGTGCCTATTACCTTAATTAATACCGTACCAAGTGCTGCGGCTGAATTGCTTAATATGAATGCTATTCCAGCAACAGTTCAAGTGATAAATTTAGCAGGTGAACCATTAAAAAATAGCTTAGTACAAGCTTTATATAAACAGACATCTGCCAAATTGATTTATAATCTTTATGGCCCATCGGAAGACACGACTTATTCTACCTTTACAAAAGTGTTCAGAAATGCTCAACAAGAACCAACTATCGGTAAAGCGATCGCGAATACCCGCATCTATATTTTGGACAGTTATAATCAACCTGTTGCTCCTGGTATTCCTGGAGAACTTTGTATTGCAGGTTCAGGTTTAGCTCAAGGTTATTGGAATCATCCCGATCTTAGCGCGGAAAAATTCATTAATCTTAATCTATTTAATCAAACTGAGCGAATTTATAAAACGGGGGATCTTGCTCGTTGGCTATTAGATGGTAATTTACAATACTTAGGTCGCATTGATCATCAAGTCAAAATTAGAGGTTTTCGCATTGAATTAGGAGAAATTGAAGCATCTTTAGTCAAACATCCCGACATCAAGGAAGCTGTTGTTATTGCACGAAAAAATACAGATTTTGATGCCAATTTAGTGGCTTATATTGTTCTCTCTAAAAAAGACTCAGAAACTGAATATTTACAAGGAGAACAGGTGGAAATGTGGCAGGAAGTTTTCAATAAAGCTTACTTTCAACCCCAGACTCCTGAAAATGATTTTACCCTTAATTTAGCAGGGTGGAATGATAGCTATACAGGAGAACCTATTCCTCAAAATTTGATGGAAGAATGGCGAGACAAAACTGTTGAACAAATTCTAGAATTAGCACCTAAACGAGTTTGGGAAATTGGCTGTGGAACAGGGATGTTATTATTTAAAATTGCGCCCCATTGTCAAACCTTTATCGGGACGGATTTTTCAACCAAAGCTTTACAGTATGTTCAGGAAAATTTAACATCACAAAATCTTGAGAAAAAGGTTACATTAAAACAGAGTCCAGCAAACCAATTTGAGGGAATTGTCCCCCAAAGTTATGACTTAGTTATTCTCAATTCTGTGATTCAATATTTCCCCTCAGTTGATTACTTATTGGCTGTTTTAGATGGGGTAATCAACTCTATAGAGACAGGGGGTAAAATCTTAATTGGGGATGTGAGAAACTTTAAACTTCTAGAGGCTTTCCATACAGCCGTTGAATTCTATCGTGCGGATGATGACCTATCCATTAAAGAATTACGTCAACGAATTAGAAACAGTCTGAGAACAGAAGAAGAATTACTGATTGATCCAAATCTCTTTATTTACTTAAAACAAAAATATCCTCGTATTAGTCAAGTCCAAATTGAATTAAAACGGGGTTATAATCAGACAGAAATGAATCGTTTTCGTTACGATGTTGTTCTATATTTAGATCAACCTCAAACATTAGTTACACAATGGCAATGGTTAGACTGGCAAGTTGAAAAACTCAATCTAAAAACGATCCAAAATATTTTAAACACTCAAGAGCCTGATTTGTTAGGGATTGAAAATATTCCCAATATTCGTCTGATTTCAGAAATGGTATTATTGGAAAAAATTCCTGAGTTTGAGGGAACTATTAAACAATTAAAAGCTATTTTAAGCCAGATGGAAATTGGTATCAACCCTGAAGCATTACGAACCTTAACGGAGGACTTACCCTATACTCCATTTGTTCAATATAGCGATCGCGAATTTTCCACTTATCAAGTTATTTTTCAACGCAATACAACCTATCCTTTTAGTCAGCCTCGTTTTGCTTCTAAAAATAGCTTAGATCCCCTAAACTGGAAAAATTATGCTAACCAACCTTTAACCCTAGACACTAATCATGTTGATCCCGCTTTGATTGCCCAGTTCCGAGAGTTTTTAGGGCAAACCCTCCCTGATTATATGATTCCCAGTCATTTTGTTCAACTGGAGAAATTACCCTTAACGCCCAATGGAAAAATAGATCGTAAAGTCCTTCCTGATCCGAATACACCTATCTTATTAACTGACATTGAATTACCTGAAAACCCTACAGAAGAATTACTGGCGGGTTTATGGGCTAAACTACTTAAATATGAGGTAATTTCTCGACAAGATAATTTCTTTAATTTGGGAGGGCATTCACTTTTAGCTACCCAATTAATTGCCCGTATTCGTGATCAATTAAAAGTAGAATTACCTTTAAGTAAAGTATTTGAATATCCCATTCTTAAGGAATTAGCGAACTATCTTGATACCTGTTTATGGGTTAATGCTTCAGAAGATTCTCAACCTTTAGATTTAAATGAAGAGGAAATTGAATTATGAGTAATGATCAACAAATTATCGCATTAATGAGTCAGTTGCGGGATCTGGGATGTCGCATCTCTGCTGATGGAGACAAGTTACGTCTTCGGAAAACAAAAAATGATATTCCTGCTGAATTAATCCAACAAATAAAAATTAATAAAACAGAAATTTTAGCTTTTTTAAATACAGCTAAAGACCAAGCTGTTACATCTCAAAAAGATATTCCTAAATTACCTACAAATGCCTTAAAACAGCTTTCTTTTGCTCAACAAAGGCTTTGGTTTTTAGGGAAAATGGAACCCTCTAATGCCTCATATAATATGTCCATGGGTTTACAATTAGAGGGAAAGCTTGATGTTAATGCTCTTTCTGAGAGTTTAGCCTATGTCATCAATCGCCATGAAAGTTTGCGGATGTATTTTCCGACTATGGAAGGACAGCCCCAAATTCGGATTAAAAAGATAGAAAATTTCAATGTTTTGAGCATACAAGATTTAAGCAATCTTGATCAACTCACTCAGTCTGTAACGGTTGAAACATTAATTAATAATAATGTTCAAGAACCGTTTAATCTCAACACTGGCCCTTTATTTAAAGCTAAATTACTACAATTAAAAGACAACCAATTTATTTTGCTGCTAAATATGCACCATATCAGCAGTGATGGCTGGTCAATGGGTATCTTTATTCGTGAATTACGCCATGCTTATCTTGCCTTTTCCCAAGGACAAAAACCAACCCTTGAACCCTTACCAATTCAATATAGTGACTTTGCAACTTGGCAGCGAAATTGGTTACAAGGAGAGGTATTAGAAACTCAGATTAACTATTGGAAAAAACAACTAAAAGACGCACCACAACGATTAGAATTACCCGCAGATCATCCTCGTCCCCCAATACAAAGTTACAAAGGATCTCATTATAGCCAGACCTTAACCCCTGAATTAACTCAGCAATTAAACAGCCTCAGTCAACAACAAGGGGTAAGTCTATATATGCTTTTATTGGCGGTTTTTAACCTTTTACTCTCTCGTTATAGCCGCCAAAATGACATCTGTATTGGTTCACCCATTGCCAATCGTCCCCATCGTCAAACTGAAGGATTAATCGGCTTTTTTGCCAATACTTTAGTGCTGCGAAATCAAATTAAATCGGAACAAAGTTTTCAAGAATTTTTACAGCAAACTCGTCAAACTTGTTTAGAAGCTTATCATTATCAGGATATTCCTTTTGAGTTTCTTGTTGAACAATTAAAGCCTGTTCGTAGTCTGAGCTATAATCCTATTTTTCAAGTAATGTTTACTGTAGAAAATAATGACAGTGAAGCTCTCAATTTGCCAGGATTAAAGATTGAATGGCTAGACTCAAGTTATCCCTTTGCTAAGTTTGATTTATCCCTTTTAGCTTTAGAATCTGATGGTCAATTAAATTGTACCTGGGAATATGCAACCGATCTATTTGAAACAATAACCATTCAACGAATGGCAGAACATTGGGAAGTTTTGTTACAACAAATTGTTACTAACCCACAGCAAAAAATTTCTAACCTATCTTGGCTAACAAAAGCTGACCAAAAACAATTAGAACTTTGGAATCAAACGAATAGGAATTATCCTCAAGATAAAACCTTAGTGGATTTATTTGAAGAACAAGTCAAAAGCTATCCTAATAATATAGCCCTAGTCTTTGAAGAACAAAGTTTAACTTATCAAGAACTTAACGAAAAAGCTAACCAATTAGCTCATTTCTTGCATCAAAATTATCAAATTAAACCTGATACCTTAATTGGAATTTGTGTTGAACGTTCTTTAGACATGGCGATCGCATTATTGGGAGTTCTTAAAGCAGGTGCTGCTTATGTTCCAGTTGATCCGAGTTATCCAGAAGAGCGAATTAAATATATATTAGAAAATAGTAAAATTTCGTTATTATTAACCCAAAGTTTTATCAATGATAAATTATCTGGGTTTTTCTCGGAGCTTTCTGCTCAGTTGATTAATTTAGATCGGCTTAATTTTGAGTCATTTCCCTGCCATAATTTAGCACTTCAAAGTAAGCCTAATAACCTAGCTTATGTGATTTATACTTCGGGTTCAACAGGACAACCAAAAGGGGTGATGGTTGAACATAAAGGGTTGTATAACTTAGCTCTGACTGAAATTGAAACTTTTGGTGTGCATCCCTCAAGTCGAGTGCTTCAGTTTGCTTCCTTTAGTTTTGATGCTTTTATCTGGGAAGTTTTTATGGCTTGGGGAGGGGGAGCAACGCTTTATTTGGGAAATAAAGACAATTTAATGCCTGGTTTACCCTTAGTTGAGCGATTACGGGATGATGCTATTACCCATATTACTTTACCGCCATCAGCCTTAGCAGTGCTACCCTGGGAAAATCTACCCTCTTTGCAAACTATTATTGTTGCGGGGGAAGCCTGTTCCCCTGAGTTGGTGAAAAAATGGTCACAAGGACGAAATTTCTTTAATGGTTATGGCCCAACAGAGGGAAGTGTTTGTGCAACGATCGCAAAATATACATCTTTTAATGAGAAAATAACCATTGGTCGCCCGATTCCCAATGTGCAGGTTTATATTTTAGACCCTCACTTACAACCAGTTCCTATCGGTGTACCAGGAGAATTGCATATCGGAGGAGCAGGATTAGCCAGGGGTTATCTGGATCGTCCTGACTTAACAGATGAGAAATTTATTGAAGTTAATTTATTCGGAAAAATAGAACGAATTTATAAAACAGGGGATTTAGCAAAATGGGGAGATGATGGAAATCTGGAATTTTTAGGACGCATTGATCATCAAATAAAATTGCGAGGTTTTCGCATTGAATTAGGGGAAATTGAGTCAGTTCTATTGGAACATCCTGCCGTTAAAGAAGCAATTGTTAACTTACATAAAACCGAAAATAATCAGCAGTTAGTGGCCTATGTAACAGGCGAACTAATTGATGATCTTTCCCAACAATTAAAACAACACCTCAAAACTTATTTACCTGATTATATGATTCCTAGCCAAATTATCAGGTTAGATGAATTTCCCTTAACCCCCAATGGCAAAATTGATCGTCAAGCTTTACCCCATCCCAATCATGAATCCCATAGTCTATATGAAGCTCCTCGTAACACAATTGAACAACAATTAACCGAAATTTGGTCTTTAATACTTGAATATGAAAAAATTAGCATTCATGATAACTTTTTTGATTTAGGCGGCCATTCAATACTAGCGATTAAGCTCCTAAATGAGATTCAAAAAAGCTTTAACAAAGAACTGTCTTTAACCAGTCTGTTTCAGAATCCCACCATTGCTCAATTGGCACAACAACTGTCTCAATTTGAGGCACAACCGTCCATTTCTGACTTATTAGTATTGCAAGCTTCGGGACAGAAAACCCCTATATTTTGTGTTGCTGGGTCTAATGGACACGCCTTCTATTTTCGAGATTTAGCCATGAATTTTGCCGATGAACATCCTGTTTATGGACTAGAAACACCAGGCAGGGACGGTTCTCATCCTCTCCCGATTTCGGTAGAAGATCATGCCAGTTCCCTGATTGCAACCTTACGACAAAAACAACCGAAAGGGCCTTATATCTTAACAGGATATTCATCAGGTTGTTCTGTTGCTTTGGAAATGGCTTTTCAACTAGAACAACAAGGAGAAACAATCAGTTTATTAGGAATATTTGATGCGGGACTGGTGGCTAATCCTGATTATATTACCCAAAGAAGCGACCTAGATTGGATCTGGAATATGATTGAACGGATTGAAGCTGTTAAAGGGATTTCTTTGGGTCTTAACTATGAACAATTAGCAGCCCAATCCGATGATCAAAACCGTTGGGATCTGGCGGCGGAGGCTTTATATCATCACAATGTGTTACCCGAACATTCTACCCTATCTTTGCTCAAAACCAATCTTGAGGTGATGAAACGAGTTACTCTTAATTATGCGGATTACCAACCCAATTTTGTGATTTCTGCCCCTATTGTTTTATTTCGCGCCCAAGATGTCAAAGAAATTGTGGTGCAAGAACATCAAGCCATGTCCCATTATGAGCAATCCGATTGGGGATGGCAACCTTATAGTAACAAAGCTGTGCAAGTGGTTTCCGTACCAGGAAATCATGGACAAATGCTCTATGAACCCAATGTCAAAATTCTGGCTGATCAACTTAAAAAATCCATACAAGAGCATTTTAATCAACCTGAAACCGAAAGCAAAGCTTTGCTTGCTGATCTTTAATTTAATCAACTAACCTATTGGAAAAATTCATTTACTTAATTTATAACTATGCAATCACAACATACTCCTAAACAATCGCAAAAAAACTCTGATTCAAATCTTAATTTTCTGGAATTTTGGAATAAGCTGAAGTTAGTTCTTGGAGCCTATTGGTATCCAATGGAAGCAGATGGTAGAGTTTTTTCTGAGGTTATTAAATCCTGGGGAATGTTAATACTTTTACTATCATTAATCATCGGTTTAGTGGCTGTTAGTGCCTTCAATAGTTTTGTTTTGCGTCAATTGGTTAATGTAATTGATGAGAAAAATTTATCTGGGTTTACGAACAATCTTTCTATTTTGATTGTTAGCTTTGTGTTTATCACTCTCTTGACGGGACTTTCTAAGTTTGTGAGAGAGAAAATGGCCCTTGACTGGTATGAATGGCTGAATAATTATATGTTGCAGAAATATTTTAGCAATCGTGCCTATTATAAGATTAACTTTGACTCAAACATTGATAATCCTGATCAACGTCTAACCCAAGAAATTAAACCCATCGCCAAAACAACCCTCAGTTTTTTTGCAACTTGTGTCGAGAAAATCTTGGAAATGATAGTTTTTTTCGTGATTCTCTGGCAGATTTCTAAAACCATTGGAGTGGTTTTGATTATTTATACCACTATTGGTAATTTGATTGCCTTTTATTTAAGCCAAGAATTTAATAAGATTAATCAAGAAGAACTCGAAGTTGAAGCCAATTATAATTATGCTGTTACCCATGTTCGTAATCATGCTGAATCTATTGCTTTTTTTCAGGGAGAAGATCAAGAATTTAATATTCTTAAAAAACGATTTAGTTCTTTGATTCAAACTGCTTTGCAAAAGATTAATTGGGAAAGAAGTAAGAACTTTTTTGACCGAGGCTATCAGTCAATTATTAACGTTTTTCCCTTTTTAATCGTCGCCCCTTTATATATCAGAGATGAAATTGATTTTGGACAGGTAAATCAGGCTAGTTTAGCAGCTAATTTTTTCGCCACAGCTTTGGGTACATTGATCACTGAATTTGCAACTTCAGGAAGACTTTCTAGTTATATTGAGCGTTTGGTGAATTTTTCAGAAACCTTAGAAACAATTACCCAACAAGCTGAGGGTGTAAGTACCATTAAAAGTATTGAAGAAAACCGTCTCGCTTTTGAGGATGTTACCTTACAAACTCCTAATTATGAAAAAGTAATCGTTGAAAATTTAACAATTGAGTTAGCACCAGAACAGGGTTTATTAATTGTTGGACCGAGTGGACGGGGCAAAAGTTCTCTTTTAAGAGCGATCGCTAGTTTATGGAATTCAGGCACTGGACGTTTAATACGACCACCAGGAAAAGAAATCCTATTTCTACCCCAGCGTCCATATATCATTCTCGGAACATTACGCGAACAATTACTTTATCCGAATGTGGATCGTCAAGTGAGCGATCAAGAACTCAGTGAAGTTCTACAACAAGTGAATCTTCAAGATGTGCTTACCAGGGTCGGAGGCTTTGATCAAGAAGTCCCTTGGGAAAATATATTATCACTAGGGGAACAACAACGTTTGGCTTTTGCCCGAATATTAGTGACCCGTCCTCATTTTGTTATCTTAGATGAATCAACTAGTGCTTTGGATTTGATCAATGAAAAGAATTTATATCAACAGTTAAAAGAAACAAAAACAACCTTTATTAGTGTGGGACATCGGGAAAGTATTTTTGATTACCACCAATGGGTTTTGGAACTCTCACCCGATTCTGGTTGGTAACTGTTAACCGTACAGGATTATCATCGGCAAAAAGCTAAAGAAATTATCAATATTCCCCTTGACAATGCTCAAATCACCATAGACAATCTGTCTAGTAATGAATCCCCGACTCAGCCCATACCTGAAATAGCGGTATTAACTGACAAATTTGAGGGATTTTCCCATAAAGAAATGGAGGTCTTGACCAACTACTCAATAGGCACTATCAGAAGTAAAGCCAGCCTTGGTAAGTCTATTACTGGCAATGACGGCTTTACCTATCGCTATAACAAAGATTCCCTGGTCTCGAAGTGGCTAAGGGTTTAGCGGTTAATCAAAATATAATTTGCATCAAAATTTAGGACAGATAAAAAATGACAATAGCCCTCGTAGATGAACAAAATTTAGTCAAACAAGTAGTTCAAGATATTCAGCAAAATAAAATTACTATTGCTGCCAAAAAATTGCGTCAACAGGCTAAAAATTCTTGTGAACTTCCCCCCGAATGGCTACTAAAAACAGCAGAGGCTTTAGAAAATAACAACTGGAGTATTTTGGCGGAAGATTTTATCAATATGGATTTTATTGGTAAAAATGGTTATTTCTTAATTATTGCCCCTTATAAAATTAATCGACAATGCCAATGTCAGGTAACTTTAAGTGCGATTTCTGGAAAAATACATGATAATTCTCAACCCTCTATTGAACAATTAGAAAATCTCAGTCGGGAAAAATTTGGCACTTTAGGTCAACCTGTTCCTAGAAACCTTTCCTTTACCGAAATTGCCAGTTGCGGTCATCTTAGTGGGGAAAAAGGTGAAGCCTTCATTGTTCCCAATGGCTGGCTTTTTCCTAATAGTATTGATGGCCCAGCATTAAACAATTCCAGTGAACAGCGACGACGTTTTTTAGGTTTCAGCCACCAATGTATCCAAACAATTTTTGAACCGGAAACTGCTAATTTATTATTAGGCCCCTTAGAAGATGAAATCAATAGTGAACGCTATCGCCACGTTGACACTCAAGTACATGAAGCCGGCCATGCAAGCGGTTTAGGATTTGATTTCAAGGCAAACCAGAACCTTTTTCAAAATTATACATACGCGGGTGTAGAAGAATGGCGATCGGATAGTCTCGGATTTGAGTTTGCCGCTTGCACTTTACCTGCTGAAGAAGCTGGGAAATTGGTAGCGGTTAATTTCTGCATTCGCTTTGGTTTAGATGCTCACCGTTTAGGTGGGGTAGAAAAAGATACGGATGTTCATGCTAGTTTGATTAGCTTAGAATATCTTTTTCAAGACGACGCTTTTGATTAAAGGCCATTAATCCCCCAGCAGTGGCGATCGCTTCTACCACAGGGTTTTGTTCCGTCTCCCCAATAATTTCTAAGGGGAGTCCAATATTAATACTATTGCGATAGAAAATTTCGGCGAACGATCGCGCTTTAACTTTTTTGATGCCAGCCGCTTTTAGGGCAATGGGGGCAATTTCTCGACTTGATCCACAGCCAAAATTATTCCCTGCTTCGATCTCATCATATTGTAGTAGTTCTCCCACGCCAATGATGTGTTCTAAAGCATATTGTTTTAAGTGGTCTGGATCATCATTAGTCCCTCTTTTAGCGGGAATAATATCGTCAGTATTAATATCATTTCCCAGGTACAGGATTTTGTTAGCATCAGTCATGGATTAAACTCATTATTCAGTAGGTTGTTCAAGGGAAATTTCTTCAAGGAATAGGTCAACGAGGGTAGCCGTATTGACCAAAATTTCGTGATTTTGAGGGGACAAATCGGCGGTGCGGTATCCTTTGCCTAAGAGTCGTTCTTGGGCATTAAGAATCCGTTGGGCTGCCTTGATTTCTCCCCATTGTTGTAGCATCAAAACACAACCCGCTAGAGTACCCAAAGGGTTGGCAATGCCCTTGCCAGCAATATCTGGGGCAGTTCCATGAATGGCTTCATACATCCCCAAACCCTGGTTATTGAGACTGGCCGATCCCAATAATCCAATTGAACCCACCAACGCTCCACCAATATCACTGAGAATGTCCCCAAACATATTCCCTGCCAAAATGACATCAAATTGTTGGGGATTGAGAACCAGTTGCATGGCTAAGTTATCCACGAGCATCGGAGATACTACCACATCAGGAAAATTGGTAGCTTCCTCTTGTACCAATCGAGTCCAAGGAATCTGAGGTAGGGCATTTTCTTTGTGGGCAACGGTCAGTAAACCTCGACGTTCCTGAGCTTTTTGGAGGGCTACCTTGGCAATACGACGAATTTCTCGATCGTAATAGCACATGGTGTGATAGCCGTAGGCCCCCTTTTCATCCGTACTCCGCCCCGCCGAGCCAAAATAGATGCCACTGACCAGTTCTCGAACGATTAAAATATCGAGATTTTGTACTTTCTCAGGTCGCAGACTGGATGTATGCAGTAAACCTGGGCAACTGCGAATGGGTCGCAGATTAATAAAAAAGTCGAAGTGCCTCCGTAGTTCTAGAAGTCCCCCTTGACTCACTGCCCCAAAAACAATGCCATCAGACCCTTCACACTGTTGGCTAGTTTCTGGGGGAAAAGTACTACCTAATTTTTCTAAGGCCATGCCACCGAGCAAGCCGTAGTCTATAGTTAAGGCAAATCCCTCAAGTTGGGCAACTTGGCGCAGAATGGTTAAGGACGCTTCGACGACTTCAGGCCCAATACCTTCTCCTGGGATGGCAACGATACGATAGGATGATTTATTCAAAGATGCCATTTTTCCATAACTCCACCACCTCCTCGGCGGTAAAATATCGTTCTTGTTCTACAGCTAAGGTTTTGATCACAGAGCGCATTTTCTCATATTGTTCCTTGGGTTGGGGGTGATTAAGTTCTTTTTCAAATAAATAACGGAAATTGCTGGCACCACTCCATTTTCCAAAGAGAATTTCAATCGTGTTGTGGGGCAACACGGCATAACTTTTGGGATCTACTAACAACGAATTGACGTGAATGCCAGATTCATGGCGTTGTGCTTGTTGGGAGTAAGGAGCGGCGGGACGAATGCCTTTTTGTTCCATATAATCCAGAACTGGGGCGATCGCTTCATAGTTAATGCCTTCGACTTCAATGCCAAAGCGAATTTTTAAGCCGTTTAATACCTGCTCAATGGCAACATTTCCTGAACGCTCACCAATGCCGCCAAAGGTTCCCGAAACGATGGTCGCGCCTGCCATAACTGATTGTAAGGTATTTTCTAAAGCCAAGCCTAAATCATTGTGATAGTGTACTCCTAGATTGACCTCTGTAGTGCTTTGCAAGAGATCGTTAACCCAAATATAACTTTTTTCGGGAGTCAAAACCCCAACGGTATCAGAGAGGTAAAAGTCTTCAACATAAGGACTGAAGGTACGCAAGCACTCAACCAAAAAGTCAAAATCAGCCCTTGAGGCATCCTCGATCGCAAATTTTACCCTTAATCCTGCTCCCTGAGTTGCATAGCGTAAATGGTTAACAATTTCATCAATGGCATTTTGACGGATTCGGTTAATAATGTGGTCAGGAATATGATCATCAATGGTCTTTCCTTGAAACTCTTTCATTTGAGAGATTTCCCGATCGCGTAGAAAGAGTAAGCGATCAGAAAGCCCTTTAAAAAGTACAATCTGACTAAGATCACAGTCTTTAGCTATATCTATAAAGTCCTTTTTGATCGGGGTAGCCGCCACAATTTGATGCTTTAATCCTTGTGCTACTAAGGTTTTGACTAATTTTGTTTCGTCATCACAAACACAGGGCATTATTTCGATCTCAGACACCCCTGTTTGGGCAATTAAATGGGCAAATTCTTGTTTCATTTCATAGGGGAAGAACAATCCAGCCTGTTGTTCCCCATCTCGTAGGGTCGTATCTGAAATTTTAATAGGAAGGGTTTGCATTTTTTCCTCTAATTCATTAAAATTGCCACAAATTCCTGCCGATACATCGAATGGCTTACGGCATTGATGTTACTATCAATGTTGAATGTTGACAATTGATTTTGATTAACTTCCCTGATTTTTCTTCAGTATTAGACCAGTTTAACTTTTCAATTGATTGGTATTTTTCTTTTCCTCCTGTGTCATCTACTAAACGATTCTTTTTGAATGGGCAATAATAAATTTTTCCTAATTCTTCAATCATTGCCATTAGTTTTTGTGACCCATACCAGCTATCCATAAGGACTTTTGCGAAGGGGAGTTGTTTTTCTGTCACCAGATTGTTCAACATATCAGCTACATGATCTAGTTTGGTTTTATTATCATATTCTGGATCATATATGCGATAATCAATTACCCAAAATAAACCCAGTTCTGGATTAACATAAACACAGTTAACCAGCCCAATACCTGACAGTACACGATGTTCTGTTTCGCTATATTGACGACGGACTAATTCAATTTTTTCCCCGAACCTTTTATCCAATACTGTATCATCAAAAATGATCGCACTATTTTCACTGATTTGGATATATGATGTTATCATTCTATAACAAATGGGTTGCCACGATGCAACCCCCCTCCTAGAATCTAAGGATTGAAACAGAAAATTACAGATTTTTCAAGTATGAAGCTAGCAGCGCGAGTAGAAAAAGTTCCACCGTCTGTAACGCTGGCGATCTCAGCGAAGGCAAAAGCAATGAAAGCTGAGGGGATGGATGTCTTAAATTTTAGCGTAGGCGAACCGGACTTCGATACCCCTCCACATATTGTTGCTGCGACTAAAAAAGCCTTGGATGAAGGCAAAACTCGCTATGGCCCAGCAGCAGGGGAACCCCTGTTACGATCATTAATTGCCCAAACCTTAAGTAAAGAAACAGGTTTAGACTATAAAAGTGACAATATTATTGTTACTAATGGGGGTAAACATTCCCTCTATAATTTGATGGTGGCGGTGATTGATCCAGGAGATGAAGTAATTATTCCGTCTCCCTATTGGTTGAGTTATCCTGAAATGGTAAAACTGGTGGAAGGGATTCCGGTTATTGTGCCAACGGGTGCAGAAACTGGTTATAAAATCACCCCGGATTTATTGCGCCAAACTATTACACCCAAGACCAAACTTTTTGTTTTGAATTCTCCTTCTAATCCGACGGGAATGGTGTATACCCCAGAGGAAGTTCGCGCCTTAGCTGAGGTTGTTGTAGAAGCGGGTATTTTAGTGGTTTCGGATGAAATTTATTCTAAAATTATTTATGATGATGCTCAACATTTAAGTATTGCTGCTGCCCATCCTGAAAGCTATAAATCTACTTTAATTAGTAGTGGTTTTGCCAAATCTTTTGCCATGACGGGCTGGCGTCTGGGTTATTTAGCCGGAGATGTGGATATTATTAAAGCCACAACTCGTATACAAGGTCATAGTACCTCTAATGTTTGTACTTTTGCTCAATATGGGGCGATCGCTGCTTTAGAAAACTCCCTCGATTGTGTGGAGGAAATGCGTCTAGCTTTTGCGAAACGACGAGAAGTAATGTTCAATTTATTAAATGCAATTTCAGGAATTAGTTGTCTAAAACCTGATGGTGCATTTTATATGTACATTAATATTGAAAAAACAGGTTTAAATTCCGTTGAATTCTGTAATTACTTACTAGAAGAAAAACAGTTAGCCTCCGTACCCGGCCATGCTTTTGGAAATGATAACCATATTCGTTTATCTTACGCAACGGATTTAATCACGATTGAAAAAGGAATCAAGCGATTAGAGGAATTTGTTCATTCTAAGATTAAGGTATAATCAATTAACGACTGGGTGGTAGAGATAGGGGCTGTTTAGGCAAGGATTTTCCTTGACTAGAATCTCCGTTTTTTTCAACAGTAGATCCTAATTGATTATCCTCATAAATTAGAGGATCAGAAGATAGAAATAACTCCCGAATCAGTCTGGCGGCGGCTCGTTGAGCTAATTCCCCCGCCACTTTTTGGCTCAGGTTTTGTACTTCTGGTTTAACCATTAAACCAGGAACTCGCTGGACTAATAGCATGGGATCAAAGCCTTTCGTATCTTGGAGAATACCCACAATTCTTTGAATTTGTTCTAAATTATTCTGATTGGGGGTGGTTTGAGGGGCTGTGGTGGGAGTTGGGGAGACTTTGACTCCCATCCATTCCGCTACTTTAGATTGGGCTGTGGTCAACGCATTACGAGAGGCTGTATCAATACCTTTAACCAACTCATTCCCTAACTGTTCTCGAATCAATTCTCCCCGCTCTGAAAATAAAAAGTCGAGGGTTTGATCCAGCATTTGGTTGATATCATAATCCTCGCTATTTTGGGCATTTTTGAGTAAATTCTCTAAACGATTCCATCGAAATGATCCATCTTTAAACAATAAATCTTTTAAGGAGGTTCTTAACTCAACGGAAGGATCGGTTAAAAGTCTTTTTGCTACATAAGGATAGGCTTTACTTAATACTTTAAAATTGGGATCAACGTTAATAGCAATCCCTTCTAAGGTGACTAAAGACCGAATAATTAAGGCGTAATAAGCCGGAACTTGGAAAGGATACTCATACATTAATTCCGAGAGTTGATCCGTAATACTCTTAAAATTTAGTTCGGCAACACTTGCCCCCAAAGCATTACTAAACACCTCTGCTAAAGCCGGAATAATCGGAGTTAAATCGGTTTCAGGCTTTAAAAATTCTAACTTCACATAATCTTTCGCTAATCCTTCAAAATCCCGATTAACTAAATGCACAATAGCCTCTAATAACCCATATCTTTGATAGGGTTTGACCTCGCTCATCATGCCAAAATCGAGATAGACTAATTTTCCTTCAGGACTGGCTAATAAATTACCTGGATGGGGATCGGCATGGAAAAACCCATGTTCCAATAATTGCCTTAAAGAACATTGTACCCCCACTTCAATTAAGTAACGGGCATCAATTCCTCGGGCAGTAACTTCTTCTAAATTGGTTAATTTAGTCCCGTTAATCCACTCCATGGTTAAAACCCGTCGCCCGGTATAACCCCAATAAATTCTAGGCACATAAATATCGGGAATATTGCCGTAAAGTTGTTTAAATCGTTCGGCATTTCTGCCTTCGTGGTTGTAGTCCATTTCTTCATAAATTCTTTCCCCAAATTCATCCATGATGGCGACTAAATCACTGCGGATAAATTTGAATCTTTTCTTTGCAAACTGGGCTAGGGTTCGTAAAATATAAATATCCAGGGCAATACTTTCGGATAAACCTGGACGTTGAACTTTGACTGCAACGGTTTCTCCGGTTTTTAATTTGCCTTTATAAACCTGTCCCAAGGAAGCCGCAGCTAGGGGATCGGCACTTAATTCTGCATAGATATTATCGGGGTGATCGCCTAATTCTTCTTCAATAAATTGATAGGCAACTTCATTGGAGAACGGGGGAAGTTGATCTTGTAATTTGGTTAATTCGTCTAAATATAAAGTAGGCATAACGTCGGGCCGGGTGGAGAGGGCCTGTCCAACTTTAATAAAGGCTGGGCCGAATTCGGTTAATATAGTTCGCAGTTGAATTGCCCGTTTTCTCTCGGTTTTAACTTTTTTTCCCCGTTTGCCATCAAACCATAATCCTAGGGCGAAGGAACCGAATTTCCAAATAATTCTAAATAGGCGTCCCCAGACTTGGAACAATCGAGAACGGTAATAGTCGGCAATAGCAACGGGATCGTAACGTACCGTAGGTTGATCCGATTCCTTGTGGATGGTTCCCTCTGGCCGGGGATGATGTTCGTCCATGGACTTGGAGGAAACATCAATGGTGGCAGGGGAAAATGATCCGTTTGGTTCGAGTTGGGTAATAGTCATGGGGTGAATTTAAGTCAAGCCGGGGCTGAGTTTTGAATTTATATGAACTATTGTAACAACATTCCTATCAGTCATCAGTTGTAGGGGCGGGTTCATCAAGATTTAAGTGATTAACAAAGATCTCAAAGAACCCGCCCGTACCAGTTAACAAGATTCCAATAGTAGAACATCTCAATCCAGATTTTCTGTTTCTCGGTTGGGTGCAAGTCGGTTGCATATATTCAATAAATGGAGACGGGTACTCACGGGAAGACGGGGTAGGGGGACTTCCAGATTTGGCCAGGTGGGTAAATCAAAACAGGGACAACAATTGGGGGGCATTCCGGCAACTTTCACCGGAACCATTAGGGAACACCGCCCACAGGATTCGATTTCCCATTGGGAGGAAAGTAGGTCTTCAATGGTTTGCTCGGTTCCCTCTAAATAGCATTCTCCAGACTCGGGGGATAGAATTTCGTTCCAGCATTCCTCAAACTGTTGGCTATACCTTTCTCCTTGAACCACCGTTAGCGGTAGGCGGGAGTCTGCGCCGTTGCGAATGAATACTTTTTTGCCTAACTGAAACCAGTGAGCCAAATATTGTTTAACTTGATTTTCGGAAGCCATGATTTTAATTTTTTGAGGTTTTATAGCAGGGAACACCGGAACAGCCCCCCCAAACCCCCCGTGCACGGAGGGCTAGGGGGGGAGGGAACACCGGGGGAAAATACTTCACCATCTGGGTTCTAAGATCCGTTTCTGTCCTAATGTCCTAACTGCCTTGGCGGTTGCTATAACAGCTAAATTTAAAGATGATGGGGCAGAACTTTAACTTCAAATCAAAGGCAATTAACTATTTTTATATTTTTTGAGTTAAATTATATCGGTTAAATTCACATTAGAACCAAAACTAAATCCATACTAATCCTATAATTTTATTGATAATAAAATCTATATATTACAATTTTTCTAGGAAGTTAGCCTCGATTAGAATTGATGAGATAGCTTTATTAAAAGCAGATGAACTTGTATTAACCAACCCCATTATATCATTTAATCATGAATATGGATAAAAATATATTAATCTTGGCAAAAATTAATAAATATATTTTTGTTTTTTAAATCTTCATTTATTTTAGCAATAATTATATTAAATAATTATGTTTTTTTCTTTTAATAATCAATGATTAATTTTTAATTAAATTCGCTATAAATTTATTCTGTGCAGGGCTTTTGAAACCAAAATCTTAAAAGTTGTTAATAGATTGGATATTTAGCTCATTTCTCCGATAAACTCAATAAGCAGATCAGTCCAGAAGTCACAAACTATTATGTCTAGTACAACCTCGCAACCTTCAAATTCCGTAACAACTCCGATAACCCGCCATCAAATTGTCATTGTTGGGGGAGGAGCCGGAGGAATTACCGTCGCCGCCCAACTAATGCGGAAAAATTCCAGCCTTGATATTGCCATTATTGAACCCTCGGATAAACATTACTATCAACCCGCTTGGACGTTGGTGGGTGGGGGAGCCTATAATATTGAAGATACAATTAAGGATGAAAAGGACTGTATTCCGGCGGGTGTGAAATGGATTAAAGCTTATGCGGATAAATTTGAACCCGAAAATAATTTAGTGATTACAAAAGATGGTCAACGAATTAATTATCAATACTTAGTAGTTTGTCCGGGGATTCAAATTGATTGGCATTTAGTTGAGGGATTAAAAGATGCGATTGGGAAAAATGGAGTCACCAGTAATTATTCCCTAGAATATGCCCCCTATACTTGGGAATTGTTGAAGAATTTTAAAGGGGGAAATGCAATTTTTACCTTTCCATCTACACCAATTAAATGTGGAGGAGCCCCCCAAAAAATTATGTATTTAGCCGATGATACTTTCCGCAATAATGGGGTGCGGGAAAAAAGTCGGGTGATGTATTGTACGGCGGTGGCTAAAATGTTCCCAGTTCCGGGCTATTGTGAAGCCTTGGAAAAAGTGGTGGAACGTCGAAATATTGAGGTAAATTATAAACATAATCTCAAAGCAATTAAACCGGAAACAAAGGAAGCCATTTTTACCGTGACAACGGATAACGGTGTGGAGGAAGTCAGTATTAAGTATGATTTTATTCATGTCACACCGCCCATGAGTTCCCCTGATTTTATTAAGAATAGTCCCTTAGCGGTGCAACCGGGGGGATGGGTAGATGTGAATAAAAATACGTTACAACATAATGTTTATCCGAATGTGTTTGCCTTGGGAGATGCGTCTTCTTTACCTATTTCTAAAACGGCGGCAGCAATTCGGAAACAAGCACCTGCTTTAGTGGAAAATCTTTATGGGTTAATTCATGCTCAAAAACTAACGGGAAGTTATGATGGTTATACCTGTTGTCCGTTAATTACGGGTTACGGAAAAACGATTATGGCGGAGTTTACCTACGAGAATAAACCCGACTCTAGTTTTCCTTTTGATCCTACCGAAGAACGTTATATTATGTGGTTAGCCAAGCTTTATGTTTTACCTTGGTTATATTGGAATCGGATGTTAAAAGGTGCACCCTTTGAAGCGGAACGTTTGAAGAAGTTAACCGGAAAATAACGTAGTAAGCCCTTTAGGGCTTCCATAGACAGTTGACTATTAACAGTCAACCGTCAACCATTAACTCTTTAAAACTCAATGGTTTGTGGGGCTCTGGGGAAGGGAATTACATCCCGAATATTCCCCATTCCCGTCATAAATTGTACCACACGATCAAATCCTAATCCGAATCCCGCATGGGGGACGGTTCCATATTTCCGTAATTCCAAATACCACCATAATTCCTCTGGGTTTATTCCCAAGGTTTTCATCCGATTTTCTAACATTTCTAACCGTTCTTCCCGTTGGGAACCTCCGACAATTTCCCCAATTTTAGGAGCTAAAACATCCATCGCCCTAACGGTTTTTCCATCCTCATTTAAGCGCATATAAAAGGCTTTAATTTCTTTGGGATAGTCCGTAACAATTGTCGGCTTTTTAAAGTATTCTTCCGCTAAATAACGTTCATGTTCTGATTGTAAATCTAAACCCCAACTGACGGGATATTCAAACTGTTTATCCGCTTTTTCTAAAATTGCGATCGCTTCGGTATAAGTAATTCGTCCAAACTCATTATTAATAATATTATGAGCCGTTTCTAATACCGATTTATCAATCCTTTCATTAAAAAATTCCATATCTTCAGGACATTTTTCTAATACCGATTTAAAGATATGTTTTAAGAAATCTTCGGCTAAATCCATATCCCCTTCTAAATCACAAAAAGCCATTTCTGGTTCAATCATCCAAAATTCCGCTAAATGGCGAGAAGTATTAGAATTTTCCGCCCGAAATGTCGGCCCAAAAGTATAAACATTCCCAAACGCCATCGCCATAATTTCTGCTTCTAATTGCCCACTTACGGTTAAATAAGCAGGTTTTCCAAAGAAGTCTTGATCGTAATCAACCTGTTGAGATTCAGTTAGGGGAATATCCTTTAATTTAAAGTTAGTTACACTAAACATTTCCCCCGCTCCTTCACAATCACTACCAGTAATAATAGGAGTATGAACCCATAAAAAACCCCGTTCTTGGAAGAATTGATGTACCGCCGAAGCACAGGCATTTCTAACTCGAAAAACTGCCCCCAAGGTATTAGTCCGGGCGCGTAAATGCCCAATTTCGCGGAGAAATTCAAAGGAATGACGTTTTTTTTGTAAAGGATAGGTTTCGGCGTCTGCTTCCCCATAAACTTTGACATCAGATGCTTTTAATTCTATCCGTTGTCCCTTGGCGGGAGACTCTACTAATACCCCGGAAATTTCCACCGAGGCACCTGTATTTAGTTGTTTTAAAATATTCCCATAGTCGGCTAAATCGGGATTTAATACTACTTGCAAATTAGCCAAAGCTGAACCATCATTGACTTCTACAAAGGTAAATTCTTTCAATTCCCGTTTGGTTCTGACCCAACCCTGAACCGTTACGGTTTCGTTAAGTTTACCCGTTCTCAAAAGTTGAATAATTCTGCTCACTGTCATGGTTTTATCCTTTTGGCTACTATTATATAGTAATCCTAAATAGGTTGTAACATTTTAATACTGACATCAAACAGCCAGAAGTATTATCCCAGATCTCTCCCCCCCGTGCACGGGGGGGTTGGGGGGGCTGTTCCCTTTTGATCAGGGATTTTAAACACAACTCAAATAGGATTGCTATATAGTAATCCTAAATAGGTTGTAACATTTTAATACTGACATCAAACAGCCAGAAGTATTATCCCAGATCCCTAGCCCCCCGTGCACGGAGGGTTTGGGGGGGCTGTTCCCTTTTGCCCAGGACTTTTGAACACAACTCAAATAGGATTGCTATATTATTCCTAGATTAGCGAAAAATGGAGCGAGCGCCACTAAAATAACATTAATTAACTAAATCCATGTTCAGCTAAAAACTCTGGGGTAATTTCTGTTAAGGTGGAAATTGCTGGGATATTATCATAACTTTCAACATAATTCAAGTTGCCTTTGAGATAACTTTGAAGAAATTTCCCGACATATTTTCCTAAAATATCTGCTTCAATATTAACCCAACTTCCCGGTTGTAAATAGCGTAAATTGGTTTCTTGATAACTATGGGGAATAACCGCAACTTGAAACCAATTACCGTCAAGATCACAATCAGAAATTGTTAAACTAATTCCATTGACTGCAATACTTCCTTTTGGCACAATATAAGGAGCAATTTGACGTCGCCAAATATTGGCGTCACTAACAGGAGCGCCAAACCGCATTTCCCAAGAAGTTGCTGTCGAAGTAACGGACTGGAGACACCCAACTCCATCAATATGACCCGTAACAAAATGTCCTCCTAACTTACTTCCGGCTCTTAGGGACGTTTCTAAGTTAAAATAACCTTCTAAACTCTGTCCCAGTTTTGTCCGGTTTAAGGTTTCAGGAGACGCCGTGGCGATAAACCCCTTGTCTCGAATTTCTGCCACCGTCAGACAAACTCCATCCACTGCTACACTATCACCAATGGCCAAATCCTTTAAAATTAATTCCACATCCCCCAAAACGCAACTAATTTGGAATTGATCTTGTCCTATAGGTTGAAGGGTTGCCAGCGCTTGAATGAGTCCTGTAAACATAGAGCAGTTAGTTGTTAAAGGTTGAGGTGTTGATGGTTGAGGTGTTCGCGGTTAAAGGTTAATACCTCAACAACTAAAATCCAATGTCGATTCCGACAAAAATCAAGGCATACTGGAATAGAGTTGGTATAAGTATTTATGGCTTAACCACTGAGCTTGTCGGGAATATTTGATAGAGAGGCTAATAAACGTAATGATTGAAATGAAAGTCGCTGGAATTGCACTCGACGCGGCTACGCGCAGCCCGATTATTCTACTGCGAGATGCGGTCGAGAGACGTGCTTTACCGATTTATGTTGGCCAGGATCAAGCGAAATCGATCCTCGGTGCTTTAGAAAATCATAAACCACCCCGACCCCTGACCCATGATCTATTTGTTAATCTTCTCGAAACTTGGGATATGACCCTGGAAAAGATTATCATTCATTCCTTGCAAGATAGCACGTTTTATGCTGTGTTAATTGTCCGTCAAGGAGAAATTAGGAAGGAAATTGATGCTCGTCCTAGTGATGCAATTGCTATTGCTTTACGCACCGATAGCTCAATTTGGGTTATGGAAGAAGTCATTGCAGATGCTTCTATTCCTGTGGATAGGGATGCGGATGAAGCAGAAAGACGAGCGTTTCGAGACTTTATCTCTAACTTGAGTCCTTCGGATTTAATCAAACGTTCAGAACTGAATAAAACCGATGAAACACAATAGGAGAGTCGGGGGAGAAGTCCGTCCTCACTTGCTAACAAGAAAGAACAGTTAATCATCAATATATCAATAATGCGTTATAGACGGTTTGGCAAAACGAACCTAGATTTTTCTGTATTTTCTTTGGGTACAATGCGTTATTTGGTATCTTCAGAAAATGCCTATTTAACAATCAAAAAAGCGATTTCTCTGGGGATAAATCATATTGAAACCGCACAGGGTTATGGTGAAAGTGAATCTTTTTTAGGGGCGGCAATATTAGGGGGTTTGTCAATAGAGCGATCGCAATTTTATATTACGACTAAAATCACCCCCGATTCTAACCCAGATGTGTTAGAAAAAAAAATTGATCAATCCCTAAAACGCCTAAATTTAGATTATCTCGACTGTCTAGCAATTCATGGAATTAACACCAGAGAACACCTAGAACAAACCCTTCAAGGACTATCAGGAGTTGAAAAAGCGATCGCCGATGGTCGAGTACATCATTTAGGGTTTTCAACTCATGCTCCCCTAGAGGTAATTTTATCGGCAATTCAAACAGATTTATTTCAATTTGTCAATCTGCATTATTACTATTTTTTTCAAAAAAATGCGATCGCCATTGAGTTAGCTGCTCAAAAAGATATGGGAATTTTTATTATTTCTCCGGCGGATAAAGGTGGACAACTTTATTCTCCTCCAGAAACCTTAAAAAACCTCTGTGATCCGATTTCTCCCCTAATATTAAATTACCGATTCTTATTAAATGATTCCCGAATTACAACTTTAAGTGTAGGGGCGACGACCCCCGAAGAATTAGAATTAGATCACCCTTTAAAAGTAGCCGACCAAGAAATTGAATTAACCCCAGAAGAAATCGCTATTTTTCAACAATTAGAAACCCAAAAAATAGAACGTTTAGGAATAACAAAATGTAGTCAATGTGATCAATGTTTACCCTGTCCAGAACAGATTAATATTCCCGAAGTCTTACGATTAAGAAATTTAGCCCTGGCTTACGATATGATCGAATTTGGAAAATATCGTTATCAAATGTTTGAAAATGCCGGTCATTGGTTTCCAGGTCATAAAGCAAATCGTTGTAACGACTGTGGCGACTGTTTACCCCGTTGTCCTGAACAATTAGACATTCCTACCTTATTAAAACAGACCCACGAACTTCTCAAAGGTACAGAAAGAAAACGACTTTGGGAATAGAAATTATCTTCCTTCGTGTCTTTGTGGTTAACTTAATCCTATCATAATTTATGAATTTAATCAATAAACTAGCTAAAGTTTTTATCTGTATCTTGATTTTTAATAGTTTAATTTATCCAGTGCGATCGCAAACATCTCCAGAAATTTCCCTGAATAAACCGACAAAATCCTGTTTTTCAGAAGATGCTGTTTTACCCTTTCCTCCTGTCTCTCAAACCGAACCTAGTATCCCTAATCTTTGGTTAGCTGAAAAACTCTATGAAGACAAAGTTATGAAAACTTGGTATATTGAAAATAATGTTGTGCAACTTTCACCTAATATTTATTTAGATGCTCTTATAACATTAGTAGTAGACCGAGAAAAATGGAATGCACAACAGTATTTAGGACAATATGTATTGGTAAATAGATTTGCGACCGTAGCTCAAAGTTATGGTTATAATTTGCGAGTTTGTAACCTTCAAGGAGATTTACTTGGCTATTATTACTGTGATTTTACCAGATATCCTTTAGACTGTAAGGTTAAAATTAGATCTACTGGTTTAAGAAGAAGGGATTTTAAATAATTGTTTAAACCTAGAAGGTGAAATATTTTCTTCCGATGTTCCCTGTTCCCTAATATATCTTTGCTATAAACTTAAACGATTAGGAGTCAAATAATTATGATTGCTCAAACTGAAACAAAAATCTACACTCCTGAAGAATACCTAGAACTAGAAATTGTCTGTGAAACTCGCAACGAATATCGCAATGGAGAAATTATTCCTATGACTGGTGGAACACCTCAACACAACAAAATTAGCGGAAATCTCTATATTATTTTAAGCCTTGCTCTGAAACGTAAACCTTATGAAACTTTCCATGTTGATCAACGGCTGTGGATTCCAACTATTAACATCTATACCTATCCTGATATTATGGTACTGCAAAAGCCCATAGAACTGCAAATCGGACGAAAAGATACAGTGATTAATCCTGTTTTTATCGCCGAAATTCTATCTAAATCTACCCAGAATTATGACCGTAGCGAAAAGTTTGCCACCTATCGAACTATCCCAACTTTTAAAGAATATTTATTAGTGGATCAATATCGGATTCATGTTGAACATTATGTTAAAACTGGTGTGAATCAATGGACATTTTCAGAATATGATGATCCGAATATTACTTTATCTTTAAATACCCTGGAATTACAAATATTAATTGCTGATCTTTATGAAAATATTGATTTTATCAATTCCTAATAGAATGATTCCCCCCTTTTTTAGTTGAGGGGGAATCTTTTTAAAAATCTGCTGGAATTAACTGTAATCGGCCTAAATCTAAATCCTCAGAAGGAATAAAATGGACTTCCAATAAAGCCATCATATCCTTAAATTGGGGTTGACCTCGGGAAGCACCCGTTAATCCCATAGCAATAATTAAACCACACCAACCCTTGGTTTCTTTACAGCGTTGTTCCCATTTTTTCCGGGCTTCTTGATGCACCGGATCATCTTCAATAAACTCCCCAAATAAATGTAAATCTCCATCTTCTGTTTTAAGAATTCCCAAGTCATAATTGCAGCCCCGAGTCGGATCTTCACCCGGATTAAAACAAATTCCTTCGAGTCCGCCCGCATCTTGTAAACTGCGAATTAATACCTCAGCTTTCGGTTTAGTAGTTTGAATCACAACCACTGGTAAACCATCGCCAGCTTCTGTAATTTCTGTTTCTGCGGCTTGATGAAATTGGGTATTACTTCGCAAATATTTAGCAGTTTTCCAGGGGATAACTCCCAAACTCAAGAAAGACTTGGGCGGGACTAAATCATCGCGTAACCGAGGAACATCGACGTCTATGTCCTCATCATCATCTTCGTCATCATCCGCCACCATTGACCCCAACTCCGAAGCAATATCGGGTAAAGTTTCCACCTTTACCGAGACCTGTTTTTTCTCCCCATCGGGCAAATCTACCGGAATCCGATACCGACGGTTTAGACGAGGAAACTCATATCGGGCTAATTTTTGACGATGATCCCGTAAAAAGCGATGTAAGGCTTCTAAAGCAATTAAAACAGTCGCCGCTTCTTCATCATACAAAATTGAACGCAATCCTTCTAAGGGATGAAGGTTACCAAAATTGGGCTCGATTTCCGATGGGGATAAATTAGTGATACTGACAAAATCATCATCATCCTCGTCCTCATCTTCATCAAAACCATCGGTGCGATCAAAAGTAACAAATAAACAGTCCTGAGTTAAAAAAGCTTCCTCTAAATTTTCATAGGATTTATTGCGAATAATTCTTTCTCGAAACCGTCTTAACGAGTCCAAAGAACGATACAACAATACCCCATAATCCATTCCCAGTTTACCCAAAGTGGAAATATATAAGGTATTAACACCAAATAGGTTTAATTCAACTGAAATAATCTGATGATCTCCTAAATGTTCCCAAGGAGCATCTTGCCAAATTTGATAGGCTTTTTCCGTCACCACTTTTGCATATTGAGCTGGGAGTTGGGGCGGGCGGCTCTGGGCCACTTCCTGTAACCCTCGAAAAATTTCATCAATCAGAGGTAAATCCGGGACATATTCAATGACAATATCTAAATCTTGGAGAACCCCCCGCAGAAAAAATTGAATTTCCCGATCTTTGACCACTATTTTTTGGGGACGGGCCACGGGCGCGGAACTTTGGGGATGTTCGATGGCCCTGAGTAGTGTCCTTACAATTGCTTCTGGCCCCATATCTGATGCCACCATATCCATTGCTCGCACCATCCCCTGAGATCCATCTACCCAAATAATACATTCGCCCGTAGCTTCGGAGTCTGTGTCGGTAGTAGGACTGGCATCGGTTGCCATTGGACGCCGATCTCCTTCCCACACACTGGGAATTTGGGGTAAATTTTTGAGCCTACGGACGGTTGAGTGATTGAGAGTTGCCATCAAATTAATCTTAATCTTGGGGTAGTTTCACCAGTTTCGATGGTGCCACACAACGAATAGCTTAAACTCGCCATGTTGTAATGCAATGCTGTATCCATCTTATAGGAAAAATCCCAGAAAAATCCGTCGCTTTAGGACAGTCCATGGCAAAATCCTACACTCTGTCTTTACCAAGGACTACCCACGATTGTAAACCCTGACCAAACACTGTAGTTTGAAAAATTAATTAAGGGTATCAAAATTCGTTGTCAATTCTATTTGATGATTCGGTTTCAATCAAATCCTTGAGCATCGGATTAAGATTTTTGGGTCGATAATCGGGATCGGCGTTAAGTCGTTTGATAACACTATGATGAATAATAATTTCAGAAGATTTTGGCGATCGCCATTCCTCACCACCCAGAGAATAAACGCCAGTAAGACTATTATCAAATTTAGCCGTTATATCTGGCTTAATCTGGAATTCTTCACTTTCATTTTCAGGGAAACAAAACTCTAATCCTAACTTTTTAGCTTGGTTTATCATCCATTCTAAAGGATAATCCGATAGTCCCTGATATTCTTTAATTCCCCCACCGATACAGTTATGTTCACCAGAAAACCAGACTTCTTTAACTATTTGGTCAGGATTTTTTTCATTTCTCTCCATGACAGCTAAAGGAAAATTTTTGGATTTCTCATCAATGGCAACTGCATGAAAAGCATTTTCTACAATGGGACTTAATCTATTATCAAAAAATTCATATCTCTGATTCCATGGTTTGGCAATTGGTAGCCAAGGGGTTAAATCAGGAATACCTAATTTTCCTACTGTATCCCAACAGCCTAACATTTTAATTGGTACACGATACTGTAGATAGTCTTTTGCGGTATCAATTTTTTTGGAATTTTCTTCACGGAATTTTTGAGCTTTTGGATGATTGGGACTAATTTTTACATCTCGATAAAGCTGATAGGCTTTAGGAATTTCCCGAATCTTGGAACGTTTTAACAAACCACACTTATGGATCATACCCACTAAAGAGCGAACGATGTAGGCTCCACGACTAAAACCCATGAGGTAGATTTCGTCCTGGGCATCTACGTTATAGTTCATACATAAAAAGCGATAGGTTTCTTGAATAATTCTGTCAATTCCCCATCCAAAAGCACCTTCGCCTAAACGTTTGATTAAATTATCTAAATTATCTTCTTCTTCTGTGCCATATCCTGGTAAATAAAAGACAATTTGCGGTGTTTGATCGTCGGCTGCATATTTAACTGATCGGGCAAATTTGATCACATTATTTGGATAGAAACTGGCGGGTTGATTCCAAGTTCCATCACAGCAAATCACTAATCGTTTTTTCTGAATGCCAGAATAAAGTTGATTGGATTCTAGTGTTTCATCATTAGAGATTTGTTCAATAATTATGGGTTGAGTTGATTCTGAAATCGGTTCTAAAATTTCCGATTCTGATGTTAGCTCATCGGTAATAATCGGTTCCGAGGTTTCTAATATTGGTTCTAAGATTTCCGATTCTGATATTAGCTCATCGGTAATAATCGGTTCCGAGGTTTCTAATATTGGTTCTAAGATTTCCGATTCTGATACAGGTTCATTAGTGGTCATAGGTTGACTAGATTTTTTAGTTTTAGTTCTGGTTTTAATTTTATTTTTAATCCTGGGAGTTTGTTCAATTTTTTTGGCAGGTAATTTCTCTAATTTCCAACTTGTTCCATAAATTATGCCATCGTTAGTATAGCTGGTTTTGTCATTAACATCCCCATTTAGAGGTAAATAGGCTAATAATCCTAGTTCATCACCGACTAAACGCCGATTCATGTCCTGTTTAATTTCTTCTTGGGTGCGAGCTTGATTCCAAATATAAAATTCAGCCAGGGAACCCTTCCAATGATGAGAACTATTGACAGAAGAACCAATGACCAGTTTTTTGATCCCCGTTAATGGTCTATTATGCCCGTTCCCTCGATGCCAGACTCCTCCATTCCGATAAATGTACATTCGCCCGGTGGTGGAATTTTTCACAAAAGCCCAATGAGTCCACCCATTATATTCTCTGAGTCTCACGGTTTTATCAATGCGATCAAACCCATCCTGATTTCCGGCGTCCCAAAAAATCCGAGTATCTGTTTCATCCCACCAAGGCAAACTAATTTGTAAGACCCGAGTATTTTGATTATTATAAGCCTCAAGAATACTGGTTTGTTCGGTCAAACTGTTTCCGCCCTTAGCCCAAAATTCGATAGTGATGGCTTTGTCCAGGTCGGGAAAACTTTTAGATAACTCTATGTGGTCACTGATACCATCAAAAACTAGGACTGATTTTTGTTCAGACATTAATTTTATCCTAATAAAATTATTAAAGGGTTCTGCACGGGTTTTAAGATATTTTACCTTTGTTTTACCTGTTTTTCTTGCATCATCAAGGAATTTGGCGTAAATCTAAGGTTAATGGATATTCAGGATTTAATTTTAAATGGGCAACTTTAATCAATCCAGATGTGTGACCCATGGCTACAAATCGTTCTAACATTCGACTTTCTGCTTCTCGATGATTAATCGGAAATTGTTGATATATTTTACCATTGGGAGGACTCACAAAATAAGTACAACCCCCAATGGAACGGTTTGACTCAGTATCAACAATATCAAAAATTAAGGGATCATGGGGATTAATAGCAGGATGCAATAAAGAAGTATAGCGTCGCGCCCGAAACCTTACCGCACCGACATATTCTCCTGGATTTCCAGTGGATTTTAACGGAATGGGACGACCCTGACAAGTAACAATATATCGAGCCGAATAACTATCAATATTAGCAGAATTTCCTAAAGCATTTCTTAATATAATTTGTACCCTTTCCATGGAGGAATCTACATAACGGGCCGTACTTCCTGACGAGCTTTCTTCTCCTAAAACGTGCCAAGGTTCAATTCCATGACGCAGTTCTAATTCTACCCCCTCTTTTGTGATTTCTCCATAACGAGGAAACCGAAATTCAATAAAAGGAGCAAACCAATCAAATTCAAATTCATAACCAACGGTTTTTAAGTCCTCAATAATTGTTTTTAAATCCTCTCCTAAATAATGGGGTAACATAAACCGATCATGTAGAGTTGTTCCCCAACGAATTAATGAATGGGTATAGGGTTTTTCCCAGAACCAGGCTACTAATGCCCGAATTAATAACATTTGTAATAGGTTCATCTGGGGATGGGGAGGCATGGCAAAAGCGCGAAATTCTAATAATCCTAATTGATTTTTAGGGTTTTCAATTGGGTATAATTTATCAACACAAAAAGCTGAACGATGGGTATTTCCAGTAATATCAACTAATAGGTTTCTTAATAAACGATCTACTAATTTAGGAGCAATATTGGCTTGATATTCCAACTGTTGAAAGGCAATTTCTAACTCATATAAACTTTCATGTCTAGCTTCATCCACCCGGGGAGCTTGACTGGTTGGCCCGACAAATAAATCACAGAATAAAAACGATAAACAGGGGTGATTTTGCCAATAGGTAATTAAACTTCTTAATAAATCGGGACGACGTAATAACGGGCTATCATAAACAGTTTTTCCGCCTATGGTAACATGGGCACCTCCCCCGGTAGGAATTCGTCGTCCATCTAATAGATATTTTTCCGTTCCTAAACGGGATAATCTGGCTTCTTCATATAAAATATTTGTAATTTCGACTAATTCTTGCCAGTTAGAGGCGGGATGAATATTAACCTCAATTACTCCCGGGTCTGGGGTAATTTGAAAGCCGATAATTCCTGTATTTACTGGGGGTGTATATCCTTCTATTAGCACTGAATATTGAAGTTGGGCAGTGGTATTTTCAATGGCTGTAATTAAATCTACAAAACTCCGAGGAGAGGAAATTGGAGGTAAGAAAACGTGAATTTTTCCCTGTCTAACTTCCACACTTAAAGCCACCCTAATTGAATTAATTGGAGATTCTAAGGGTTCAAAATTCGGAATAATTGGCGAATGAGTTAAGGGAATAATTGCTTCTGGTTCAAGTTGATCATTTTGCCAATCTAAAGAACTTAAAGGTAAGCGAAATCCTATCGGTAAATTTCCAGTTAAAAGTTCTATTTTGTTGGGAGTAGAAAGTCGCCATTGGCAACTACTCCAATGAATATTTTCTGCTTTTTTAACTGATAAAATAGGGAGTGTATATCCAGATATAATATTAGAATTTAGTTCGTAAGCTGAAATAATAAAATCGGATTTAACTCCTAAATTTTTAGCTAAAGATTCAATAAAAATTTGGGCATTTTTTGAGGTATAATTATTGTTTTTATCCTCCTGAGCATAGAGTTCTCGATTATGCCATAAAGGGATTCCATCTGTTCTCCAATAACACCCTAAAGTCCAACGGGGCAAGGCTTCACCTGGATAAGATTTTCCTAATCCATAATGAAGTAATCCACCTTTATGAGCAAATTTAGCTTCTAATCTATTCAGCAGTTGCCAAGCAATTTTGCGTTTTTCTTCTCCTAATGCTGTAACGCGCCATTGGGAAGATTCAAAATCATCAATTGAAACAAATGTTGGTTCCCCACCCATAGTTAAACCGACATTTAAACGTTGTAAATTATCTTCAACTATTTCGCCTAAATAATTAATTTGTTGCCATTGTTCTTGATTATAAGGTTTAGTAACTCTAGGGATTTCGTGATAGCGAGAAACTGTTACTGAAAAGTCTAGTTTCGACTCGCAAGGTTCAAAAGTTCCCTGGACTGGACTGGCATCTTGGGGGTCAGCCACACAAACTAAAGGAATATGACCTTCAGCAGTAATTAAACCTGATGTGGGGTCAAGTCCTATCCAACCTGCACCCGGAATATAAACCTCAGCCCAGGCGTGTAAATCAGCATTATCATAAACTGGCCCTGGCAACCCATCCAAGGGGGGAATATCATTAGTAAGTTGAATTAAATATCCCGAAACAAATCGAGCCGCTAATCCATAATGGCGTAAAATTTGAACTAATAACCATCCCGTATCTCGACAGGAACCGATTTTTTTCTCCAGGGTTTCTTCACAGGTTTGGATACCAGGTTCTAATCTGATTTGATATTGGATATCTTGAGCTAGTTTTTGAATTAAATCCAGTAAAAAATTAGAAGTATAAATATCCTGTTGACGATGAATTTCTACCCAATTTTTTAGTAATTCTCCCGATTCCGCAATCTCTAAAAATGGACTAAGTTCTTTTGCTAGACGGGGTTCATATTCAAAAGGATAGTGAGTAGCGTAGCTTTCAATTAAAAAATTAAAGGGATTAATTGGTTGAATTTGGGCAATTAAATCAACTTCAATTTTAAGATAATCTGTGGTTTGGGGAAAGTTAACCTTAGCCAAAAAATTGCCATAATGATCCTGTAACCAGGTTAGTTGATAGTCAGAGGGGGAAATATTCAGGGCATAACTCAATATCGGTGTCCGACAATGGGAAGCAGGACGCAATCCAATGGTCTGAGGGCCAAGAATTACCGGACGTTCAAATTGATAGGAAATCTGATGGTTAAGACTAACTTTAATAGACATTTTTTAGATATATTAGATATACAATATTAGCTAACGAATAAAAACTGTTAACTGATGACTCTTAACTGATGACTGATTACTTACAATTGATGACCACAATTAGAACAAAATCGGTCTTCCGGTTTTACCGATGTCCCACATTGACTACAAAAAGACTTAGGATTCTCCTCCGATGAACCCGACCCCATTCGCATAGACATCGGGTTCATATTCATCTGCATATCCCCCATTTTTAGGTTCATGGGTTTCATGGGTTCCATTTTCATCGGTTCCATCGGTTTTAATGGAGAAACAGATACCCTCGTGACTTCCTGAACCGTGAGTTGTTGAGAATCAGTCACAGAGGGCATTTCACCCAGAATACTAACGCTAGTCCCTTGAATTTGTAGGCTTCTTTCCCCCTGTTCGGATATGACTTTGAGTACCAGACCATAAGGAGTCTGGAACACCTGGGGGGGTGAACTCCAAACTCCGGTTGTAAAACTGCTACTCGCTTGTTGCTGTTGTCCAGGGCTACTGCTAATGAGGGTGACAACAGTTTGTGCGCCCTGATTTTCTAAATAAACGCTTTGACCTGTCCCTAGCTCGCATACATAGGCCATAGGAAGGCTCCTTTGTCAACTCTATAGTGCTATTTTGCATTGTAGGGTCGAGTTTCTCAAAGGATAGGGTTTCTTAACAATTGTATTAGGAATGACCCAAGCCAAACGTTATTGATATGTGTATTCTTCACCGCTACAAATCTTTTCTCCGGTGTCCACTGATTCAGTACCATCTTCAAAGACAGCCCGAAAGTCATAGTTACAATCTTCTCGACCATCATCTATCTTAATAGTTATACTGTCGCCAGGGTTAAGAACATCAACGCCAAGAATATCATCTTCCCAATCTGAGGTACTGGGAGGGGAAGCATAAAATTCTGTCATCACTTTATCAGTCCCATTGATCAATTTAAAAGTTACAGCCTCCGATTGTGCGATCGCTTTTGAATTTGTTAAGCTGATTCCTGGTACCAATATTGCTGTCGCTAGTAACAGAGTAGAAAGACATTTATTTTTACCAAACTGACTAATCATTACAGGTTCCTCACCAAACAATGGAATTGCTATAGAACTATATTTACCTTGATGAATGGTTTTGTCAAGAGGGCGGAATTTAAGTCTAATTTGATGTCAGACTAAAGATGATCCACTCCCCATCAACAATTGCAATCGCCCCCCCAGGAAAAGGGTCAGTTTGGGTACGATTTGGAGCACTAATTAAGGCAGTTAATTTTTCAATTTGTTCAAAATTAGCAGATTTTTGCATAACTTTTTGTAAGACTTTCCGACTCACTCGACGTTTTAGAGCTTCATGGGTTTGGCTCAGGGCTAAACGATTTATTTTTAATCGATCTTGACTGCCATTTTCCCAAAATACCACCTGTTGAAATAGGGTTTCTGTCAGTTCTTCTAAATAGTCTACTTCCGATCGCAATAATTCTGCGGTTTGGGCTAGATGAGATTCGACTTGGGGGTTAAAATGGGTTTGTAAATAGGGTAAAAGTTCTTGGCGAATTCGGTTACGAGCATAATGTAAATCATTATTGGTAATATCTAGCCAAATCTTTAGGGCTTTTTCTTGACAAAAATGCCCTGTTTGTTCCCTAGTAATATCTAATAAAGGACGAACTAAAATTATCGAATTTGTTGATATAGAATCCAGAGGACGTTGCCAAGTTAAGGCTTGTAAACCATCGGCGCCACTACCTCGAATTAAGTTATAAAGTAGAGTTTCAGCCCGATCGCTTTTGGTATGACCTGTAACAATATAAGCATAATTATTGCTTTGAGCAATTTCAGTTAAAACCTGATAACGCCATTCCCTAGCTGCGGCTTCTGTAGCGGGAATAATATCGGCGGTTTCTCGATAAAAGGGAATTTGCCAACTATCAGCTAATTGTTCAATATAATCGGTATTGGCTTGAGAATCAGAACGCCAACGATGATCACAATTAACCATAGCAATTTGCCAATGCCATTTGGGTTGTAAATCTAATAATAATCTAATTAAACATAAGGAATCCTGTCCCCCCGATACCGCCACTAATAAACGTTTAGATCGAGGTAAAATATTGCGATCGCGTAGGGTACGATGGAGTTGGGTATGTAATAGAGTCCATTCGGAAAGATTAGACATGATTATTCGTAAAAGCAGGGAATAGGGAATAGGGAATAGGGAATAGGGAATAGCCCCCCCAAACCCCCCGTGCACGGAGGAGCCCCCCCAACCCCCCGTGCACGGAGGAGCCCCCCCAAACCCCCCGTGCACGGAGGAGCCCCCCCAAACCCCCCGTGCACGGGGGGCTAGGGGGGAGGGAACAGGGTAGAGGATTTGTAATTAATTTTTTTAGGTACTTACCCAAATTTAGATGGCTTTTATAACGTAATTTCTTCTCCTTGTTCGGTAAAAATTACCTCATTAATTTGCCAATTAGAATTACCAATAATTGTTTTTCTCAAACTCCCAAACAAGGCTAACTGTTCACAACTAGACAAGGAACTAAACGTTCGATCCGCATTGGTAGGAACGCGAAAATCAATCGTCACAACCTGTTTTTCTGGATCTACATTTACCCGATAATTCAAAGTAAAATCCGAACTACTTTGTTGTGCTAAAACCTCTGTGATCGCCCTTTCTAAAGCCTGTTTTTTGGGAACCGTAATTTGTCGAGGAACTAACTCAGAACATTGAGTATCCACCTGATAAATGGTCACGGGAACCGTGTCAGCATTGGAAATAGCTTGTTTTTGAGGTTCAGAGGTCGGTTGAGGGGAAACGGTGGCTGTAGGCGTCGGTGAGGTTTCAGTTTCTACCTCCGGGGTACTACAACTACTTAAGCTAAGAATAGTAACACCAAGGATACAAGCGGTCAAAAAGGATTGGATACTGTTCATAGTTCAAAAGGTATTCTAAAAATAACTATTAGTTTATTGTTCAAGCCTTGAGGTTTATTTCCGCTTTGAACGATCACCCAGTATAATTAAATATTGGATCAAAATTCCGATGATTTTAAACCTCAAATTTTGATTCCAAAATCCTATAATTGCTAATTATTTGACAATGGCTACTGCTCCCTGGACTCGCCGCCATATTTTATCCCTAGCTGACTTTACGGCGACGGAATATAATAACATTTTACAAACCGCCACTAGCTTTCGAGAAGTCTTAGGACGTCGCACCAAAAAAGTCCCCGCCCTCCAAGGTCAAGTGGTCGCCAATTTATTTTTTGAGCCCTCAACCCGGACTCGGAATAGCTTTGAACTCGCCGCCAAAAGACTATCAGCAGATACCTTAAATTTTGCTCCGGGGACTTCCTCCCTAACCAAAGGAGAAACCATTCTCGACACCGCTAAAACCTATTTAGCCATGGGGACGGATATGATGGTAATTCGTCATAAACAGGCTGGAGTTCCCTTTGCGATCGCCGCAGAATTAGACCGTTTAAATGCAAAAGTAGCGGTTTTAAATGCGGGCGATGGTCAACACGAACACCCATCCCAAGCACTATTAGATTTATTCACAATTTGCCGAATTCTTGACCCAGACAACCCTCAAATTGAACAATTAAATGGCAAAAAAATAGCCATTGTCGGAGACATTTTACATTCTCGGGTCGCCCGTTCTAATATTTGGAGTTTAACCGCTACCCAAGCGGAATTACACTTAGCCGCTCCCCCGACTTTACTCCCAGAATTATTTGCTGAATTTGGCAAAAATCGCCCCGGAAAACTATTTTTACATTGGAATTTAGATGAAGCTTTGGAAAATGCCGATTTTGTCATGACTTTGCGCTTACAAAAAGAACGGATGACCGCCCATTTATTACCCAGTTTACGCGAATATCATCAATTATTTGGTCTGACCCACGAACGCTTAAAAGCCTGTAAACCAAATGTGAAAATATTGCATCCTGGGCCAGTAAATCGAGGGGTAGAATTAAGTTCTGAATTAATGGATGATCCCGAATTGAGTTTAATTTCCCAACAAGTAACCAGTGGAATTGCAGTTAGAATGGCACTATTATATTTAATTGGAGGGGGAAAACCTAATTAATTATTATGGAATTTTTATTAAGTACCTAAACAAAATTAATTACACATCCTTTACCCTGTTCCCTCCCCCCCTAGCCCCCCGTGCACGGGGGGTTTGGGGGGGCTACCCCGTGCACGGGGGGTTTGGGGGGGCTACCCCGTGCACGGGGGGTTTGGGGGGGCTACCCCGTGCGGGGTTTGGGGGGGCTACCCCGTGCGGGGTTTGGGGGGCTGTTCCCTGTTCCCTCCCCCTTCTATCAACTAGGTAATTTATTTTGTGCAACTACTTAATAATTTCCTAATATTTGCCTTAATTGTTTCAATTCAACCTCGGTTAAATCTCGCCATTCACCGGGTGCGAGTCCTGTTAAACTTAAATGGGCGATCGCAACTCTAACTAACCGTAATGTTGGAAACCCCACCGCCGCCGTCATCTTCCTGACTTGACGGTTACGACCTTCAGTTAAGGTTAATTCCAACCAAGCCGTAGGGACGGTTTTCCGAAACCGAATCGGAGGCTCACGAGGAGATAAACTGGGTTCAGTAGAAAGTAGTTTAACCTGGGCGGGTTTTGTCCGATAATCTGATAATTGTACCCCCTGAGTTAACTGTTGTAACACCGTTTCATCTGGTATTTTTTCCACCTGTACCCAATAGGTTCGTTGATGGGCAAATTTAGGATCAATTAAGCGATGTTTCACAAAATTATCATCAGTTAAAAGTAACAATCCTTCACTATCTCGATCTAACCTTCCCACAGAATAAACTAAAGGAATAGAAATAAAATCCTTCAGGGTTTTACGAGTAGTATTGGTGGGATCATAATCCGTAAACTGACTCAAAACATCATAGGGTTTATAAAATAAAATATAGCGATAAGACATATAAAAATGACATAATTGTTATTATTATATTGACGAAAACATCAATTTCTCTTATAATGGGGATAAATTCCCTGAGAGCTTGGGCAGACAAACTGCAAAAAATTGTTAAGCTCGTCGATATCCGGGGATATCCATAATAGTCAGAACCCCAGCATAACTGCTACCATACCAGTTATGCACACTAGCGGCTAGTATGGCTAGGATGTCAAAATTAACCGTTACTTAAAATTACAGCGAATGGCTAAAGATACTAAAGATAATTCTAGTTCTGAAAAGAAAAAAGCTCTAACCCTTGTTTTAAACCAAATTGAGAAAAGCTTTGGCAAAGGGGCCATTGTTCGGTTAGGGGATTCCACCCGCATGAAAGTGGAAACCATTCCCAGTGGTGCATTAACCCTAGACCTAGCCTTGGGGGGCGGTTTACCCAAGGGACGGGTAATTGAAATCTATGGGCCAGAAAGTTCGGGTAAAACCACCTTAGCCCTCCACGCAATCGCCGAAGTCCAAAAAGCCGGAGGAGTAGCCGCCTTTGTCGATGCCGAACACGCCCTAGATCCCAGCTATGCGGCTGTCCTAGGGGTGGATACGGAAAATTTACTGGTTTCTCAACCGGACACCGGAGAAATGGGCTTAGAGGTGGTGGATCAACTGGTACGGTCTGTGGCCGTTGATATTATTGTAATTGACTCCGTGGCTGCCCTAGTTCCCCGGGCTGAAATTGAGGGGGACATGGGGGACTCCCACATGGGTTTACAAGCTCGGTTAATGAGTCAGGCGTTACGCAAAATTACGGGAAATATTGGTAAGTCGAATTGTACTGTTATTTTCCTCAACCAATTACGTCAAAAAATTGGTGTTGTCTATGGAAACCCCGAAACTACAACCGGGGGGAATGCCTTAAAATTCTATGCCTCTGTACGTTTAGATATTCGTCGAATTCAAACCTTAAAACGGGGAACGGATGAATACGGAATTAGGGCTAAAGTTAAGGTAGCTAAAAATAAAATTGCCCCTCCTTTCCGTATTGCAGAATTTGATATTATTTTTGGAAAAGGCATTTCTACTTTAGGTTGTTTAATTGATTTAGCCGAAGAAACCGGGGTATTAAAACGCAAAGGAGCTTGGTATAGTTACAACGGCGATAATATTGGTCAGGGACGGGATAAAACCCTGATTTATTTAGAAGAAAATGCCACCTTAGCTAAAGAAATTGAACAGAAAGTTAGAGGGGCTTTAGATAGTGGGGCTGTGGTTTCAGCTAATTCTGTCATCCAGGTAGATAGCCATGATGATGAGGATATTGATGCCAGTTCAGAAGAAGAATAAAGTTATGTAGTAAGCCCTTTAGGTCTTAGAGTCCTAAAGGGCTCAGAGTCCTAAAGGACTCACTACAATAGACCCAATTTTTGCAGCGCCACTTCGGCGGCTTTTTTTTCCCCATCCTGTTTCCGCTTCCCTTTTCCATAGCCATATACCTTATCCCTAACCCGGACTTCAATACAAAATTCCTTAGCATGATCTGGCCCAGATTCTCCGATCACATAATATTTCGGGTTTTCACCAGATTTTTCTAAGGCCCATTGTTGAAAGCGGTTTTTACAATCAATTAAGGTTTGAGGGGTGGTTTCCGACTGGGGAAAAACCATTTCATTCGCCACAGCAGAAAATAACGGATGTATGAACTCTCGCACAGCGTCAATATGGGTATCTAAATAATAGGCTCCAATATAGGCTTCAAAGGCATCACTAAGTAAGGAAGGGTTGGTGCGTCCACCGTCTCGAATTGCCCCTTTTCCTAACCGTAATAACTCCCCTAAATTAAATTGTACTGCAAATTTAGCCAGTTGTTTTTCATCAACCAACACAGACCGTAAACGGGTCATATTTGCCTCACTCATTTTAGTCATATCTTCGGGATAGCGCTTTTTAAATAGCAATTCTCCCACTAAAAATCCTAGGACGGCATCCCCTAAAAATTCTAATCTTTCATTGTCTTCTCCAGCATTAGGATGTTCATTCAAATAGGAGCGATGGGTTAATGCTTGTAATCGCAATTGTTCGTTTTTGATCTCTGGTAATTTGGTCATAAGCTGTTAAGTATCTAAATTAGTTATTGTTAAATCGTAAAGCCTGTATATTGCAAACTTCTCTTGCTACAGCATACGGTTTAAATGCTTAACAGCTTAATCATATCCTATTCATGCGATCGCAATTTTTCTCAACTTAGACTAAAATCAATTCTCCATTACAATCTTGAATAATTCCCTCCTGAATTACCGCATCTACAAATTTGCTGAATTTAGAATAATACTTTCCATCAGATTTGTAGTATGAGACTTTTTTGTAGCCAGAAAGTTGAGGATGTTTTTTGATTAAACGACCCAGCACATCAAGAGTAGCTTTTTTTCCTTTTTCTTTAACCGTTTTGATCAATTCAATTAGACATTTTTTAGCTTCTTCATAAGGAATTATAGCGGGAGAATCTAGTGTTTTTGGAGTTGCTTTATCGAGCTTAATGGATGGGATTAATTCATTAATATGATAAGCATAATCAACAGCATTTTTTAGTTCTTCAGCAACATTATTCATCGAAATTAATATTACTAATACTCTTGATTCCTTTAGATACTGAACTAAGGATAAAAAATCTCCATCTCCTGTTATTAAAACTACAGTTTTAATGCTTGGATCTGATAAAATATGCTTCTTACAGTCTTGAATAATACGGTAATCAACTGCATTATTTCCTGGCAAAACATTAATCATGTCAATTCCCATCTCAGAAAGAGTTTGTTCAAATGACTTTTTTTCGTCTTTCCAATAAGCGTAAGCATTGCTAATCAATAAATCGCTTGTTTGAATTAACCCTTGATAGAAATGTTCAATTCTGCTAGAAGAAGTTTTACCGTTTTGAACATCCCAATAAACTGCTATCTTGGCTTTCATAACTAGCTCCTAATTTTTTTTGATGAATTAGACGCCTAGCAAGTTTGTAATTCTAACCCTTCAGACCCTTGGCGTGAATTAAAGCATACTCCCCATTTCCAAGTCCAAAATAGAAATTGAAAACTAGCACTTTCAGCGCAATATCCAAACTATTGAATTAAAACCCTTAGTTTCGATTGTGTTTGGCTAAAGTCTCAGGTATCGGAATTAGCTAGAGGCAACAGACAGAAGACAAAGTACAGGAGTAAAACAATTAATAATTAAGGATTACAGCCATCATTAATGTCCTAACCGCATCGTCAACTGCTATATTTTTGATTCCGATAGATGAGACAGAAGTCAATTTTTCACTCAAACCTATTACTAGGTAACTCCACTATAATCAAGCCATCCGAAAATGTCAAGTATTTTTTTTGCTATTTTTAGGTTAGGGCGGATAATTTAAAACTCCAACAGGGGATAAATCACTCTGTCGGAGTCTAAAAACCTGCTATAAGAGTTCAACCTGCATAATACCTTCGCCAAAAAGTTTAACTATATCCTCCTTAATATCTTCCTTTGTGTCTTGGTGTCTTTGTGGTTCTTTCTACAGGAAAAATAACGAAGGTATTGCTCACAAACACAGGGTTGATCCCAGGAAAAACCCCACTTTGTAAGATCGATCGCCAACAGAAATAGTTTTTTGTTAAAAAACTCAGATTTTATTACAGTTTACTAAAACATCCTTCCCTGAGATTAGGGATTTTCGTCAGTATTGTTTTCATTTTCTTTATCTTTTTTATGGCTATTCTTGCCACCTTTGCGTCCAATGGCTGCCATGTGTTCTCGATTTTGGCTGACCGCCTTACCGCCTTTGCGTCCGGCTTCTCGGGCTTCTTCGGAAGTAAATTCATGGGCGCGTCCCGACTCATGGGCGGCTTTACCACCTTTACTAGCAATTTCCCGTTGCTTTTCTTGATCCATTGAAGCAAATCCACGTTTTTCCGTAGCCATGATTTTCTCCTTATTTTTTATTGATTGACTAAACACTACTGTATCTGTGTGATTAAGATTAACCTTCTACCAGAAGATAGACTTAACCTTTTTCACCAATAAACCGAAACCCTACTATTAATGGTAGCATTTCTAATTTAACTCATGGGGAAATGTTCTATTTATTTAACTAATATCTGCTCCATACTCAGACCAGAGAATTGTGCTTACCCCTAATAAACAATGGTATAAAATAAATCTTTCATTTTTTCCTTTCCCACCTGAGCAAATAATTGATCAAGGGAACCCGCATCCGCAATTAAATGACCTTTTTCTAAAGCCACCCATCTGCCTCGATAATCTTGACGATGCCGAATCACCCAACTCAGATTTAAAGGAGTATTAGGGTTGCGAGAGAGTTGCTGAAAAGGCACATTGGGCGATGATAAAATTCTAGCATAACGTTGAATTTTATCATGATTCGGATAATCTTGACTGGCTTGATCAGAAAGGGTTTTAGCTTGATTAAAATTCCCTTGACCTAACGCCAAATCAATCGCTTGAATTAATTCTTCTGGTGTATCAGCATTCATCCTAAACCAATTCTTCCGGGTGTTCTTGTATCCAATCTTCCCACAAATCCGGGCGACGTTCACGGGTGCGCTGAAACTGCTGTTGTTTTCGCCATTGCTCAATGTTGCCATGATGTCCTGATAATAAAACATCAGGAACGGGCATTCCTCTAAACACCGCCGGGCGAGTATAGTGGGGATAATCTAGTAATCCCTGTTCAAAACTTTCAGCTTTGAGAGATTCCTCCTTTCCCACCGTTCCAGGTAATAATCGCACAACTCCATTTAAAAGTGCCATGGCCGGAATTTCTCCCCCGGTGAGAACAAAATCCCCCAAAGAAACTTCCCGGGTAACTAAGGGGATAATTCGTTCATCAATGCCCTCGTAATGTCCACAAATTAACACAATCTGCTCAAAGTTTAACGCTAAATCTCGGAATAACTCTTGGTGCATTTGTTCCCCTTGGGGGGTCAAAAAAATCACTTCTCGACGGGGTAATATAGGTAAGGACTCAACCGCCGCATAAATCGGTTCCGGTTTTAAGACCATCCCCACACCGCCCCCAAAGGGTTCATCATCGACTCGGTGATGTTTGTCCTGGGTGAAGTCCCGGGGATTCACTAAATGGACATGAGCAATTTCTTTCCCCAGGGCTTTACTCAGAAGACCTGAGCTAAGGGGAGACGTAAAAAAATCAGGGAATAGAGTAATAATGTCAAAACGCACAGTATTATTAATTGATCAATTAGGCTTAAAATTTTTTTAAGCTCAAACTTGTAACAAACATTTCATAGTATATGATAGTCCATAAACTAAAATATTTGTTAATTTGTATCAAAATATACTAAAATGGGTCAGCTTTTTTGAATCGGGCTTTGTTACCCGAATTGGGTTCGGTATGAATTTCGCCCTTGAAACAATTAGGAGTCCAAGGCTGATCCTTGAGGTGACTATCCCTAAAAAACCCGTTACCGTTCTTCTCCAATCAGAGGAATCCACCCGGTGGATTCCGATCGGGGAGAGTCGGAGATCAGGTCTTTGTTTCCACAGGGAAATCAAAATCAGCCCCATAAAAAAGGATGGCTAACCTAATCACTCCCGTGGCTGAACCCAGTATAGATTGATTCGAGGAGACACACTATGCAGCAGTTGACATCTCAAGCCCTTGAACAAATGATTCCCCAACAAACCAAAACCTCTATCATGATTATTGGTGGAGCCGAAGACAAAGTTCATGGACGTGAGATTCTGCAAACCTTTGTTCACCGGGCTGGTGCTTCCAACGCCCACCTTGCCATCATTCCCTCTGCCTCCCGCGAACCAGTGGTTCAGGGAGAGAGATATAAAAAAATCTTTGAGGAAATGGGGGCCACATCCATTGAAGTCTTTGATATTCGGGAACGCCATCATTGTGAAGATCCCAAGTGGCACGCCTTCTTAGAAACCTGTACCGGGGTATTTATGACGGGGGGGGATCAATTGCGGCTTTATAGCTTATTAGCCGATACCCTGCTGATGGAAAAAATTAGAACCGGAGCCAGACAAGGGCGCATGGCCTTGGCTGGAACCAGTGCTGGAGCCGCCGTAATGGGCCACCAAATGATTGCCGGAGGCGGAAGTGGGGAATCTCCCAATCGCTCCCTGGTAGATATGGCAACGGGCTTAGATATTGTGCCAGAATTAGTTGTAGATCAACACTTCCATAACCGGAATCGCATGGCACGGTTAGTGAGTGCTGTCGCAGCCCACCCCGACAAAATTGGCATTGGCATTGATGAGGATACCTGTGCCCTATTTGAAGCCCAAGGTTTACTGCGGGTCGTAGGAAAGGGATGTGTAACCATTGTGGATACCCACGAAATGTCCTATACCAATTTAGTGAATGCTGGAGCCACCGATCCCCTAAGTGTATTCAATTTGCGGGTACATATTCTATCCTATGGTGATCAGTATAACTTTCACTCCCGTCGTCCAAGTTCTGCTCCCAGTGTGTAAATTGACATACATGATCGGTGAACTTGGCCAAATTCAAGGTTTTCCCCTCTAATTTGAAGATGGGAAACCCTGATTAGGGGTGATTGGGAATCGGCAAGTCTCGAAAAGAAAATCGGAAATCCCCAACTGCTCTGATCTAGCAAAGTTCAATAGTTCTGAAAAACTGTTCACTGCAAACAGTTTACAAGTCACCTTAGCTAGAAATTTAATAAAGCGGACTATCATCCCGGCCCATTCGGAGCATTATACTCACACCAATATGAAAATTCTTAAAATACAAACCTTAAGAGGCCCTAACTACTGGAGTATCCGACGCCATCAACTGATTGTGATGCGTTTGGATTTAGAAGAATTAACGGAACGCTATAGCAGCGATATTCCAGGCTTCTATAACGGCTTAACTTCCGCTCTCCCGAGTTTAATTGAACATCACTGCTCACCGGGTGTCCGAGGGGGGTTCCTCAGTCGGGTAGAACGGGGAACTTTAATGGGACATATTATCGAACACATCGCCCTGGAACTCCAACAGTTGGCCGGAATGACCGTAGGATTTGGTCGCACCCGTGAAACCTCCAGTCCGGGGATTTTTCAGGTGGCGTTTGAATATGATAACGAACACGCTGGGCGTTATGCGGGCCGAGCCGCTGTCCGATTGTGCCAAAGTATTGCGGATACGGGAACCTATCCCAGCGAAGAACTTGCCCAAGATATTGAAGATCTCAAAGAATTAAAAGCTCAAGCCTCCCTTGGCCCTAGCACAGAAACCATTATTAAAGAAGCCGAAGCCCGGGATATTCCCTGGCAACAACTGAATGCTCGGTTTATGATTCAGTTTGGTTATGGATGTTATCAAAAACGGATTCAAGCCACCCTCAGTAACCAAACCGGAGTTTTAGCCGTAGAGTTGGCCTGTGATAAAGAAGGGACAAAACAAATTCTCCGAGATGCGGGGGTTCCGGTTCCCAGAGGAACGGTGATTCGCTATTTGGATGAACTCCAAGATGCCATTCATGAAGTCGGAGGCTATCCCATTGCCATTAAACCCCTCGATGGCAACCATGGACGGGGGATTACCCTGGATATTACCAAATGGGAAACGGCGGTCATGGCCTACGAGGAAGCCAGTAATGCCTCTAAAACCCGCAGTGTGATTTTGGAACGCTTCTATACAGGTCGGGATCATCGGGTGTTAGTGGTGAATGGCAAAATGGTAGCCGTGGCGGAACGGGTTCCGGCCCATGTAGTCGGGGATGGCAAATTAACCATTGAACAATTAATCGAAAAAACCAATCGTGATCCCCGTCGGGGCGATGGCCATGATAATGTCCTCACCCGAATTGTGGTGGATAAAACCGTGCTGTCCATGATTGCGGAGAAAGGTCATACCCTAGAAAGCGTTATGCCCCCCGGAGAAATCTGTTTTCTGCGGGCTACGGCTAACTTAAGTACGGGAGGCAGTGCCATTGACCGCACCGATGAAGTTCACCCGGATAATGTCTGGCTATTTGCTCGAATTGCTAAAATTATCGGTTTGGATATTGCCGGAATTGATGTGGTGACGCCCGATATTTCTAAACCTCTGCGGGAAGTCGATGGGGTGGTGGTGGAAGTGAATGCCGCCCCGGGTTTCCGAATGCACGTCGCCCCCAGTGAAGGCTTACCCAGAAATGTTGCAGGGGCGGTGATGGATATGTTGTTTCCCCCCTGTCAACCCAGTCGCGTCCCAATTTTAGCCGTCACCGGAACCAATGGTAAAACCACTACTACCCGTTTGTTAGCTCACATCATCAAACAAACCGGGTTGGCGGTGGGTTATACCACTACCGACGGGATTTATATTGGGGAACATTTAGCCGAACCTGGGGACAATACCGGGCCCCAAAGCGCCCAACTGATTCTGCGTGATCCGATGGTAGAAGTTGCTGTCCTTGAATGTGCCCGGGGTGGCATTCTGCGGGCGGGGCTAGGGTTCGATACCTGTGATGTCGGTGTGGTCTTGAATGTGTCGGCGGATCATTTGGGCTTGGGGGATATTGATACCCCGGAACAAATGGCGAAGGTGAAAAGTGTTGTGGCTGAAGTAGTGATGCCGAAAGGCTATGCGGTGTTGAACGCTGATGATCCGTTGGTGGTACAAATGGCCGAACGGGTAAAGGCTCAAATCGCCTATTTCACCATGAATCCTGATAATGAAATTGTGTTGAAACACACGGAATCCGGGGGATTGGCAGCCGTCTATGAAAATGGCTATCTGTCTATTTTAAAAGGAGATTGGACGCTACGGATTGAACAGGCGGTGAATGTTCCGATCACGATGAATGGTCGCGCTCCGTTTATGATTGCTAATGCTTTGGCCGCTTGTTTGGCCGCCTTTGCCCAAGGGGTAAAAATAGAGCATATTCGGGCGGGTTTGTCAACCTTTATCGCCTCGACTTCCCAAACCCCCGGACGGATGAATTTATTTAATATGGGGAATTATCACGCCCTGATTGATTATGCCCATAACCCGGCAAGTTACATAGCGTTAGGGGCGTTTGTGAAAAATTGGCCTGGGCATCGGATTGGGGTAATTGGTGGCCCTGGCGATCGCCGGGATGAAGATTTTGTCACCTTGGGTCAATTGGCTGCGGATATCTTTGATGAGATTATTGTCAAGGAGGATGATGATACCCGGGGCCGAGAACTGGGTTCGGCAGCTCAGTTAATCAGCCAGGGGATTCAGCAAGTTTTAGGCACTATTCCTGGCCGTCAGGTACGTTATGAAACAATTCTTAATGAAACCCAAGCGGTGAATACGGCTTTGGATCGGGCTGGGGCGGGATCGTTAGTAGTGATTCTACCCGAAAGTGTGAATCGCGCGATTAAATTAATTGAGGTTCGTAACCCCATTCAGGAGTCTATTGACAATTCCCATTCTCCGAGTCTTAATTCCTCAACGGTGATCCAATCTTCGATCACACTGTAGGGGCGGGTTCGAGTTAACCTTTGCTACCCACAAACAACCTCCCAAAACCCGCCCAGACATCACCCCAAATTAACGATTAATTCAATATTATTCTGGGGTTGGGCGGGTTTATAATGATTAGTTGTTGGAAACAGATATTAGTACGGAACCCGCCCCTACGGGGTTTGAAGAAATTAGGACTTGTGGGAATTCTGTTCCGTCTCAGAGGAGACTGAATCAGAAATATCTGGGGGGGTAGAGAATCCATCTTTAAACCCCTTAAGACTTTGGCCCAAACTTTTCCCAATTTCAGGAATTTTTTTAGGGCCAAAAATTAACAGCGCCACCACTAAAATAATTGCAATTTCTGGCCAACCTAAACCAAACATAATCTTTAGCTGCCTTTATAAAGGGATAAGTCAACCTTCATACTAAACTGATATAGCAATCCTATTTGAGTTGTGTTTAAAATCCCTGATCAAAAGGGAACACCGGAACAGCCCCCCCAAACCCCCCGTGCACGAGGGGCTAGGGGGGGAGGGATCTGGGGTAATACTTCTGGCCGTTTCATATCAGTATTGAAATGTTACAACCTATTTAGGATTGCTATATTCTATGATATGAGTCTGAAACGTTTAAAATCCTACAATGGTTAACACCTCCTTCCCCTCGATTCGAGAACAACAGCACTCTCTCATCCGCCAACTCGCCAACCAAATTCAGGTTAGTTGGAGCCAATATCTCGATTTGGAACCCTACCATTTACCAGAAGATTTAGGATATGTGGAGGGACGCTTAGAAGGGGAAAAACTGATCATTGAAAATAAGTGTTATCAAACCCAACACTTTCGGAAACTCCATTTGGAATTGGCTAAAGTTGGCCAAAATCTGGATATTCTCCATTGCGTGATGTTTCCGAGGGTGGAATATGATATCCCCATGTTTGGGGCTGATTTAGTCGGGGGACGGGGCCAAATTAGTGCGGCTATTGTGGATTTATCCCCTACCCATTTAGACCGTAGTTTACCGTTACCCTATCAACAGCAATTACAACCCCAACCGCAACAACAGTTTTCCCAACCCCGTGAAATTCCCACTTGGGGGGATATTTTTTCGGAATTTTGTTTATTTATTCGACCGACAACACCGGAAGAAGAAACTAAATTTTTGCAAATTGTGACGCAATATTTGAAAGTTCATTGTGAATATGCGATCGCTCAAAACCCGATTTCTGAGGAACAAAAATCGGAAATTATTGCAGGTCAACAACGGTATTGTACTCAACAACAACAAAATGATAAAACCCGCCGTGTCTTAGAAAAAGCCTTTGGTGAAGAATGGGCTAATAACTATATGACAACGGTTTTATTTGATCTGGCTCCCAGCTAACTTAAGTTAATTTAGTAGATTCTGATTTACTGCTTTTTTTGCGTTGAGTTTTCCCTTGAGTTTTGGCTTGGGTTGTTTCTTCATGATGAGTTTCATGGGGTGGTGATTTCATCCCCGCAGGTCGAGTTGTACGGAAGGTAACATTGACTCCTTCATTCGATTGTTCTAATACCAATAAAGGCGTTGGTTTGGCTTTTTGATCCCATTCAATATGAACAATTCGTCCTTGAATAGTGGGTTGCCAATTATCATGTTCATCACTGGCGCTTAAATAGGTTTCTAAACAATCAATAATTTCATTAATTGTAGTTGATGTTGATTGAGTGGGTAATTTCATCAGTCGTACTTGAATCCGAAATAACACCCGTTTTTTAGAGTCTCCAGCAATACCCGTTTCATATTCTACATCAAAGATAGAATCGACTTGACGGGCTGTTCCTGCGGTGCTTTGTTCTCCAACAGCCGTTTGAGTTGGGCGGAGGGCGATGGAAATTTGTTGTTTAACTTTCATCTTAATTTGAACAATAATGGCATAGTGGAAAACATCCTCCGCCATCCGCATTCTCAAATAATCTAAGTTAAATTCCCGTGAGTGAATTAAATCCGGGTTTTTCTCCATTTTGGCAACCGTATCGACTGCCAATTTATATTTTTTCTGTAGCTCTTTATTTCTAAATATTTCTGTGTTTACCTGTTTAGTTAAAACCTTAGTTTTTATTTTGAAAAAAACTATACTTCCTAATAGTAAAATAAACAAAATACCCGTCGCCCCCATCCAGATTAGATCCGTACTCATTTGGGGACTTTTAGCAGGAGGTTTTGGGGGCTTTGCTGCCAGCAAAGGCTGAACTAGGATAATTTGATTAGACATAAGTTATAATCACTTAATTTTTAGAATTTGCGATAAAACCGTTGCAACCGATCCAGAATAGGTTAAAATGAAAATGGCATGGATAGTAAATCTTTAGTTGTCCAACGATCAGATTAAATTTATTTTAATGGCTTGTTTTTGATCCCTTAATTTCAGGTAATTCATAAATTCCATACCTGTACTGTTTGATCAAATTTCAGGCTATTAAGAAAAACAAAAATACACCTCTGGTCTTGCCATGATAAATCTATTTAACTCTAAGTTATCAAAAATTCTGTTACATTGTCTAGGATTTAGAAAAAAAATCAGCAAACAGTTCAGGTCAGTTCAATTACTATGATTACACTGATTCTGTCCTAAATAGGAAAATCGACAGTTTCCCCTCTACCGCCCCACCCTGGTTGATCTTTAATACTCTACTGCTATTCTAGCCAAGAGTGTTTCCTGTTCCCTTAATTTTACTGTTGCGTTGTGAGTTACGAACCCCTACACCACAAATACCGTCCCCAAACCTTTGCCCATTTGGTCGGACAAGAGGCGATCGCAACTACCCTCACGAATGCGATCGAATCTCAACGCATCGCCCCAGCTTACCTATTTACTGGGCCGAGGGGAACGGGAAAAACCTCCAGTGCGAGAATTTTGGCCAAATCGCTGAATTGTTTGGCCAATTCCACTCCAACGGCCGCACCTTGCGGGGTTTGTGAGGTTTGCAAAGGGATTACTAATGGATCAACTTTAGATGTAATTGAAATTGATGCGGCTAGTAATACCGGGGTTGATAATATTAGGGAATTAATTGAGCGATCGCAATTTGCTCCGGTTCAATGTCGTTATAAAGTATATGTTATAGATGAATGTCATATGTTAAGTACGGCAGCATTTAACGCCCTATTAAAAACCTTAGAAGAACCTCCAGATCGAGTTGTATTTGTATTAGCAACAACTGACCCACAACGGGTTTTACCTACTATTATTTCCCGGTGTCAACGGTTTGATTTTCGACGAATCCCCCTAGATTCCATGATCAAACATTTAAAATATATTGCCCAACAAGAAGCTATTAATATTGCTGATGATGCGGTTTTTATGGTGGCTCAAATTGCTCAGGGGGGGTTAAGGGATGCTGAAAGTTTATTGGATCAACTTAGTTTATTATCCGGTGAAATTACGGTTGAAAAAGTCTGGGATTTAGTCGGGGCGGTTCCTGAACGGGACTTAATCAGTTTATTAGAAGCGATTGATTCTGGGGATACGGCTATTATTTTAGACTGTATTCGTAACTTATTAAACCGAGGACGGGAACCTTTAATTGTCCTGCAAAATTTAGCCGGATTTTATCGAGATTTATTAATTGCTAAAACCGCATCAACCCGTTCTGATTTAGTCGCACTGACTCAACCGACTTGGGAACAACTTTGTCAATTTTCCCACCGTTGGGATAGTACAATTATATTAGCAGGTCAGAAACATTTACGCGAAAGTGAAGTTCAAATCAAAAATTCAACTCAACCGCGTTTATGGTTAGAAATTATCTTATTAGGTTTACTTCCATCGGCGTTACAAAAATCTGTTATAACTCAAACGGTTACTGTTACCCAAACTCCTCAAAAAACCGTCCAAAACCAATCGGAAACCGTTCCATTTGTACAACGTTCAGAACCTTCAAACCCGTCACAAAACCCAGTTAATTCTCCCGTTTTTCAACCTACATACACCCCCGAACCTCAACCGCAAGTTAAAGCAGAAATTCCCGCACCACCCGCAGAACCGCCTATTGTTACTAATGCTAATTTAGATCAAATTTGGCAACAGGTATTAGATTATATTCAACCCAATGGAACAAAAGCTTTCTTTCGGCAACAAGGACATTTAATCCAGTGTAATTCTGATATTGCATATATTAAAATGAATTCTGAACCTGTACTAAAAATGGCTAAAGAGAGAATATCGAATTTAGAAAAAGCATTTCAACAGGTTTTCGGTCATCCTATTAAAATTAATTTTGATAGTAGAGGCGGAAATTCTGTTAATCAAGTTCAAGAAGTTACTCCCCCATCTCCATCCTATACTCCTGTTAATAATTCTAGGGTTTATTCCCCAGAAGTTGTACAACCTCCTGTAATTAATACTCAAGAACAACAACAAATTTCTGAATCTCCCAATCAGGATATTAACAAACAGAATCAAATTGAAACGATTAACAATCATTCATTTAAACCAATTGAAAAAGTAGAAACAGTTGAATTAACACCGGAACAAGCAGATACTCAAGCAGTAGCGATCGCATCTCAAAAATTAGTTGATTTTTTTCAAGGAAAAATGATTGAATTAGAAGAAAAACCCACATCTAAAACCGCTACTTTATTAGACAAAAAAGCTGATGCTATTGAAATTAATGAAAATGAAAACTTTATAGAAATTGATGATCTGGATGAAGAAAATGATGATGATTTTTGATCTAGCAGGGAACAGGTACTCGGTTTTTACCCGTAGGGGCGGGTTCTGTAATAAATTATGATACTTACAGATAACTTTAATAAACCCGCCCTCTTTCTCTTTCTGTAGCAAACATTTAGGGATTTCTTCTAATTATTCCAGCGAGCGAGGACGCTCGCACTACAAGAAAAACCAACTCATTTATTGAGCAACTAGGGAGGTTTTTTCTAAGGGGAAACCTAACTGTTCTCGCTGTTCTAAATAGCGTTGGGCGACTCGTCTAGCTAAATTTCTAATTCGACCAATATAACGAGTTCTTTCTGTCACCGCAATCACTCCTCTAGCATCCAATAAATTGAAACTATGGGAACATTTAAGAACATAATCTAAACTCGGTAAAACTAACCCTTTTTCGATTAATTGTTCCGCTTCCTGTTCATATAATCCAAACAAAGTAAACAAAAATTCTGGGTTAGATGCTTCAAAATTATAGGTACATTGTTCTATTTCTCCCTGGAGGTGAACATCCCCATAATTAATTTTATCTGTCCAAGAAATTTTAGTCATCGCATCCACATTTTGTAGATACATGGCTAGACGTTCTAAACCATAGGTAATTTCAATAGAAACGGGACGACAATCAATACTTCCGCATTGTTGAAAATAGGTAAATTGAGTAATTTCCATCCCATCTAACCAGACTTCCCAACCCACACCCCAAGCCCCTAAAGTGGGAGATTCCCAGTTATCTTCTACAAAGCGAATATCATGATCTTCGGGGTTAATTCCTAATAGTTTCAAGGAGTCTAAATAAACCTCTTGAATATTATTAGGAGAGGGTTTAATTAACACTTGATATTGATAATAATGTTGAAAACGATTGGGGTTTTCTCCATAACGGCCATCGGTGGGACGACGACAGGGTTCGACATAGGCGACCGACCAGGGTTCCGGGCCAATGGCGCGTAAAAAGGTATGGGGGTTCATGGTTCCCGCCCCTTTTTCGGTATCATAGGATTGGGCAATCAAACAGCCGCGATCGCTCCAAAATTGATTCAGGGTAGCAATAATTGATTGAAAATTCACGGGATGTAATTTGATCTAATTGTTTTTACGTTAATCAATTTTACCATTAATTTTTAGGCATGGATGAAATGCCTTTAAATAGCATTACTAATCCTCCAATTAAAATTGCGATCGCTATTCCCCCCATCACCGCATCTAATACCCCAGTATTTTCCATTTATTGTTAATTTTCTATAATTATTCTGATTCTATTCTAACACAATTCGTTTTCTCTAATATTTTTACATTAATTTGTAGGGGCGGGTTCTGCAAAAATATTAAAATCCCACCCTTAACCCAAATAAACCCGCCCTTTTCTTTGGTTTTTGAAGGAAGAGTAAACGTTGTTAGAGTTAATAGCTGTAAGGAAAAAATAAAATTTAAGTTGTTAATCTATAGCATTTAACATTTTTAATGGTAAGATACTTTGTTAGAGTTTAGGAAATAGTCAATATGACCACATCTTCAGCTAAGTCTTGGAGTGCCGATGGAAGTTCTATTCCTGATATTGATCCTCATACAAAGGCTAAACATCAAATTTATGAAGAATATATTGAAAATCTAATTTTAACTCTTTATGGTAAATCTCGACATGGTGAAACTACATTTACTTTTGTAGATGGTTTTTGTGGGGGCGGTGTTTACTATGACACCGAAAATAATCAAAGCTGGTTAGGTTCACCAATTAGAATAATACAAGCAGTTAGAAAAGGTTTTCAGAAAGCTAACCGAACCTTAGATATAAATGTAAACTATATTTTTATTGATAAAAATAAGCATCACTTAGATTGCTTAAAAAATCATGCTTTTCCTTGTGCTGGCTTAGGTGAATTAGTAGATGGTAAAGTTCATAAATTCACAATTAATTTAGATTTTTCATTGGAAGAACAGTATCAGCAATTATCATTGTTTGATGACTTGGATAAAAAGATTTTAAAACATTCTCAAAATTTGTTTGAGCAATGTGAATTTATTAATCTTGAATTTGAGAAATATACTCAGTCTGCATTCATTAATTCTAATAATTTCTATCGAGGACATTCTTTATTTATTCTTGATCCTTTTTCCTGGGAGCATATATCAATGCAAAGCATTAGAATGATTAATGATATAAAAGGATCTGAGATAATTTACACATATATGATAGATGAATTAAAAAGATGGGTATTTGGCAAGAAGAGTAGTCTATCTAAAAGAAAGAAATATAATACAATTTTGGAAGCAGAAGGTTATTATGAATCGGTTCAACTTAAAGATTTGGAATCAATTGAAGAACAACGCCACTTAAGAAATGAGAGTTTAAGATTATTTAGGGAAAAAGGAAATGCTGATTATGCTCACACTTTTTCTTTAATACCTCGAGGCTATAAAGTGGTTTTATATTATTTAATGCACTTTTCTAAAAATTTAACAGCTTTACAAGTAATGAGAGACACTCTTTGGAAGTATAATAATCTAACACATATTTTTGAATTTGAAGTATATGGTTTTGGTTTTAAAACAGTTGATTTTTACAGATCAAATATGAAATTAGATTTTTATATTGAGGATACAATAGATAGTCAAGAAGGATGTATAAAAATTTTAGATAAATATTTAATGCAGCATCTATCTAAAGATGGAGAAGCATTTTTTAATCTCTGCGATCGAACAATGCAACTTAACCCAAGCTGTTTGGATCATTATATAAATTACTTTAATCAGAAGCGACAAGATAAAGAAATAGAAATAATTAGAGATGGGAAAATTATTTCTTCAAAAACAATTAATTTGCGAAAAAAAGATATAATAAGATTATCCAATACTCAACAACTTTATATCTTTAAAAAACCCAACCTTAAATTAGAATAAGTTTATTTACGATTAAACAGTGATGAGACCAATTTATGCTAACAAAAACTGGAACCGAACAAATAGTCAATCCCTTACAAAAAAGTAATTTAAACAAGAAGGGATTATGTGATTATGTGATTAATATTGCATCTGGCTGTTTGCATGGATGCACATTTTGTTATGTTCCCTCAACACCAGCTATTCGTACCCGACAATCACAACTTCAAGAAAAAGGTGTGGATAATCCTCAAATGGACTGGGGAAAATATCTATTTATTCGTGAGGAGATTCCTGAGAAATTAAAAAAAGTTTTAAAAGGCAAAAAAAAATGGAATGAAACTCCATCAGGAAAGGGTGTTGTTTTACTTTGTTCAGGGACTGACCCTTATCAAAATCAACAGGTAGCAAAAATTACTCGTGATACAGTTAAGACTTTACAGGAAAAGAACAAGAGAATTAGAATTTTAACTCGCAGTCCTCTATGGGTAAATGATCTAGATCTTTTCAATTATCCTAATGTAACAGTTGGTATGAGTTTACCCTATTTAGATGATGAACTCAGTCGTCAAATTGAACCCCAAGCCCCTCCTCCATCTAAACGCTATGAAGCTTTATTAAAAGGCAAAAAAGCCGGATGTCGCCTTTATATTGCGATGGCACCCACTCCGCCCACTTTAACTTTAGATAACTTTAAAAATTATTTAGATAAAATCATGACTTTAGAACCAGAAGTAATTTTTTGGGAACCAATTAATGCGCGAGGAACTAATGGAAAACGAATGATTGCAGCAGGCTTAGACTGGGCAAATTCTATCATGACTAAACGTTCCTGGTCAGAAGATTTTTTAAGGCAATGGGAAGATATTGAAACGGCAGCCGAAATAGTGGGTTGTAAAGATAAACTTCATATATGGCCCGATCCAGAGTTAAAAAAATATGTCGATAATCCTCAAAAAGTTATAGATTGGTTACATCGTCCAACAATTGAAAACTGGGTTTGATATTTGCCTATAAAAATTATGTCAGGAGTATTTTATACATAAAAAAAATAAAGTTATAATAAAAATGCTATACTTTAACGATATTCGCCATCTTTCTCTAATCTGTGAGGATGATTATAATGCCAACCTTAACTATAACAACAGAACAAATTATTGATCTAATCCAACAATTACCATTAAAAGAAAAACGGATCGTATTGCTAGAACTTGTGAAAGCAACAGAAACCCAACGTCAAGAACGCTTAGACTATGGTGAAAGTCAATTGCGGAGATTGTGTAATGAAAGAGGAATCAATTGGAATACTTTATCTGACGAAGAACGCGAGGATTTTATTAATGATTTAATTCATGAGGATAGACCATGTATCCAATAGTCGTATTTGATACGAATGTATTGCTATCTGGTCTGGGTTGGCGAGGTAGTCCTTATCGATGTTTGGAATTAGCTAGAACGGGTCAAATTAAGGCGATCACTTGTCAAGAATTATTGGATGAGTTGCTGGAAAAGTTAGAGCAAAAACTCAATTTTACAGATTCTCAAATTACAGATACTTTATCCGATTTATTGAGTTTCTTACAGGTCGTCAAAATTTCTAATACTCTTAATGTTATCATCACTGATCCTGATGATAATATGGTGTTAGAATGTGCGGTTGTTGGTCATGCAAATTATATCGTATAATTAATAAAAATTTTAGAAAAACTAAGAAGTCTGGAAAATATTTTGTACCATTTGTTGATTAGAACGCATCACAGCATTATCTAACGCTGCAACTTCTCCTGAGTCCAAATACCACCCTAACGCCCCTAAATTATCCTTAGCTTGCTCTAGGTTTTTTGCCCCAGGAATCGGAATTGTACCTTTACAAATACACCAATTTAAAGCAACTTGGGTTAAAGTTTTAGACCGAAATTCAGCAATTTCTTTCAGACTGGCTAAAATCGGTTGAATTCCGGGTAACAATTTTTTAAATAATCCCCCGCGAATTCCTTTTGGTAAAGGGGTATTTTCTGAGAATTTTCCGGTTAATAATCCTAACCCTAACGGACTATAGGCAATTAATTGAATGCCTAATTCATCACAAACTTTTTTTAACCCTAATTCCGTGACCGGATAGGTTGATAATAAAGAATATTGTACCTGTAAATTTGAAATCGGAATCCCCCGATCTGCAAATTTTTGATAAACTTTTTTTAACCGTTTCGGCCCATAATTCGATAAGCCAATTCCTTTAACTAATCCCTGTTCATATAAATCTCCTAAACCCGCTAATAAATTCCCTTCTTGCCAAGGAGCGTAATTAGCTGTAGACCAGTGCATTTGAACTAAATCGACATTTTTTCCTAACCGTTTAGCTGAATTTTCAGAGGCATTAATCATTGATTTGCGGGTTAATCTCCAGGGATAAGGAGCTAATTTTGTGGCGATACAAATTTGCTCTTGATTTATTCCTTGATATTCTTGAGAAAACTGTCCTAAAAGCGATTCACTGCGTCCATTTAATTTCCCTGTACCGTAGGAATCTCCCGTATCAAATAAGGTGACACCCTGACTGACACACAAATTAAATACTTGTTGTAACTGTGTATCCATACTGGGATCATAACCCCATAATAGGCGATTTCCCCAGGCCCAGGTTCCGCATCCCATTTTAGGTAAAGATAGGAGTTGATGATTGTTCATAATCACGATTAATAACGATAATAACTGCTCATATTATAAGACAATTAAATCATTATTTTAAAAAAATAGTAAGGAACCACAAAGGCACTAAGACACGAAGGGATAATCGGATTTTTCCGTTAGTAATATGCACATCCCAGATGATGTTTAATGGCTTTGATCTAATAATAACAAAGTTTGTAATAATACATTGGCTCCTTGGGTACAATGTTCGGGGGATGTATATTCGGCTTCGGAATGACTAAAGCCTCCTTGAGAGGGGACAAAAATCATTCCCATATTGGTAATTCTGCCGATTTCTAAGGCATCATGTCCGGCGCGACTGGGAAGATAATCATAATTTAAGTTTAACTGTTTACAAACAGATTCAATACTATATTGAATTTCAGGAGTCGCTAAGGTTGGTTTAACACTGAGTAAGGGAGTTGTTGAAATTGTGGTATTAGTTGAATGGGCGATCAATATTATCTTATTGTGCAATTGTGCCAACATTTCCTGTAAACAATTATCAGATAAATCTCGCATATCTACAGAAAGTTCTACCTGTCCGGGGATAATATTAACTGCATTGGGTAAAACATTAAGATATCCTACGGTTGCTACGGGTTGGGAAGGCATTTTTAACGCTATTTCTCGCACTGCTAAAATTAATTCTGCCGCCGCTATTAACGCATCCTGTCGCATTTCCATGGGTGTTGTTCCGGCGTGGTTGGCTTTTCCAATAATCGTAATTTTTAGGCGCTCCATTCCTACCACACCCTGCACAATTCCAATAGAAACCCCCTTTTGTTCTAATATGGCCCCCTGTTCCACGTGCAGTTCCACAAACGCCACCAGATCTGCCCGTGACCGTCGCGCTGTTGCTAGGTTATCCCAGTTGCCTCCCACCCGTGCTAAACATCCTTGAATCGACTCTCCTGCCTTTGATTGATAACGATCTGGAGCATCGAGTAACACCGTTCCTGCGATCGCCTGAGCACCAATCATGGTACTTTCTTCGTCGGCAAATACTATCACTTCTAGGGGATGATGGAGTTGTAGATTATGGTTTTTTAATGTGTGTACTACTTCTATGCCAGCTAATACCCCCAAAGCTCCATCATAGCATCCGCCCGTGGGTACGGTGTCGATATGGGAACCTGTCCCTAAAGCTGGAGCAGTGGGACTTTTGCCCTGATAGCGACCGATGAGATTTCCGGCTACATCGGTGCTAACGGTCATTCCCGCCTCTAGCATCCACTGTTTGACGGTAGCACGCCCCTCCAAATCCTCCGGGGAAAAGGCGAGGCGACAAATACTACCCGAAGGTTGTTGACCGATTTGGGCTAAAGTGTTGATTCGGTGATGTAGGCGATCGCTATTAATACTAATTTGGGTAATCTTATCCATAATTTGATTCTCCTGAAAACCAATAAATCAAAATTTAATCTTTTTTTAACATCTATTTTTTATTCTTTCCACCATTCTCTTGATTTCCGTACTAGAATACTGTATAAAATGTACTTTACAAGCTCAAAAACCACTATAAATTCCTATAGCGATCGCGCCATAATCAGTTATCAGTGTAATAGTTAATTAATTGACTAATAAATCCTCATTACCCATTACCCATTACCCAAAACCCATTACCCATTACCCAAAACCCATTACCCATTCCCTTCTATGACCAATACTAAACGGATCTTTATTTGTGGTTCGGCCCTCCAGGGTCAACCGGATCATAAAAACTTAGGGGAAGCAAAATTGATTAAATCGGCTAAAACCCTACCCATATATCGCTTACACGCGGCGGGCAATGGTTGGCATCCGGCGATTTATGAAATTGGAGAAGACGGAATTTCTATCCCCGGAGAAGTGTATGAAATCTCGCACACCCAGTATGAGCATTTACTGGTTAACGAACCTCCGAATATGTATCCAGGGGACATCAAGTTAGAAGATGGGGAAGTCTTAACTGCGATACTCTATCCGAGGGAATTAATCGAACACTATCAATGGCCAGATATTTCTGCTTTCGGGGGTTGGGCTGCTTATAAAAAATCAAATCCAATTTAATGCGGTAAGGGGTCGCCCGCTATAGTAGTAGTTTACCGGATTAGTCTTTGTGCTAAAATCAAAAAATCTAGTTTATTCTTCCCATAAAAGAGCGATCGCAAATCTAACTAATTCCCCCATCAACGAAATTCTTTCCGTTGGACTGGTGACCTGTTCCCAACGGAATAAACTCTCTTTAAATAGGGGTTCTTGTTGGGCGCGTTGCACAATACCTTGAATAATCACTTGATGTTGTAAATCCTCAAGTTCCACACCATTTTTAGCCAGGAAATCTAATAATCTTTGGACACTAACCACAAATTTTTCCGGTTCCTGCGATCGCAAAATCCCTTGAATTTGACGAGAAATTTCTTGATATAAAGTTTGATGATTATTCCCTTCAATTATAGCAGGAGAGATCACCGCTTCAGGAATTCCATCCAAATCTACGGCCGCGTTAAAAATAGGAACCTCCAAATTTAATAACCCTAAAATGTCCGATCGCTTCTTTACAAGTTTCTGCTTCATGGCCGGATAGGACTTTAAAATCTGTTGACTCAGAAGTTTAGCATTGACTAAATAATTTGCCCTAACATAAAGTAAAAAACTATCCGGTTGAGTTTCAAATCCTTGAATGCTCAACTCAAGTTCATGACTCTCCTGTTCTACTTTAACTAAAGTATAAACCAAGGCTTCCCAATTCGGATATTCCGTAAATTGCACCGGAATTAACTGGCTATCTTCTGGGGAATCTTGAGCCAATTCTCCAGGTAAAAAATTTCGGTCACTGGGATAACGATTTTTGGGTTTTTTATTCGTATAATCAAAATCAGTATAAACATATTCACACTCTACTTTATTCATTTCAACTTCTGATTTTTGCCAATTATAAATACAACATCCCGTTAATTTAGATCCCTCTAAATTTGTTCTAATTAAACGACTTTCGATTAATAAAGTATCTCGTAAATCCGCCTCGCTTAAAATTGTATCTCCCAGATAAGCACCGCTTAAATCCGCCCTGCGAAGGTTTGCCCCCCTTAAATTCGCTTCGGTTAAATTTGACCAAAGTAGATAAACTTCCTCTAAATTTGCCCGTAATAAATAAGCCTTTTTAAAACTGGTTTTTAATAAATAAGCTCCGGTTAAATTTCCTCGACTCAAATCCGCCCCATCAAGAACCGCATCGGTTAAATCTGCTCCCGTTAATACTACTCGGTGCATATCCGCCCCCGTTAAATTCGTAGACCTTAAGGTGGCACCATTTAAGTCTGCTTCCGTTAAGTTGGCTTCAATCAGAATGGCATCTTTTAAATTAGCCCCCGCTAACTGAGATTCTCGTAAATTTGTCCGAGTTAAATTCGCTGCCACCAAACTTGCCCGAGTTAAATTTGCCTCCATTAATTCTGCACCGATTAATACAGCATTATTTAATTTTGCCTGTTCTAAATTAATCTGATCCAATTTCGCGCCCGTTAAATCCGCATTACTTAAATCCGCTTCAATTAAAACTGCCCAATTCAAATCCGCCTGTTGTAAAGTAGCAAATCGTAAGTCCGCCTTTGTCAGATTTGCACCACTTAAATTGCTTTGATTTAGATTACTTTGGGTTAATACCGTACTGTGTAAATCAGCCCGACGAAAACACACTCCCACTAATTGAGTTTTGCTTAATACCGCCCAACTGAGGTTAACGCCTGTGAGGTTCGCGCCTGTGAGGTTAATCTCCTGCAAATTGACACCGCTTAGGTTCACCTCACTTAAATCAATATAGGTAAAATTGCGCTCTCCCGCTTGATACCGATCTAAAAATTCTTGTCTGTTCATGGGACAGCTTGGAACAAGGCTGAAAAGGGTTCATCAACAGTCTATCTTGTTTTTCTGGCCGTGATCAGGGGGATTGGCTTCCCATCCTGACCCAAAATTGTCATCACCCTAAAATTTTTCATTTACCCCTAGACAGACTCTAAATGATCTGTTAGTATATTTAATTGTCACGCTTGGAGAGGTGGCTGAGCGGTCGAAAGCGACAGATTGCTAATCTGTTGTACGGCAGGTAACTCCGTACCGAGGGTTCGAATCCCTCCCTCTCCGTTGTTTAGTATTGAGAAACCCGGTTTCTTTACCGAGGATAAAGCCAATCTTGGATTTCTTGGGTTAACCAGGCGCATTCCTCGGCCACAAATACTTCGCCAATTCTATAGGTTTGGGAAGTAGTGCGAATTACCACCTCATATTTAGATTCTTTTTTTTCCATAAAAACACCGATAATATTACCTATAAAACCCGACTGTAAAGGATATTGAATTCCCCTAGATTTTCGGATAATTCTAAATTCATGGTGATCAAATTCAACCCAGGTTTTTTCATCAATTAAAAATAATATCCAAAGGAAGCCAGAAGCAAATAGGAGTGAAAACAAAAACCAAAATAACATGGGATTGTTAAAAAATATTGGTATAAAAACCGATAATAAGAAACCTAAACCAAAATAAATCATCAAAAAATGCAAACACCCCATTTCCATTTTAAATAGTTTTCCTAACCCTTTGGGCGGGAGATAAATATTTAAACGCTGTGAAGTTTTATCTAGGGAAATTCTACTGTAAAATGGTTGCTTCAGTTTTTGAATTAAAGCGCTTTGGGGGGTGGTATCAGGATTGATTCGAGGACGAATTTTTCCGGCTTTTAACAATTCTAAAGCTTCCCGGGCAGTTGGCAATCGGTTTTCTAAGGAAATTTCTGTTATTTGTTCAATCCATAAAACAAAATTCCGATTTAAACTAACCAGATCTGCAAATTGAATTCGAGAATTCTGTTGAGGTAAATCCGCCGGAGAAGTATTAGTTAATAAATGAATTAATGTGGCTCCTAACGCATATAAATCCGAGGCAGCGACCGCCCGTCCCCAAAATTGTTCTAAGGGTGCATAACCACTGGTTCCGACAACGGTAAAAGTCACTCCTGTCACCGATGCTTGCGCTTGTACGGCTCCAAAATCTACTAAATAAATCTGTTCGGAACTGTCTAAAATTAAATTACTCGGTTTAATATCTCGATGCAAAACCGGAGGACTAAGTTCGTGCAAATAAATCAATATTTTTAAGATATCTTTGGCTATTTTTTTAACTTTGGCTTCAGTAAAACGGTGCCCTTTTTCTAATAGGTCTTGGAGGGATGAACCGGGAATATAATCTTGCACTAATCCAAACCAAGGTAAGCCCCCACCTAGATTTTGATCTATAGAAAAATAATTTCGATAACGGGGAATACGCGGGTGATTTAAGGCTTGTAAAACCTGGGCTTCTCGTTCAAAAAGTTTTAATTCTTCCCAAGCCATTTGGGGGCTAAACGCTAATAACTTTATAATAACTTCTTCTTGAGTTTCTTGATCCATTGCTAACCAAGTTTGGCGTCCGGCGGCGGTACGTCCATATTGATGCTGGAGTTGATAGCGGTCTTGGAGGATTTGTTGTTGATTAAACATATTTAATCTTATGCGTAATTCCTGTTTTACACTGATAACTGATTACTGATAAATGACTAATATGATGAAACAGGTTCCTTCAACGTAAGCGGGCTAAATTATTTGAAGTTTTCTTGGGAAATATTTGGCTTAAAAATCAATAACTTCTGGTAAAAACTCAGGGTCAATAACTTGGATAATAGGATAAGGACAATCTACTGGAAATCTATCCAATGGCAATCCTGTTTCATTACTAGCAGCTTTCTTCCCCCGCCGATAACACTCCGCTAAAACTTCATTTGGAAGCGACTTCAAACTAGGACTTTCTTCGAGTAAATCAGCAATCCGATTTCGTTGTTCATCAATCGTATTTTGCCAAGAACCGCTACGCAAATTAGCTTGATATTGCCATTTGAGTAAATGGTGTAATAATACCTCCAAACGACTTTTCAATTCCCGGCGATCTGATTTTCCCAAACTTTCAATTTCCTCAATGACAGCCTCCCAATCCACTTCTCCAAATTGTCTCCCACGAATAAGTTGTACAGTCCGTTCTGTCCAGGCTAAAAAGTCTATTTCATATAACTTAGATAGGATTTTCGGAGTAGTGGTCATGATTTTTTCCTAATAAAAGGTTCCATTTCTAGTTAAAATATGTGGGATTTTAATACAGCAAAATCACCCTTGCTGTAGCTTCCCATAACACTGCTCAAAGATGAAACAGGTTCCTTCAATTGTAGTCCAATTTCTTCTCACCCTTACAATCGCTGGTTTAGGATGGTATGCTCTGGCCGCATCGGTACGCATACAAGCCGCAACTCCCCAAAAAGCGACTTCCCCCTCCTCCATCCCTCAACCTCAACCTCCTCAACCTCAACCTCAACCCACCATCGACCGCCAACCGGAAGCCCTACGCAATAAACATCGAATTGTGGTAGTTGGAGATAGTATTACCCAAAGTGGAGGACAATATGGCGGTTATGTCTGGCTATTACAACGCTATTTGAATTTACTATATCCTGATAAACCCGTTGAAATCATCAGTTCAGGTGTTTCTGGAAATACTTCAACCCAACTGAATGAAAGATTTAAACAAGATGTTTTAGACAAAAAACCCGATTTAATTACAATTAATATTGGGGTGAATGATGTTTTACAAAGTTTTCAAACTCCGACGACCGCAAGACCAAATATTCCCACAACCCAAGAATATCAGCAAAATTTAACCGCTATGGTACAGGCGGCAACCTCAAAAGCCATTCCAGTTTTATTATTATCACCTACTATTATTCATGAAGATCTCAGTAGTCGAGAAAATCAACGGATTGCGGAATATATCGCGGTAATGCGGGACGTTGCTATGCAATATCGCTGTCAATTTATTGACTTAAATATTCCCTTTCGTCATGTAATTATCACCTATCAACGCTATGGGGGACAGGGACAAAATCTATTAACTCGGGATGGGATTCACCCGAATATTGCCGGACATCAAATTATTGCCTATAATATTCTCAAAAGTTGGGGTGTGCCTGAACCCAAAATCCAAAGTTTAAAAGTCAGTAATTAATTTAATCTTCCATAGCAATTATTATCGGTGTTGATAACCAGGGTTAGGGTATAGCGCTACGCGCAAGGGAACAGGGAACAGGGAACAGGGAACAGGGAACAGGGAACAGTAAGAAGTGAAAGGGTTTCAGGATTTAGAAATGTCCTAACTGTAATGCGTAGTGCTATATCATCCCCAGCATCAGTAATTCCCCCTTTTTGGGAATAGTTTAGAATTGTTAATTTTAATTTGGGACTATCCAATAATGCTGATTTACGCGATAATCAATAACGTCTGAAATTTTCACACCCATTAAGAGGTTAAACTACAAACATCAGAATCCAGTTATTGCGATTATCGTTTATTTTTGTCAGACCCTAAAGTTATAACATCTATTACTGAATATGAAATTACAAGACATTTTAGGAACCGAACAACGTTATGATGTGAAGGTGATCACATCGGATCAGGACTTAGCCCGTCAAATTCAGGTAATTTTAATTAATTTAACCTTGCTTGACCCCCCATCAGATGGCAGCTTTGGACAGAAATCCACCGCAGCTCTGCATCGGTTTCAAACCTTAATGGAATGTGAGGAACCCGGATTTTTAGGGGCGAGAACTGCCAAAAAATTAATAGAAACCAAACGGGAACAACTTCCTACCGATGTTCCGGTTCTTAAAATTACCCAAGAAACAATTTTAAAACTCAGACCCGTGACATCTTCCCAATTAAGTGAAGCTGAGAAAAAAGGCATAAAAGCAGGTCAAGAATTCAAACTTCTAGCCTATGAACCCCTACGCGGTCATATTAGAGTCGCTTTTCGGGGAAATGAATTTGGGGAACAATCAATTTGGTATATATTTGATCAACACGCTGAAATTTATCAAGGGAAAGATTTAGTTTATCCGAAACCCCGTCCTAAAAGTATCAAACTCGCTAATTTTCCCTATAAATCTCAACTGGATAACCTTTATAATCCCACCGGGTCTTGTAATGTGACTTCCATCGCCATGTGTTTGCAATATTTAGGTATTCCTCGGCGTAGCAGTAGCGGTCAATTTGAAGACGAGCTCTATGAATATGCCATCAAAAAAGGCTATAGCCGCTGGAGTCCCTACGACTTAGCCAAAATTGCCCGAGATTATGGGGCTAAAGATTACTTTTCCGAACGAACAACTATAGAGGAATTACAAGACTGGTTAGCTGATGGTAAACCGGCGGTACTTCATGGTTATTTTACTGCCTTTGGTCATGTTATGCCCGTGGTGGGTTATGACGAAAAAGGCTTACTGGTACATGACCCCTATGGAGAATGGTTTCCTTCGGGATATCGCACGGATTTGAGTGGTGCTTATTTACCCTATTCCTACAATTTAATCCGTCGAGTTTGTATGCCCGATGGGAATTTTTGGGTACATTTTATTTCGACTTAATTTCTTGTTTCTGGGGCTATCCTCAAAGTCCCCCTTGAGATGGGGGATTGAGGGGAAGCTGACGAATCCTTAAACAGATAGTTTAGGCATAGCACCCCTAGGTTTGATTAGCTATCTTTAATATAAAGTAGGGAACACCGAATTAGAAACAACTTATGCTGTTTCTAATTCGGGAATTAATGGCTTTTAAACAGGAAAATTAGTGCGATCGCGACCAAGGGAAGTTAAGGGTTTTGTTGGGCGAGTTTCTATTACCGGAACTTCGGCTTGATCATAAATGTGCCATTGTTCAATTTTATGATTGCGGAAAATCGGCGCCGCCCGTTGAACTTCATCTTTTGTACCACTGATCACCACAACGGAGTCACCCCGATTTAGGCGATCATTATAGATTTTGGTCTGTTCGGTGGGAATACCGTCTCCCATACCATCAAAGCGATCGATCATTTCAATATCCGCAAACTCTTGTCGTTTCGGCTGATGAGAGACTAAACGAATCTGAGTTAAGGGGAAACCTGTACTTCTTAAATCCGTAATCGCCTGTTCGGTATCCTGTGGATTGGAGAACACACCCATCGCCCGTTTATTGCCGTTGGTATGTAGGGAATGGTCTGAATTAGGGAAAGTAATATCTCGGTTGAGGTGTTCCGGGGACATGGAGGCAAGACCGGGGGCATCATAAACCCTGTATTCGCGAATATTATGGGTTTGTAAAATTTGGTGGGCGCGGGCAAGATCCGCCTCGTTGCCATCGACAATCACCAAATATTCACCGCGACCGATGCAGTCGTTATAGATTTTGGCATCTGCTTCAGGAATTCCCAGGCCAATTAATCCCCCTAATAAACCTCCGGTGGCAACCCCAATCGCTGTCCCTGCTAAGGTAGTTGCGATCGCTGTAGCAGCGGCTCCCGCTAACATAATCGGGCCAATTCCAGGGATGGCGACACTGCCTAAACCGACTAATAACCCGGTTAGTCCACCTAAAACCCCCCCAGTGGTCACACCTAAAGCAGCCCCTTCTTCGGCTTTATTATCAACTCGGTTGGCAACGTGATTCTCGGAAACGGAATCACTGATATCGGCTCCAGCAATGTTGTCCTCATGAATTGCATCTTTTGTCATCACAGAAATCTGATTCATCGGAAAACCAGAGTCTCTCAAGGCATAAAGAGCTTCTTCGGCCGTACTCCGGTTCGGAAATACACCTACGGCACGCCGATTTTTAGTCGCCACAGAATTAGACTGACTGATGACCATAATATTGTTCCTTGAAAATATCTTATTTGTTTGTGTTTGTAGCTTCAACAAGATCGACTCAAATTATTAAGTTTTAGTGCTAAAAACAAGACGACAAATTCTGTCGTAAGGATCAACACTACAATTTTTTTTAAGTGACCCTATCTCCTCAAAACGGTCTGAGGTTTACAGGCATTTAATTATGAATTTCAACTTCCATAATCACTACGTTAACGAGATCAGAGATATTTGCCCTCTGTCTTTAGAGACAAGTTTTTATCAGTGATCAGTAAACAGTTATCAGTCATCAGTTTAAGAAGTTATCAGTAGTCAGTCATCAGTGCAAGAGTTAGCTGTTAATAGAATGACTATCTACTATTCATTTCTTAACTGATAACTGATCATTGATGACTGATTATTAAGTTATGTCTAAAGAATGGTGATTTTCCTGATAGTTTGTTTTATAATAAGTAAGTGTGTATTTACTCTATTCAAACAAAACACCGAAAATCTTAGGTAATTTAATAAAATGCAACACAATAAACTCCCCAACGATCCCCTGTGGTTTAAAGATGCCATTATTTATGAAGTTCCAGTTCGCGCCTTTGCTGATAGTAATGGGGATGGCATTGGAGACTTTATTGGGTTAACGGAAAAATTAGATTATTTACAGGATTTAGGAGTAACGGCTCTCTGGATTCTTCCCTTTTTTCCCTCCCCCTTGCGAGATGATGGTTATGATATTGCTGACTATATTAATGTTAATGGAATTTACGGGAATTTAGAGGATTTTAAAGCCTTTTTAAATGCCGCCCACGACCGCGGAATTCGGGTGATTGTCGAATTAGTAATTAATCATACTTCCGATCAACATCCTTGGTTTCAACGGGCAAGATTAGCCCCCAAAGGTAGTAAAGAACGGGATTTCTATGTCTGGAGTGAAACCCCAGAAAAATATCCAGAAGTCAGAATTATTTTCCAAGATTTTGAAACCTCAAATTGGGCTTGGGATAGTGTGGCAAAATCCTATTATTGGCATCGGTTTTATTCCCATCAACCGGACTTGAATTATGAGAACCCAGAAGTCATTACTGCAATTTTAGAAGTCTTAGATTTCTGGATGGAAATGGGAGTCGATGGAATGCGACTGGATGCCATTCCCTATATTTTTGAACGGGAGGGAACCAGCTGTGAAAACTTACCCGAAACCCATAAACTATTAAAACAATTACGCAGTTATTTAGATACTAACTATGCTAACCGAATTTTCCTTGCCGAAGCCAACCAATGGCCGGAGGATGCGGCGGCTTATTATGGCGATGGGAATGAATGTCACTTGAATTTTCACTTCCCCTTAATGCCTCGATTATTTATGGCTTTACGGATGGAAGATAGCTTTCCAATTATTGATATTTTAAACCAAACTCCCGCAATTCCTGATAATTGTCAATGGGCATTATTTTTAAGGAATCATGATGAATTAACCTTAGAAATGGTAACAGATGAAGATCGGGATTATATGTATAAAGTTTATGCTCAAGATCCCCAAGCTAGAATTAATTTAGGCATTCGTCGTCGCCTTGCGCCTCTATTGGGAAATGATCGCCGTCAGATTGAATTAATGAATAGTTTATTACTCTCCTTACCCGGAACTCCCGTACTCTATTATGGGGATGAAATTGGCATGGGAGATAATATTTATATTGGCGATCGCAACGGCGTCAGAACCCCGATGCAATGGACTCCAGATCGCAATGCTGGGTTTAGTCGAGCGAATCCGCAAAAACTCTATTTACCCTTAATTTTTGATTCTGAATATGATTATAAAGCCGTTAACGTAGAATCCCAAAGTAGTAATCCTAATTCCTTTTTATCTTGGATGAAACGGATTATTGCCATGCGAAAACGGTTTCAAGCCTTTGGACGGGGAACCTTTGAAATCTTACATTCAGAAAACCGTAAAGTTCTGGTTTTCACCCGCACCTATCAGGGAGAACATCTGTTAATTGTAGCTAATTTATCTCGATTTGTACAATCGGTGAATTTAGATTTATCTGCCTTTAAAGGCATGGTTCCCGTGGAAATTTTTGGCCGGACAGAATTTCCTAAAATTAGTGATTCTTCCTATTTTATTAGTTTATCTCCCCATGGGTTTTACTGGTTTATGCTCCAGTTTGATCCGAAAGTGGCTTTATTGCCTCGACCTCAAGCCCAATTAACCAATTTTATTGTTCAAAATAATTGGCAAGAAATCCTTACCCAACCCAACTTAAAAACCCGTTTAGAATCTATTTTACCCGCCTATATCTATCGCTGTCGTTGGTTTCTTTCTAAATCTCGTATTCTCCAATCTGTAAAGATTACAGAATTCATTCCTATTCCCTATCAAGATAGTCAAGCGGTGATTATTTTATTGCAAGTGGAATATACAGAAGGATTCCCAGAAACCTATCTAATTCCTTTAGCTTATGCGGAGGAGAAATTAGCAGAAACCCTGAAAATAGAAACACCACAATTGATTTTAGCAACGGTACAACAGAATACAGAAACCGGAATTTTATTAGAAGTGGGGCAGAATCTTGACTTTTTAAGTTTACCCTTAAAAATGATTATTAATTCTGATCGTTATGCGGGTCGATTTGGTAATTTAATTGCCACCACAACCGATGCCATAAAACAACAGAATTTAGAGCAAAAATTAGACCCCCATTTATTAAAAGAGGAGTATGATAATTCCTTTGTAGTTTATGGCGATCGCTTCCTGTTTAAACTATTCCGTCGAGTAGAAGAAGGCATCCATCCCGAGTTAGAAGTTCGTAAATTTTTAGAACAAAAACAACAGTTAGGATATACAACGCCATTACTGGGTGGATTAGAATATCGTCGTCACCGAGGAGAATCCCTCACATTAGGGTTTCTTCAGGGGTATATTCCCGATGCGATTCATGCTTGGAATTATACCTTAGATAGTTTACGAGATTACTTTGATCGGGTAGTCTTACAACCGAGTCAAGATTTAGAAATTTTGTCTTCACCCCGTTCTTTCTTTGACCTCTATCAACAACCGATTCCCGAAGAAGTTTTACTCTTGATTGGTTCCTATTTAACCAGTGCAGAACTTCTGGGAAAACGCACCGCAGAATTTCATATTGTTCTAGCGAGTAATCCCCGTAATTCTGACTTTGCCCCGGAACCATTTTCTACCTTTTATCAACGTTCAATTTATCAATATTCTCGTAATTTAACCGGACAAGTTTTGCTAAAATTCAGGAAACAACTGGAAACTTTAACCCCGGAACTTCAACCCCTAGCCCAACATATTTTGAATAATCAAAACTATATTTTGGGTCGGTTTCAAAGCCTATTAAATTTGAAAATTACCGCCCTGAGAACCCGATGTCATGGTAACTATTCTTTGTACGATGTCTTGTATACAGGAAAGGATTTTATTATCATTGATTTTGAGGGAGAATCCTATCGGTCACTCAGTGAAAGACGGATGAAACGTTCCCCCCTGCGAGACGTCGCGGGAATGTTACAGTCTTTTGATTTTGCTACTCGTTTCGCCCTGCGGGAAGAAGTAAAAAATGGTATGATTCGCCCAGAGAATTTAGCCCTGATGGAACAGTGGGGTCAATTATGGTCAAGTTGGGTGAGTGCTGCTTTCCTCAATAGTTATTTAGAAACAGCGTCCCAAGATCGTTTTTTACCCCAAGGAAAACAGGAACTTAATGTCTTATTAGATTGTTATTTGTTAGAAAGAACCATTCAGGAATTAGGCTACCATTTAGATTATCGCCCGGAATTATTAGATATTTCTCTCAAGCGATTAGTCTCTAGTCTTCACTAACATATTTAGGACTTACGCAGGGCCTAAGAAACCGGGTTTCTACTTAGAAACTGTTGGTGAAAACTAGATATGGTTTAATCACTTAGGAGATAAAACAATGGAACCGGAATACGATCTGTCAAAAATGAAAAAAAGACCTAATCCTTTTGCCAAACAGTTAAAAAAACAGGTCACTATTTCTCTCGGAATTGATGTGATTGAATATTTTGAAACAATGGCTCAGGAAAAAGGTATATCTTCCCAGGAACTAATTAATCTTTATTTGCAAGATTGTGTTGTTTCTAAGCGGCAATTATCTCTAAATTAGCGACAGGGTGCGACTGGTTAAAGGATTATTTTGTTACTCGTCCAGAGGAAAAACAAAAGTTAAAAGTGTGTCAAGATCATCCCAAGTCTAAATAAATTAGGACTCACGCAGGGTTAAAGAAACCGGGTTTCTGATGAGTGACTATTGGGGAAAACAGGGGAATTTTAAGCTGATTCCAATCCACCGTAAAGGCTAAAATAATTGCGGTTGCGGTTGCTAATCCTAGAATCACTGAGGTTTCTGTTCCCTGTTCCCTTAATTATCTGTACATGAAGTTGCCAATAAAGCCACTGGAAATACTGTTAAAATATCTCCTATTTTCAAGAAATGATTGCCTTTAATCCCTTGGTTTGTAATCATTTCTTTCCAATTAGTTGTCCAATCTTCCGGTAATTTAATCGCTGTATCCTGCCAAATATTGTTCCCTAAAGGAAACTGTTTTGGTTCAACTAAACTTGTTAAAAATCGGGGAACAACGGTAATTGTAATTGTCTGACCATAGGTGCGACCAAATGCCAAAATATGTTCCCCATAGTCTCCCGTTACCTCTAAGGGAATGTAAGTTCCCTGTTGATAAACTTCCAGATATTGTTTACGAATGGCTAACCCTTGAGTAATTAAAAATAATTTAATCCGTCCATCTTTAGGGGTCTGTTTTAAATCCTCAATTAAAGACAAAATATCCTTCTGAGAACGGCTTTTAATTTCCTGAATAAACTCGATCCGTTTTTGATAATCAACGGGACGACGATTATCCGGGTCAACTAAACTAAAATCCCAGAGTTCTGTTCCTTGGTAAAAATCCGGTAAACCCGGGCTAGTAATTTTAATTAAAGTTTGGGATAGGGAATTAAATATCCCATAAAAGGCTATTTTTTGTTTGAATTTTCTGAACTCTTGTAAAAACTTATTGTTCTCAGAAGGGTTCAAAATTTTATCAATAAAAGCTAGATAACCTTCCTCATAAACCGAGTCAGGACGTAACCAAGCCGTATGAAATTTCGCTTCTCGGACAGCTTTAATCGCAAACTTTTTGACCCGTTCTACAAATTCGGGATATTCGATTTCATCAAAGGGATAGGAACCGATTAAATTTTGATACAAGAAATATTCATCATTCCCATCAGGAATAATTCGTCCATTGGTTTCTGTTTTCTGATCACGATTTAATGCCATCCAAGTTCTAACTTGGGCTTCCCATTCATCAGGAATTTCAGAAATAACGTTTAACCTGGCGCGTAAATCTTCGCTGCGTTTAGTATCATGGGTTGAGGTGGTATTCATTGTGTGAGGCAAACTTTTTGCCCGTTTTTTATTAAATTGATGCAGGGTATCGGGACTAATCCAAAAATTATTTGGTGCGCCCCCGACTTCATTTAAAGAAACAAAACGGTTATAAACATAAAATAGGGTATCTTCCACTCCTTTTGCAGTTAATGGCCCGGAAAATTGTTGAAATTTCATCACAAAATGTAGCCATATTTTTTTGTTTTCCTCACTTAAATAGGGGTCATATTCTAGTAATAAAAACTTTTCAATTAAATTGAGTTCGTTAATCAGTTCAGGATGTTTTCCTTTAGCTTCTTGAACCGCAAACTGAACATAATATAGATCTGCTTCGCTGACTTGTCCTTCATTAATATAGGTTCGATAGACGGGAAAGCGGACTAATACTTCTAAAATTGCGGTTTGTAAGCCATGTAAAGTTAAGTCTCGTCCATAACGATATTGACCAGCAATGCGTTTGAGTAATCCAGCTAAATTATCAGCATCTCCGGCTAAGTTGCGATCGGCAATTAAGCGTTTTTTAGCAATTAATAATTGTTTAAAGGAGGCAGTTAACCCCGTGGCATCTCGATAAATTTGGCTAAAGCGATCTTCATTTTTGCCTTGACAAAACAAACTATTAACATAAATTAAAAATTCATAACCGGAAGTTCCTTCAATCGGCCAATCGCTGGGTAATTCTTCCTCAATCTCTAAAATTTTCTCGACGGTTAGATAAACATTTCCGACTTTTTCTCGGATGGATTGTAAATATTGTAGCGGGTTATAAAGTCCATCAATATGATCAATTCTGAGTCCTGTAAATTTCCCTGACCTGACTAATTTAAAAATTAGATCATGGGTTTTATTAAAAACTTTTTCATCTTCTACTTTGACACTAATTAATTCGTTGACTGTAAAAAAGCGTCGATAGTTTAATTCTTCCGCACCCACTTTCCAATAGGATAATCGGAAAATTTGTTGAGAAAGTAGTTGATCTAAGTCGTTTAAACTTTCTGGATCGTCTGTTTTTCCATTCAAATATTCAATATTTTCATCAACAAATTTATTAATATCGGTATTTTCTTGATACAGTTCCCAAAGTAATCCTTTAGCAAATAACGCTTGTGATCGCCGATCTTGAATAGATTTTTCATTGGGAATATTTTTCAGAACATACAATACTCCTAACAGTTTAATTACATTCGGGTGTCTTCTTCCTAACCTTCCTTCTAATTCTTTGAGGCGATGACTGACTAAATAAGTGTAGGATTCAATTTTTAAAGGGAATTTTAGGCTATAATAATTTACATATAATACCTCGTCTTCGTAAGAAATAGTTAATTGTCCATTTTCTAAACAATTGCCATAAAAATCCCCTAATAAGGGGGCTAAAACCCGACCTCTAAGGTCATCATGGGGATGTTCCCAATCAATATCAAAAAAATCTAAATAATCCGAATCAGCACCATATTCAAAGATATCCGTTAAATATTTATTTTGGCTATCATAGGCCATGTGATTAGGGACAATATCCTGTAACCATCCCATTCCCTGATTTTTGATTTTTTCCATTAATTGATCAAAGTCTTCCTGTTTTCCCAGTTCTGGGTTTAATTGATTTTGATCAACAATATCATAGCCATGAGTGCTTCCAATTCTAGCTTTGAAAATGGGAGACGCATACAGGTCAGAAATTCCTAATTCATACAAGTAATCAATAATCTCGTTAGCATGATTAAAAGGAAAATCTCTATTAAACTGAATTCGATAGGTAGCTACAGGAATCCTCATAATAATTTTGAGATAAAGTTAAATTACAGATGATAATTTGATGTTAGCACTGATTTTTCATTCTGGTTATCTATCTAAAGATTGAAAATATTATTTTAGCTTGTAAATTTCAAATATGATTGGATTTTTTAACCCTTTGATTTTAACCTCTTAAACTTTTTTAGTTATCTGCAATATATTTGGGGTTTAGAAAATTTATGGCAAGTACCAATACAAGCTATGATGCGAGGAATTAAGTAGGTAGTCATAAATAAAGTAACAAGTTTGTTGTTGGGCTTTAGCCCTCTAGGGAGGGCTAAAGCCCAAAAACGAAATCAATAATTATGACCACCTACTTAATAGACAGATATCTCGTTGGAATTCATTAAACCAAATAACAATTAAGTTTCATACAGGACAAAACTTTCTGGCACTAAGGTTAATTCTGAAGTATCTGTTAATATTTCAGGTAAATTTGATCCTGAACCTAGCCATTTTTTATCGTTAGAATCTAAACGTTTTTGCCAAGTTTTACCGATTAAATTAGGACTGTAGGAAACCGGATTTTTGCTAAAATTAAGCAGACATAAAACCTGATAATCTTCAAACCAACGCCGGAAGACTAATAATTTATCTTCCTCAATACAGTGAACTTCTTGATGGGTGCGATCGCGTAATTTAAACGCAGGAATATTCCGCCTCAATTGGATCAATATTTGATATAATTCCCATAATACTTGATGTTTTCCTTGCCGTTTTAATTGCCAATTTAATTTACATTGATTAAAAGTTTCTTGACTTTGAGGATCGGGGGCCTCACCCGCCAGATGAAACGCCTCAAATTCCGCTTTTCTTCCCTTTCGCACCCCTTCAATTAAATCTTGATCTGAGTGACTAATAAAATATTGAAAAGGTGCAGGTTCCCCATATTCTTCCCCCATAAATAATAGGGGAATATAGGGCGATAATAATACCGTTACGGCCGCTAATTTTAAACCTTCATAGGAGACTAAAGCTGTTAATCTTTCCCCTAATAAACGATTCCCAATTTGGTCATGATTTTGACTAAAAACTAAGAATTGATGGGGGGGGCAATCGGCCACTGACTCCCCATGAAACCGTTTACGATTTTGAGAATAATCCCAGGTATAAACAAAGCTTTCTCTATAGGATTTGGCTAACTGTTCACAGCTACCATAATCTTGATAATACCCGATATTTTCACCCGTTAATACCGTATGAATAGCATGGTGAAAATCATCACACCACTGCCCATCTAAACCATAACCTCCTACGGCTTTTGAACGGATTAATTTACCATCGTTTAAATCCGTTTCAGCCATCAAATAAAACTTCCTTCCTTGCTGTTGAGAAAGTTGATTGACTTGATCTGCTAATTCCTGTAAAATATGTTTAGCACCGAGATCAAAAATATTATCCGCCGCATCCAATCTTAACGCATCAATATGGAAATCCCGTAACCAATAGAGGGCATTTTCAATTACAAAATTCCTCACACCCTGACAATAGGCTTGATCATAATTAATCGCTGAACCCCAAGGAGTTTGATACCTTTCAGTAAAATAGGGGCCGAATTGTGCGATATAATTTCCTTCTGGGCCAAAGTGATTATAAACCACATCTAAAATCACCGCCATGCCTTGTTGATGGCAAGCATTCACCAACTTTTTTAACCCTTCTACCCCGCCATAACAATTCTGAGGAGCATAGAGATAAGTACCATCATAACCCCAATTGCGATAGCCTTCGGCTGGGCGTAGCCCATCGCCCGGAAACTGACCAATAGGCATTAATTCAATCGCATTAATTCCTAAGTCTAATAATTCTGAAATTCGGGGAATAATTGCGGTAAATGTTCCCTCTGGGGTAAAGGTTCCAACGTGTAGTTCATAAACAATTAATTCATCTAAGGAAATACTTTTCCATTCCTGATCCTGCCAAATAAAGCTATTTTGATCAATCACTTCCGAGGCTTGATGAACTCCATCCGGTTGAGAATAGGAAGCAGGATCGGGATAGGTAAATTGGTTATCTAATTGATAAAGATAACGGCTTCCTGGGGGGATATTTTCAACCGTTGCACGACCGTATCCCTGTTGATCAAATTCTAAATCAATTAACCGTTCTTCCGGGAATATAATCTTAACAGCAACGCTTTCACGCAAGGGCGACCAAACTTTAAATTCACAGCAATTGTTACCTAAATAATTTGCACCGATTTTCATAAGAAATTTTGGGGTAAATTACAGTTCAGGGTGTAGAGATGGGTTTTTACTTGTTTCTACCTGGTTGATTTTTACAGGTAACTCCAGGGAATTTGCCTCTGCTGGTTGTAATAAATTGGCTTCTGGTTGAGATGGGGTAAAATCCTGAGAACGTTTGATTTTTAACTTTTCGGCCAAAGTTTCCCGTTGATTTACCAAATAGATACTGACTAATGTTAAGCCGACTCCCATTGATTGTAACGGACTGAGGACTTCTTGTAAAAAGAAATTTCCAAATAAGAGGGCAAAAACTGGGGTCAGAAACGTCAAAGAACTCAAGCTAGTCAGACTTCCACTAGATGCAAAATAGAAAAATAATCCGTAGGATATGGCACTGCCAAATACGGTAGAATAACCCATAGCCACCCAACCGGAAAGATCAATATTTTGCCACTGTTGAGTTTCTGAAATTGCAGATAACCCAAATAAAGGTAAACCCCCAATAATCATGTGCCATCCCGTGCCGACAACCGGATCAGCATAGCGACAAACCCACCGGACTAATACAGTTCCAGTTGCCATTGATAGCGCGGCTAATAACATTAATAATTGCCCACTATTAAACAATTGAGAAATATCAATAGAATTCACTAATAATTCCGCATTAAATAACCCTAAAATCCAATCATCGGGTAAACCAATAAAACTAATTCCCATAATGCCAATAGCTAACCCTAACCATCCCCAAAATCCAATGGTTTCTTGAAATAACCATAAAGATAAAATTGCCACGGCTAGGGGTTGGGAGTCGATCATCACCGATCCTAACCCGGCCCCGGTTCTAACTAACCCTTGGGCTAAAAATCCTTGGAATAAAGTGGCATCCACTAACCCAAATATTGATATCCACAGCCATGCTTTCCAGCCTTTCGGTTGCGGACGCCCCGACAATATTCCCGCCAATATTACCAAAACCCCTGCGGGGACTAACCGAACTCCCGCCATAAAAAACGGTGTCGTATGGGGTAGGAGTCCCTTCATCGCCACCATCGCCGTCCCCCAAAAGAAAAAGGGGGCAATTAACAATAATGGTTGAAAGGGTAATTTTGCAGGGGTTTGGGGTTGCTGCATTCGCTTCTCCATTGAGGTTGAGTGACGTTATGTTCCCTGGTTTGACCCCCCTAGCACCCTGGTTTGACCCCCCCTAGCCCCCCTTGGTAAGGGGGGGAACTGGAGGGGACTGTAAGTGTTGCATGGTTTTCACCGAACTGAATATTAGCTCGACTTTCAAGCCCCCCTTGGTAAGGGGGGTTGGGGGGTCTAATTTCCCGCCCCTTGGTAAGGGGGGTTGGGGGGTCTAATTTCCCGCCCCCTTACTAAGGGGGTTGGGGGGGTCTAAACTCAGGGGAAAGTTAGGAGGTCAGAATTATGTACTTTTATTAAGCCGTTTATATCATATTATTAATTTAATTTAATACAGTTCTGTCATTACCCATGATTTGGCCATTTAAACCGAGATATCGCAAACAAATCGCCCGCATAGAAATTAATGGTGCCATTGGGTCGGAGACCCGCAAACGGGTGTTGGAAGACCTAAAAACCGTGGAAGAACGGAAATTTCCCGCCCTACTCCTGAGAATTGATAGCCCTGGGGGAACCGTTGGCGACTCCCAAGAGATTTATAGCGCCTTGAAACGGTTACAGAAAAAAGTCAAAATTGTGGCGAGTTTCGGGAATATTTCTGCCTCCGGGGGTGTTTATATTGGCATGGGAGCCGAACATATTATGGCAAACCCAGGAACAATTACCGGAAGTATTGGGGTGATTTTACGAGGTAATAATATAGAACGGTTATTAGAAAAAATTGGCATATCTTTTAAGGTGATTAAATCCGGGCCTTATAAAGATATTTTATCTTTTGATCGAGAATTAACTGAACCCGAACAACATATTTTACAGGAATTAATTGATACCAGTTATCAACAATTTGTGCAAACTGTTGCTGAGTCTCGAAACTTGAGTCATGACAGCGTGAGGAGTTTTGCCGATGGTCGGATTTTTACCGGACAACAGGCGGTGGAATTGGGAATAGTAGACCGTTTAGGAACGGAAGAAGATGCCCGGTGTTGGGCAGCGGAATTAGTTAAACTAGATCCCAAGAAAACCGAGTGTTTCACCTTTGAAAAACCCAAACCTTTTGTAAGTCGGTTAACCGGAAGTAATTTAGCCCCGAATAGCATTATTGCAGCTAACAATTGGCTAGAATTTGAGTTATCTACCAGTGGTTTACCGTTGTGGATGTACCGACCATAATCAGTCATCAGTTATCAGGTATTTGTTATAATTTATCCTGGTTCCAATGCTCTGCATTGGAATGCTTTTTTGAGGCTCCGCCTCTTGTTAGAATGGGAGGCAGAGCCTCCCTGATATCATTTCAAGGTAGAACCTTGAAACGAGAAAACAGTTAATAGTTGACAAGCGATCGCTATTTGAACTCAATCCCATTTTTCAACAATACATCCCTATTCCTCGTGTCTTCGTGTCTTTGTGGTTCCTTATACAGTTTCAAATTAGAGTTTAATTGTTTCCATTTTTGGATCAGTTTTATCAAGGTTTCGGTGAGATTGAATTACTTTAACACTTGCATTCTGCCCTTAAATGTGCTAATAAAACATCAATAAACTAGAGTTTTCACGCAGAAACCATGCAAGCGCAAAACTTCAAACAAAAATTTAAGCAAACGGTACAAACCTGCGTCGCCTCGGACGTGACCGCATTGTATGGGAGTATGCTGTTGCGAACCTCTAGTATATTCACCTGTCTAGCCCTAGCAACGGCCTATCCCTTAACCACACAAGCCGCCAGCGTTGTAGATTGGAAAATTGATCCCAATACAGGAATTGTCGAGGTCGAACTGCCGCCGGGGAATCAGCCCCAATTATCGGTTTATAACCTTCCCCCGCGCCTAATCCTAGACCTTCCAAATACGGAAGTTAAAGTGAATATTACCGAACGCTATGAGACAGGCGTTGTTAGTCAAGTCAGTTTAATTCAAACTAAACCGCAACAGGCTCAATTAGTGGTAGAGTTCACCCCCGGTATCACCATTGATCCCCAAACCCTCGATTTACGGCAAATTGGGATTGATAACCTCTGGGTCTTGCGTCCTACCCTACAAACCCTACCCCCGGAACCCCCGGCCACTCCTCCGAGTAGCGTGGCGACGGCCCAACCCCAAACGACTCCAACTCCTTCCCCTACTCGAACTGCCACCGCTACTCAAACCACTGCCACTGTTAAACCGACCGCACCCCAAAAACCTCCTCAATATTCTGTCCGTCAATACGACCCCCGACAAACGGTTTTACCCAACCCCCAACCGACCAGAGATTCGAGTTTAGATGTGGTGCGGGTTCCGGTGAGTCAACCTCGCCAAGCCCAACTGTTCCCCACCGTTCCCCCACCTCCTCAAACCACCGCCTATCGCCCTCCTATTCAGGTATCACAGGGGTTTGCGGCGGCCCCCAATCCTCAATACAGTGGGACAGCATCCCTACCCCAAGCGGTTCCCTTTGGTCAACCTTTGCCCCCAGGACAGCAGCAATCCTATCTTAATCCTCGTGCTCCGACGATTCTGCTTCCGACCGGAACCGATTTAACCCTACTTTATCCCACGGAAGATCAGGTGCGTTTAACCCGCCGTTCTGAACGTCAGGATGTGTTGTTATTACAGGGAGGAATTGTTGATAGTTTGGGCAATTATATTGTGCCGCCAGATACGCCGATTGTCGGAGAATTTGAAACCACGACAAAAGGTAGTCGGTTTATTGCTCAAGCAATTAATTTAGACGGTCGTAGTATCCCAATTCAAGGTCAATCGAACTGGATTCCAGGGTCATTAGAAGTCCGTCCTGAACGGGTAGGAATTGGTACGGGTGCGGGGAGTTTAGCCGGGTTTTTAATTAGTGGTTTTACCGGAGTTGGAGCTTTAGTCGGTGCAATTGCTGGGGCCGGAATTGGGATTGGGACTTCTCCCTCACCCACGACTTTACAACCTGGTCAAATCATTTCTATTCAGTTAACCCAAGATTTGACAACTCCTAATTTCTTTCTAGTCAATCAATAGGTTAATTGGGGATAAAACCCTAAATCCCCTCCCCTGTCCCCCTTGCTTTCCTATATGGACTTACTCCGATCGCTTCCCATTGGACTATATTTAGAACAACCGATTACTGGGTTACATCGTCTTGATGCCCGGGTTAAGTTCATTTGGTTAATGAGCTTTTTAGTAGCTCCTTTATTAGCTAACCCGGAGTGGCGATTAGTCTTAGTTGGGTTATTAATTTTAATCACCCTATTGGCGCGAATTCCTCTGCGGGTTTGGAAGCGACAAATGGGCTGGTTACTAATGTTTTGTGGGTTACTCTTTCTGTTAAGTTGTATTATGCCCGATGGTTTGGCGGTCAACCATCAACCTCGACTTCCTGAACAGGAATTAACCTTTAATCAATCAGGATCAACAGAACCCTTACCTCAACCCACTTCCTATAGATATGTCTTATTTTCCCAAGGGCCAATAGAAATTACTCGCTATTCCGTCGATTTAGCGATCAGGACAAGTACCCTATTATTTACCCTGGTTTATAGTACAAATCTATATTTATTAACCACCGCTTCTGAAGAAATTGCCATGGCTTTAGAAAGCCTCATGGAACCTTTAAGACGTTTAAAATTACCCGTTACAGAAATAGCCTTAACCCTGACTTTATCCCTACGATTTTTTCCCTTAGTTTTAGAGGAAATTCAAAATTTAATTCGTTCTGTCAGAACCCGTGCCATTAATTGGAAAAAACTAGGACTACGAGGAACTACCCAGGTCTGGTTAACCTTGGCGGAACGGCTTTTACAAAACCTATTATTACGTGCCGAACAAATTGCCAACGCTATGCAGGTTCGAGGGTTCACCAGTCCAGATCAACATCGGGTAGAATGGCATCAACTTCGCTTTAAAGCTTGGGATGGAGTCGCCCTGATTGGTCTAGTGGTATTCTGGAGTATCCGGTTAATTTGGGGAGGAGCAATTTGAAAGGGTTGATCCCTTGCCTACACCCGGACAAAGTTTACCCAATCAACCTAAAATAGTTCTGTATCCTAAATCAAGCCATTATTTGTTAGTTGTGAAATTGAATGACCACAGAAACTTACATGAATCATCCCAACTTTGGGTTATTGTTCAAAATATGCTCAGTTGAGGATCATCAAGAATTATTCACAACCCTTTACGCCCAGCGCCTATTTTTTTTAGTGACTCAGGGGCCACCAGGATTAAAATTTGAACCCATTAGTCGTTCTGATGCCAAACTTTTGCTGGAAATTCGTCTCAGAATGCTCCGCCGCACCGGACAGGGCGAGGAATATAAAAAACTCCAAGAAGTCCATCGTAATACGTTTCTTTAGCTAAAACCACCAACGGCCAAATTACTTAACATGACTGATTGGATCACCGAACAGATTGCTAAAATTCGAGGCTCTATTCCTGAGTCGGTGCGGTTAATTGCGGTAACAAAAACAGTTTCCGTTGAAGCCATGCGGGTCGCTTATCAAGCTGGAATTCGAGATTTTGCAGAAAATCGAGTTCAAGAAGCGTCGGAAAAATATCCTCAGTTACAAGATCTTAGCGATATTACTTGGCATTTAATCGGTAATTTGCAAACCAATAAAGCCACAAAAGCATTACAACTGTTTCAATGGATTCAATCGGTAGATAGTCTAAAGTTGGCTTTACGTTTAGATCATTTAGCCGGGGAATTAGGATGTCAGCCCCAAGTTTGTCTTCAAGTTAAAATTATCCCCGATCCTAATAAGTTTGGTTGGACTATCCCCGAACTTTTGGCAGAATTACCCCACTTAAACGACTGTCAGCACCTCAAAATTCAAGGCTTAATGACTATTCCCCCCTTGGGGTTAACCGAGTCCGAAACCCTGGATGTTTTTGAACGCACCCGGGAATTAGCGGAAACCATTCGACAACAGAATTGGACTAATATTAGGATGCAGGAATTATCAATGGGAATGTCGGAAGATTATTCTCTAGCAGTTCAAAAAGGTGCTACCATGATTCGACTAGGACGGATAATTTTTGGTCAAAGGAGGAGTTAAATACAACAATTCAGAGTAAAATAGGCGAGTCTTACACAAATTCAATATAACCTAGACCCTCAACCCCTCTAAACTGGAAGTTGAGTTGAAATTCTAAAATCGTCAGTGATGGAGAATAGACCGTGAACATTTTTAATAGACTAAAAGATTTTGTAGGGTTCAATGACTCTGTAGACTACGATTACGAATACGATGAAGCGGAGGGGAATCGTTACCAGGGTAACTATCCCCCCCCGCAAGAACAACCTGCCCCGGCTGTGGCGGCAGAAGACCCCCGGGTGTCTCGTCGTTCACAACGGTCTGTTGGATCTATTAATACTGGTGTAATGTCTGAAGTTGGAATCGGATCAACAATGAGTAATGTTATCGGAATGCCCGGCGCTCTGAATGGAATTTCTGAAGTCGTGGTCATGGAACCCCGCACCTTTGAAGAAATGCCTACAGCGATTCGCGCCCTGAAAGAAAGAAAGTCTGTTGTACTTAATTTAACCTTAATGGATCCTGATCAGGCTCAAAGAGCCGTTGATTTCGTCGCGGGTGGAACCTTTGCCCTCGATGGCCACCAAGAACGGATCGGAGAAAGCATTTTCCTGTTTACTCCTAGTTGCGTTCAGGTCAGAACCCCAGGTGCTGGCGTTGTCCACGAAGGCATCCCCCAAGCCCGCACCCCCCGCACAAGCAACCCAGCAGCCCCCCCCTGGCAGCCCGAAAGAACCCAGGCTATTCAGTAAATTAACCGATGTAGAGGCGTTAATTTAAGCGTCTCTGCAACTAAAAAAAGACTTTCCATTATTTTTTTTAGTATCTAAACCATTACCCATTACCCATTACCCATTACCCATTACCCATTACCCATTACCTATTCCCTCATACTATCTACTGAATAAATATTTATGTTTAAATTAGGTGTAATTGGTGGCGGGGTGATGGCAGAAGCTATTATATCCCGCCTAATTTCTGCCAAGATTTATCAACCTGCTGAAATTATTATTAGTGACCCACAATTAGAGCGTCGTAATTATTTATCCCAACAGTATGGCGTGGCGATCGCAGATAATAATAAACAAACAACCCAGGCAACGGCAGCCCTTTTATTAGCAATTAAACCCCAAATTTTTGGCGCGATCGCAACCGAATTAGCCGAGGCTGAAACCCTATCAAAAAATACCGTTATTTTGTCTATTTTAGCGGGAGTTACCTTAAATAAATTAGAAGCCGCTTTTCCTCACCATCCTGTAATTAGAATTATGCCCAATACTCCGGCGACTGTGGGGGCGGGGATCAGTGCGATCGCCTCGGGAAAATTGGTGCAACCCTCCCATTTAGATCTCACCAGAGGCATTTTTCAGGCCGTTGGAGACGTGGTAGAGGTGGCGGAGGCCCTAATGGATGCTGTCACCGGATTATCGGGTTCTGGCCCCGCTTATGTGGCGATTTTAATTGAAGCCTTAGCCGATGGCGGAGTGGCGTCTGGACTACCTAGATCTATTGCTTCCCAATTAGCATTATCAACGGTATTAGGAACAGCCCAACTCCTATCAGAATCAAAGTTACATCCGGCCGAATTAAAAGACCGGGTGACCAGTCCGGGGGGAACAACAATTGCCGGGGTTTCTCAACTGGAAAAAGCCGGATTTCGTTCAGCATTAATTGAAGCGGTGAAAGCTGCAACTCAACGTTCAAAAGAGTTAGGAAGTTAGTGTAGTAAGCCCTTTAGGGCTGAATGAGGCGTGAACGCCTCACTACATTTCAGTATCGTTATTGTGACGATAAAAGTTCAATAAAAAACACCAAAATAATCAGAATATTTGCCATCCCAAACCGATAAACCATTGGGAAATACTTTGATTAAGTCTTTCCCTTTCTGGGGAATGGTTGCAGTGTATTGCTGCAATTTTTTCCAATCAGACAAAGATAGTTTTTCCTTGGTTTTTAAATGATCAATTAGATCGGCTCCATCTCTCCATCTACAGACGGCTGAAAGTTGATTTTTGTTAATAAAATTAAACTTTTCTGCTACGGATTCAAACTGTAAATTTAGCCTTAATCTTTGAATCTCGTCTTCACCTGTTTGCTTATTCTTTTGAGCAAAATAATCCTTTAGTAAACTTAGATAATTGTCAGAGTTTAATCCATATTTTTTAATCAATTTAGAGGAATATTTAGCAAGCTCTTGATAACTCGGATTAGGAAAATTATCACAATTCAAGATTAACACTTCTCCGTTCCCTAATAACCCTTCTCGATTGCATCTTCCCCCTCTCTGAATCAGGGAATCAAGAGGACATTCCTCACTTAATACTATTGGGTAATCAATGTCGATTCCTGCTTCTACAATCTGTGTAGAAACACAATTAATATCAGAAGACTTGATCATATTAATAACCTGTTTGCGGTGCGCCACACACATCCGAGAGGACAAATGAACCCATTTATCCGGTTGTTGATGATTGAATATTTCAAAGGCTTCCTGAGCAGTTTTTGTAATATTAACAATGACTAATTTTTTCTGGGGAATAGCACTAATTTCCTCCCAAGAAATATTTTCACCCATGAATTGATAACTACAACGGGATAAAGTTTTAAACTGATTAACTAATTCTTCTTGGGGAATCATGTCAATATGGGGGAGTTCAAAGCCCTTTAGATTGGGTGCTGTAGCAGACATTAATACAACTGAGCATCCATAACTTTTAACTAACTCATTCAAGACATTAGCAATAGAAGGTAAGAATTCAGGGGGTATTGTTTGATATTCATCAATCAGGATAACCCGGTTCATGATTCCGGCTAATTTTCTGCATCTGGAAGCATGATTAGAAAACAGGGATTCAAAGAATTGAATCGCAGTAGTCACTATAACCGGACTATTCCAACGTTGAGAGGATAAACGATAGGCTATTTCTTCCCCATGTTTAGGAATAAAGTCAGAATGATGCTCTAATACGGCTTCATCTCCCAAGACATCCCGATACACTTTAGCTGATTGGTCAAGAATGGATTTGAAGGGTGCAACGTACAGAATTCCATCCATATTGTGATGGTTACAATGCTCAACTGCAAACTGTAAAGAAGTTAGTGTTTTCCCAATTCCAGTTACTCCAATTAACCGATAGATATTTTTACTAAATGTTGTATACTGAATGACCAAAGAGCGGAAATTTTCTCTCTCCTTAACAATTTTCGACTCATTTTTAGAACGAGGCAAAATTGCGAATTGAAGCAAACTAGACTTGGCTTGAACTCCCTCTTTTTGGGAGTTTTGGGATTTTCGCTCAAATTCCATCGCATCTAATCTGTCACTATCCACTAAAACGGAAAAAAGTATTCTGATTGCTAACTCTTTTTGATAAGGATTAAGAGTTATATTAGGTAGATTAGTTAGCTCAGGAAATAACCGCTTTAAGCATTTATCCCAGTGTTTTGAATTTTCAAAAAACTCTCTATCGACAGCACTGTTTTTTAGATGGCCATGATGCGACCGAATGATGTAGACCAATGGGTGGGTATCATCTTTTCCTGTGAGTTCATATACTGTTCTTGCTCCTTCAGAGGAATGATAAACTGTAGTTCCTCCCTCTAATAAGTATTTTTGCCAAGATTTCTTAGCTTTACCCAAATCGTGGAGCAGTCCCCCATAGTATCCAAGTTCCTTGAGAAATTCCGGTAGGCGCTCCCGTGACTTGGTTGCAACTCCCTCTAGGTGTTCAATTAAAGGTTGTTTGATTTCTGTCCCTTCTATCTTCCTTGCAAACATTTTTTATGCGTGTTATTTTATACTTATTCTATGACAGTATAGAACATGAGATTAAAGGTATGGGGTGACTTAGCATTGTTTACTCGCCCCGAAACGAAAGCAGAACCGTATTCCTATCCAATTCTAACGCCCTCGGCAGCAGAGGGAATCCTGAAGGCGATTTTTTGGAAACCGGAAATAACCTACAGTATCGAAGCTATCACGGTATTGAATCCGATTCGGTATCAATCCCTATTCCGCAATATGGGACAAAAGAAAATTGTTGTTTCCACCGTCAAAACCTGGGCAACTCAAAACCCATCTGAACGATATTTGATTAATGAAGATAGATGCCAGCGAAACCATGTTGTTCTAAAAAATGTGGCTTATATCATAGATTTCAGTTTACACCTAACCACAAAAGCGACGGAACCCATAGACAAATATCACGCCATTTGTGCCAAAAGAATTGAACGAGGACAATGCTTTAAACAACCTTGTTTGGGCATGAGGGAATTTACCGCTAATTTCAGTTTTCCTGATGGGGATGAGCAAATTCATCCTGAACTCTTGGGGACGTTTAACTTCGGGCAAATTCTGAAGAAAATGCACTTTATCCAAGACCCAAAAGGGAATGTGGAATGGAAAGATAACGAATCTCAGAAGTTTGTTAAAGGTCGGGTTTTACCTGAATTCTTTGAAGCAATTATGCGGGATGGGGTGGTAAGATGTTAGCCGAACTTTATCAGTTTTCAAAACAGCTTCAACTGCCTCCGGTGGGTTATTCAACTAATACTGCTGTTTATAGTATTGACCTAGAAACGGGCTTAATTTCCCTCCTGCAAACAAAGATAATTAAAACCGGGAAGAAAGAAGATAAGGTTTTCTTTAATCCTGGTGAAAAACTGATTCTTCCTAATCTCAATCGTAATGGCGTAGCTCCTCTATTAATTGCTGATACGGGGGAATATTTGTTTGGCATTGGGTCAAATAAAGATACCGATAAAAAAGTATCTGGCTATTTAGCATTACTGCAAGAATGCTGGAATGTGACATCAGACCCGGTTCTGGAAAAGGTTCTAAAATTTATTCAGAAATCTAGCCAGGAATCTGTTATTTCTCAGCTTGAAACCCTAGGAAATAAGCCACCCAAGGGCAAAAAGCCCGGTGAGTCAGAGCGGTTTGTTTTCTATTATCAAAACCCGGAAACAGAACAATCTGAACTTGTAACCAATCGTCCTTTAATTCAAGAGTTTTGGAGTAAATATTTTCTATCCAAACAAATAACAAACCCGGGTAAGTGCATCATTACGGGTGAAGAAACGCAAGTTTTAACCCATATCCTCCCCGGCAAACTTAAAGGCATTCCGGGGGGTCAATCAACGGGTTCTGCTATTTCCAGTTTTGATAAATCAGCCTATCAAAGTTGGGGATGGGATAACTGTCAGAATGCACCGATTGGGATTAATACCGCATTAGGGTTTTTAGGCGGTGTAGAGAGGCTGCAAAGTAATCCCAGACATCATCATAAGTTGGGGAATCAGATGTTTGTTTTTTGGGGAGATCAGAACCAAGAAGGCATCAATCCTGAGTTTTGGCAAGATGTTTCCGCCTGCCGTTTAAAGGGGTTAATTCAAGGTATTAATACCGGAAAAAGTTTGGATACTCGCCCTTATTCCAGCAAATTCTATCTGGGGATTCTCAAAGGGAATATGGGGCGGGTTGCTATCAACAGAATTGACTCAATTTCCCCGGATGCAATTGCCGATAATGTCGAACAGTTTTGTCAACTCCAACAGTGGTTTGATAACTGGACAAAACCGATCTGGGTTTTCCGTAAGGCTGCGTTCTTTGATACCAATAAAGAACATACGGAAGTTGTTGATACCGCCCTGATTCAATTTGCATTATTAGGGAAAGAACTCCCTCAAATTTATGCAAAGAAAGTGATTGATAGAATCTGTGCGGAACAGGATACTTTTGAATCTTTTGACCGGGCAAAAGCTTTATTTTTCTATACCAAATATCCCAATATGAATGACCCAAATGATCTGATTGCCTATCAGTTAGGACGAATAACTTTCCTGATGCACATGGCACAAATGAAAGCGCGAAAACAGACCAAGGAAGACACTAATGTTACCCGTTCTTTGAAAACACTTTCTACAACTCCCTCTCAAGTTTTCGGACGACTTTATCAAGGGTGTTATGCTCATCACCTTTTGGAAGAAGGGACTGGGTACATCAAACATCTATTAGATGAGGAGTTCAAAACTGTTTCTCCCGAAGACTTACCCGACAATTTTACCCTCCGTCAGCAATCCTTATTTTTTGTGGGATTTGCTAAAAAACGGGCTGAATTTTTCACCAAAAAAGCTGACAAAAACAAAGATCAAGATCCTAACAATAACGAGGAAGAATAGATTATGTTACACTTTGATCCTGCTAAAAAACACGATGCGATTCTGTTAGTTGATTGTCTGGACGGTAATCCTAACGGCGACCCAGATGCAGGAAATCAACCCCGAATTGACCCAGAAACCCGACATGGTTTAATTAGTGATGCCTGCATGAAGCGTAAAGTTCGCAACTATGTGGGACTTACGAAAAAGGGAGAGGCAAATTATAAAATTTTTGTCGAAGAAGGCAGCGTCTTGAATGAGAAGATTGAGAAAGCTTATTCGGAGTTAAAAATTGAGGTTAAGAAAAAGGAATCAACCTCTGAGCAACAGGAAAAAGCTCGGAATTGGATGATTGAAAACTTCTATGATATTCGGATGTTTGGGGCGGTGCTTTCTACGGGTTTAAATGCGGGTCAAGTTTGGGGCCCCTTACAAATTTCTTGGGGGCGCTCTTATGATCCAGTTTTGCCTATTTCTGCTACTATTACCCGGTGTGCGGCGACGGAAGCTAAGGAGAAAAAAGACAATAAAACTATGGGACGGAAGGAGTTAATTCCTTATGGATTGTTTAAGATTGAAATTCATTATAACCCTGGTTTGGGTGGTAAGGTTTCCAGTGATGATCTCAAATTGTTCTGGGAATCATTATTAAATTGTTGGGAATTTGATCGGAGTTCTGCACGTTCCTCAATGAATTGTCAAGGGTTGTATATTTTTACCCATGATAGCAAATGGGGTAATTATCCATCCCATAAGTTGTTTGATTTGCTGTCAGTTGAAAAAAATACGGATATCCCTCGAAGTATTAACGATTACGAGATTAATCTGGGGGATGTGCCGGACGGTGTAACTTTGAGGGAATCGCGCTAACCTATAGCTGTTTTGGGGCGTTTATGCCAGAACCCTTATTCTGTAAGAGTTCTGGCTGTTTTTGTGAAAATAGGTTGACGAAATTTGTCTAAGCCTTGACTTGAAGGCGGTTCAAGGATTTTTTTTTAATACAAAGTTGACAAAAAATAGAAATATTTGCTATGATCAACCTAGGTTCACGAAATTGCACCTTGAAAATTAAACATCACAGGGGTTTCGGCAGCCTGCTATAACAATCCTCAGTAATGGGGATTGCGAATTGAAACAGAGTTCTTTTAGTGCGGATGCGTATCCATCCTTATAACAATCCTCAGTAATGGGGATTGCGAATTGAAACATAATGCTCCCGTTATTTTGGCTCGTCTCCCTGAATAACAATCCTCAGTAATGGGGATTGCGAATTGAAACAACAAATAATCGGGAATGCCGTCCCCCCGTTACTGGATAACAATCCTCAGTAATGGGGATTGCGAATTGAAACACCTTTCTGTCTGCTCATTACCTTTCTGTCTACTCAATAACAATCCTCAGTAATGGGGATTGCGAATTGAAACTCAGCAATCAAATAGCTGAATTACAAGAAAAAAATCAGAAGATAACAATCCTCAGTAATGGGGATTGCGAATTGAAACTTCATTAGAGATACGCAAAATAGCTTACGAAGCTATATAACAATCCTCAGTAATGGGGATTGCGAATTGAAACATCGCTCAGGGTGTTGGTGGTGGGGATGATTTAGCTAACAATCCTCAGCAATGGGGATTGCGAATTGAAACAAAGATAAAATACTAATTACCCTAATTATTAGTATTTTATCTCTCTAATTAGTTTAGCATAAGTTTCCGAAGGGCGATCGCCTAAATGATCCTCAACTTCCCTTTCTGTTCCCCGATTAAAATTAATACTAAATAACCCAAACCTGGGCGTATAAGACCCCCATTCATAATTATCAGTTAATGACCAGTGCATATAACCCAAAATCGGAATATTTTCCTTTAATAACTGTTGAATTTGACGAACATGAGCTTCTAAAAATTGGCTGCGATGCAGTTGGTCAGTGCGATGAGTGGCGATACTATTATCCGGTTTTCGACGTAACGCCATGCCATTTTCAGCAATTAAAATTGGAAGGTTATATTCCTGAGCATAATATTTACAGAAAAAAGATAATCCTTCTGGGAGCGCTCGCCAGTCCCACCATTTACTCGTAATTCCGGTCATTAACCAATTTCTTAACCCTTTAGTTTTAAATTCAAAATCAGAAAAAGACGGTAAACGGAAGGTATGGGCAATAAAAGGATCATAATAATCAATTGCTAGATAATCATAAACCTTTGGTCGAGGAGATAACATTAATTCTTGCCAATAATAGTCTAAATGTTTAAGATCAAAAGTTCGATGACCAACCCAATTTCCCGTCCAACGAGTTAACCGTCCCAATTGATAGGGAATATCTTTTTGAAAGGGTAAAGAAGCTCGACGCAAAGAGGTTTCTAAATGTTTAGCTTGAGCATAAGCATAATCTCTGATTTCCTTGGGTTTTATTTCTTTTTCCTGTGCGCCCAACAAATCCCAAATTACTTTTTCTGACCAATATAAATCACTACAATAGGTATTTAAAGTCACCATAGGTTTGTTCCAACCATATTTTTCATAAATATCATGGATAGAATTATAAGCTCGAATATGAGCAGCTAATAAATGATTATAAGCTCGCCAAACCGCCTTAATTCCGGTAAAATTTCCGGCGGGAAATTGACCACTTAAATAGGTATTTAAAACTAAAATATTCGGTTCATTAATAGTAATATACCAATGAATTGGCGGTTGTTGATGATAATCGGTTAAACGTCGATTAATATGGGTAACAGTTACGGTTACATAATCAATAAAACAATCAATGGTTTCTGCGGATAACCAAGCATCTATTCCTAACCAGGCGGGATGGGTAAAATGATGTAAGGTAATAATAGGTTCTAAGCCATATTGACGACAGGTGGCAATGCGTTCGGCATAGTCATCTAAGACCTTAAAATCATAATGGGGGGCGGGAGAAATTTCGGCGGTTGTTATCGGTTGAATCCGACTCCATTCTAACCCTAAGCGAAAGGAATTTAACCCTAATTTTTGACAATTAGAAAAATCTTCCGGGTAGCGCGTCCAAAATTCAGAAGCGTTTCCAGTCCTCATTACTTTGCCTTTTTGTTCACTTTCTGACCAGTTATTTTGAGGTTGTCCCACACCATTATAACCTCCTTCACTTTGATAACCCGATGTGGCAACGCCCCATAAAAAGTTACTGTTATTAGTCAAAATTCAATCTCCCTTTGCACCTAAAAACTATTGCCTATTGCCTATTGCCTATTGCCTATTGCCTATTGCCTATTGTAATTTGTGATAAAATATTCTCAGCAATATTCAGAGCCGCCCGGGGTTCTCCTAATTCTAAAGCGGATGCTTGCATTTGGGATAATCTTTCTGAGTGGTTTAACAGAAACTTTACACAATGGGCAACCATTTCTGGCAATCTTAACTGCACTCCCGCCCCCGCCGCTACGATTAAATCAGCATTCCATTCTTCTTGACCTGGAAATGGGTCTACAATAATCATCGGTTTACCTCGTGCTAAAACTTCACTAACAATTAATCCCCCCGCTTTCGTAATTACTAAATCACTCGCTACGAGTAAATCATCAACATAATCAACTAATCCTAATTTTAGGAGTTCCGTTTCTGGGGTAGAGTTTAATTCTGTTAAGGAATCTAAGAGTTGTTCATTCCGTCCCGCGGCTACAATTATAGTGCCAACTTCTGAGGTATTCATCAGTTGAGAAACCATCAAACGTACCCGTTTATAATGTAATCCCCCGCCAAATATTGTAACTACAGGTTTGTCGGTTTTGAGTTGATAACGTTCTCGAATTTCAACTTGAGATTTAGCTTCTAATACTTCAAGTTTAATCGGGATTCCTGTAACATGAAGAATAGCCGGGTCAACTCCTCGTTTAATCAGAAAATCCGTTGTTAAATCATTGGGTAGATAATAACCATCGACTTCTTTATTAATCCAACTACTATGAGCAATTACATCTGTAATTACCACATAATGGGGTTTTGAAATCCGTTCTTCTTCTTCTAATAGTTGCAATAAACGGCTAGGAATTTGCTGAACACAAACAATAGCATCGGGATTAATTTCTTCAATCAAATGCCGTAGTTTTCTAAAAAAAACCCGCTCTAGTTTAGCCGTAACAATATTTAATTCTAAAGAACGTTCTAAATCTTCTACATCTGTCCCTTCATAATAGGCGCGATAAATTTGGGGTGCTTTTTCGCTCAATTGTTTATAAATACTGGTAACGGCATTACGATAAATAGAACTGGCATACTCTAAGGCATCTTCTACCGTGACCGTAACATCTGGAAACTGGGAAAAAGCCTGATTTAATGCTTGTGCGGCACTATTATGTCCAGCCCCCAAAGAAGAAGATAAAATCAAGATATGGGTCATAATGAATTAAGAGTTGTGGTTTTTGAGTAGAGTATTATTGAAGGTAATGGGTAATGGGTAATGAGTAATGGGTAATATTAATTGATTGTTCGAGTGTTCTAATAATGATTAAACTGACTCAACTGATAACTGATAACTGTTTAAAAAATTTTCCCTATGGATAGGGTTGAATTATCTTTCCATCGCTTCCACAGACTTAGGAACTCCTGCACTTAATACTTCATACCCCCCAGAAGTTACTAAGACATCATCCTCAATTCTTACCCCAATTCCGTGCCAACATTCGGGAATTTCCGGTTGTCCTTCAACGAGTTTAATATTAGGAGAAATATAGATACCCGGTTCAACTGTTAATATATTTCCAGGTTGCAATGGTTGAGGATTTTCACCCCATTGATATACCCCCACATCATGCACATCTAAACCTAACCAATGTCCAGTTCTGTGCATATAAAAAGGTTTATATTTTTCTTCCTTAATAATTTCCTCAATATCTCCAACTAATAACTCTAAATCCATTAAACCTTCCACCAATACCCGCACCGCAGTATCGTGAATATTTTTATAAGGATTTCCGGGTTTAACTTGTTCAATAGCGGCTAATTGGGCTTTTAAAACCAGTTGATAAATAATTTTTTGTTCTGGTGTAAACTTACCCCCAACTGGAAAAGTTCTGGTGATATCTCCATTATAATATTGACAACAACATCCCGCATCAATTAATAGTAAATCATTATTTTGTATTTGACAATTGTTTTCCACATAATGCAAAATACAAGCATTTTTCCCCGATGCCACAATCGAAGGATAGGCAACTGTTCCCCCATTTAAACCAAAAATATGTTCGATTTCTGCTTGAATTTCATACTCATAACGTCCGGGTTGAGCAAATTCCCTAGCATGATTATGAGCTTTCACAGAAATTTCTATAGCTTTCCGCATTAACTCTAATTCCGTTTCGCTTTTAATTAAACGGATAGGATGTAATATATTACAAACATCCTCAATAGCAATCGGCCCTGTACCATGTTTAGGATAAACTCTTAATAGTTTTTGCCAATGTTTTAAAATCTTTTCATTGAATTTTTCATCCCGTCCTAAGCGATAATAAATCCGGTCGGCTTTTTGTAAATATTGGGGTAACTTTTCATCTAATTCATTAATAGGATAAACCTCATCCGCCCCATAAAGTTCTTTGGCTTTTTCTACCCCCGTAATATACCCTGACCAAGTTTCTTTTACTGGGTCTTGCGGTTGCACAAATAAAACAAATTTATGTTCTTCATGGTGAGGGGCAAAAACAGCAACGGCATTGGCTTCATTAAACCCAGTTAAATAGAAAAAATCACTATCTTGGCGAAAATTATATTCCACATCATTGTGCATAACTGCCATGGGCGCACTTCTGAAAATGGCAGTTCCCTGCTTAATATTTGCCATTAATTGTTCCCGTCGTTGCCGATATTCTGTTTGAGTAATCATCCTTTATCTCTCCTAAAATTGTAGTGAGGCGTTCACGCCTCAGAAACAGAAAGCCCTTACAAGATTGTTCACGCCTTGTGAAAGACAGCCCTGAAGGGCTTACTACGGGTGATAAAAAACAAGGGTAAAGCATAGCTTAACCCTCGTTAATTTTAAGTTAATTGTGACTGAAATTGAGATTAAATCACAGCCGCAAACCGTTCTTTTTCAGGAACTTCTGTGTACTCAGACACAATTTGCCGAAATTCATCGCCGTCGATGCTTTCTTTTTCAATCAAAAGATCCACTAACCGATCAATTACTGCTCGGTTTTCCTGAATAATTTGACAGGCTCGCTGATAACAATGTTCGGCAATAGTACGAATTTGACTATCAATGCGAGAGGCGATTTCATTAGAATATTCCGTGCGAGTGGCAAAGTCCCGACCTAAGAAAACTTCCTGTTGAGATTCTAAGGACAATGGCCCCAAATCCGACATTCCGTAACGAGTTACCATCTGCCGTGCCATGCCCGCAACCTGCTGTAAATCGCCTCCAGCGCCCGTTGTAACTTCCGAATCACCAAAAATGATATCTTCAGCCGCCCGACCGCCCAAGGCCCCAGTAATCCGGGCTAGGATTTGGGAACGGGAAATCAAGCCTTGATCTTCATCGGGCATAAACCAAGTTAAACCCTGGGCTTGACCCCGGGGAATTAACGTGACTTTCTGCACCGGATCATGTTCTTTGATTAGGGTTCCAACGATCGCATGACCGACTTCGTGGTAAGCAATTAATCGTTTGCTCTTGCCATCAATTAAGGGGGTTCCTTCCATCCCGGCAATTACCCGATCCACCGCATCATCAATTTCGATCATGGTCATGCCTTCTTTGCGACGGCGGGCGGTTAAAATTGCGGCTTCGTTGAGCAGGTTGGCTAAGTCAGCCCCGGTAAACCCAGGCGTCCGACGGGCAATCGCTTCTAAGGAAACTTCCTCGGAAATTTTCTTATTGCGGGCGTGAACTTCCAATACCGCTAAACGGCCCTTAATATCCGGCGCGTCCACGGTAATTTGGCGGTCAAACCGACCCGGACGTAAGAGGGCGGAGTCGAGAACATCAGGGCGGTTAGTGGCGGCAATAATAATAATTCCGGTATTGCCCTCAAACCCGTCCATTTCCGTTAATAATTGGTTCAGGGTTTGTTCCCGTTCGTCATTTCCCCCGCCAATACCTGCACCCCGTTGACGACCAACGGCGTCAATTTCATCAATAAAGACGATACAAGGGGCGGTTTCTTTGGCTTTTTTGAATAGGTCACGGACACGGGACGCGCCCACACCCACAAACATTTCCACAAATTCCGAACCGGAGATACTGAAAAAGGGAACTCCGGCTTCCCCGGCGATCGCTTTAGCTAATAAAGTTTTACCCGTCCCTGGAGGGCCAACTAATAATACCCCTTTGGGAATTCTAGCCCCGACTGCGGTAAACCTTTCGGGTTTTTTCAGGAAAGTAACGACTTCTTGTAATTCTTCTTTGGCTTCTTCTACCCCAGCCACATCATCAAATAAAACTCCGGTTTTAGCGTCCATTTGAAATTTAGCCTTGGACTTGCCAAAGTTCATGGCTTGACCGGGGCCACCGGGAACGTTATTGGAGCGACGGAATAAAAAGAATAGACCTGCAATTAGTAAAATCGGGAAGATCAGATTTCCCAATAGTCCCCAGAGGGCGCCATCATTGCGAGGGGGGTGGGTATCAAAACTAATTTGGGACTCTCTTAACCGGGCGATCAATTCTGGGGCGTTATTGGGTAAGTCCACCCGCAGTCTTTGAACTCGGTTATCGAGTTGGGGATCGACCGCATCGACAATGGCCGTGCGTCCGCCATCATAGAGTTCTACACTGGTGACACGACCCGCATTCAGATAGTCTAAGAAACGACCATAGCTCATGCGGGTGCTGGCGGTGTTTTTGCCGAATTCTGCGGGGGCTGTGGCAAAAGCTCCTTGCCAGACAAAAAACCCGATGACTAAGGCAGGTAAAGTCCAAAGCAGTATGGTTTTCCAGGATGTTTTCATAAATTGCGTTGCCCTATGGTGTGGAATATAGAATTTGCGATCGCTTTTTGTTATTCATAATCTTAACTAAATTTAACGTAATATTTCAGTATCAGGCAACTGACTTCCTTAAAATTGTGGTAATAGCTAGGGATGCCATAGAATCAGACAATGGGTGCGTCCATCCGGTTTTCAACAAGACTTCCGGTAAGACCTCAATTTGATCAGAAAACTCAAAAGTTGTTATTTTCGATCATTAACTTGGTTTTCAATTGAGTACAACCCAGTAGCTATAATGATTACAGGGTTTAGCAGACTCGGTTGCTGCTGTAGTTCTCTCCAAAGAGAACCCAAAATCCCAGATTTTACTGATTGTTTGTTGTCGGTTTCTTGAAAGTAGGTAAAATTGGCAACAGATAAGGCATTATATATTTTGAATCTCCGTGAGGTAACATATTCCGATGCAAGAAGGTGGTAACAGACAGCCCGGACAACCAGTCGCCGCAGCCGCAGCGGCTGCAATGCTGAATCGGCAAACGCCGACAGCAGGCAAAAAAACGATTTTAAGTATTGATTTAGGACGGACATCGACAAAGGCTTCCACCAGTCGTAACCCGAATGAAGTCGTTTTTATTCCTTCCAATATCAAAGCACTGACGGTGGATACCGCTAGAGGCGGTGGCTTTGAGTCGAAAAATACCGATCCGCTTCTGGATATTTGGGTGGAATATCAGGGCATGGGTTATGCCGTGGGTCAACTCGCGGCTGACTTTGGAGCCAGTTTGTTCAAAGATGGTTCCGATTCCCCTTCTAAAGTTGATGATGCTTTAATTAAACTTTTTGCTTGTATCGGCTACTTCAAACTACAAGGCGACATTGATGTTGTTCTGGGACTGCCTTTCTATTCTCAATCACAATTTGAGCAAGAGAAGGAACACATCACTCGGTTACTCTGTGGCACCCACGATATGCTCTATCGGGGCGAAAAGGTCTCCGTTAATGTTAATACGGTTCGGATCATGCCTGAAGGCTATGGCAGCTTGATTTGGCTGGAAGCTCAAGGCGGCCAAGGAGTTCCCAATTTTGCTGATCTCTCTGTGGCGATTGTGGATGTCGGTCATCAAACTACCGATTTCTTAACTGTTGATCGCTTCCGTTTTGCCAGGGGGGTTTCCAAAAGTGAAACCTTTGCTATGGGTAAATTCTATGAAGAAGTGGCGAGTAAAATTGAAGGTGCCGATAGTCAGTCTCTTTACTTACTTGAAGCTGTTCATAAACCCGCCGGAGAACGGTTATATCGTCCTCGTGGAGCCGTTCAACCTTTTAACTTAGATGATATTGTGCCGGAATTACGGCAAAAGTTTGCCCGGGATTTATGCGATCTCGTTGTTAAATGGTTACCTGAACGGGTAACGGATGTGGTCGTGACCGGAGGCGGTGGTGAATTTTTCTGGGAAGATCTACAACCTCTGCTCAAAAAGGCAGGTCTGAAAGCTTATTTAGTTCAACCTTCGCGTAAAGCTAATGCTTTAGGACAGTATGTCTACGGTGAAGCTCAGTTAGCCCGACGTTAATTTTCTTAGTTCAACCCGTCCTGAACTCAGTTTCACTGGGCAAGGGCGGGTTTAATTTTGGTTCTGGGGCATCCCAATTCTGATACACTAACAAAGGGTGATTCTGGTTAATTATTGTTTGGATCAAAATTTTCCAGGCTCCAAACTCAATAATGGGATAACTGTAGGTCTGGATTTATATTATGCTGTGGCCAAATCGCAAACAAACTCAGTCGGTAACATTCACGGAAGATGCCGCAGATCAGACATTATTAGATGCCATTGAACAGGAATTATCCCAGGCAAAGTATCAAACGTTTAGCAATCTTTGTAAACAAGCTCTGTGGCAATTCCTATTATTATCTAAATCCGAACCCACATCCCCACCACTAGCGTCGGAGACTCCTAACCCTAATTCACCTCAAGTTTTACCTATTTTACCGAATTTACAGCCCCTTGAAGAACGGTTATTCGAAATTAAAAATAAATTAACAGATTTAGAAAAAAAGGTACTAGCTGACGATGGAACTAAGATAGAAAAATTGGAGACTCAATTCCATCAGTTAACCCAACAAGTGACGCAATTACAAACATCAATTAACCAAAAATTAACTGAAATTGCCACAGGTTTAGAAACGGTTAAATCTCAACCTGTGATCATCATGGAGTCAAAACCTCCCCAACCAGAACCAGAACCCGTTTCCCAAGAAGCGATGGCAGAAGTTGATCCTTTACTTAAACGTTTAGGTTCTTTATTAGATGATTTTTAGGGAATAGGGAACAGGGAATAGGTAATAGGTAATAGGTAATAGAAAAAAAGAATGTACTTTTTATTATTTATGATTCCCCACTTTTTAGGAGAATAAACTCTCCTAATATTCGGCGTTGAGCCTCTAATAATTCTTTAATTCCTAGTTCAGCAAAATCCAAAATTTTATTGAGTTTTTCTCGATTAAAACTACCAGATTCCGCAGTACCTTGGATTTCAATAATTTCTAATTCTTCGGTCATTACCAAATTAAAATCAATATCGGCGGCCACATCTTCGGGATAATTCAAATCTAAATAGGGTTCTCCTTCTAATAGTCCCACAGAAATCGCAGCAATTTGATGACAGATGGGTAATTGTTGCAGTTGTCCTTTTTCAACTAATGTATTTAAGGCATCAACTAGCGCCACAAACCCCCCGGTAATAGCCGTAGTTCGCGTTCCTGCATCCGCTTGAATTACATCGGTATCAACCGTAATGGTAAATTCTCCTAATGCTTTTAAATCCACCGCAGCCCTTAAACTACGTCCAATTAATCGTTGAATTTCTTGAGTTCTTCCTGATAATTTTAACAATTCTCTCGGTTGACGTTGGGGTGTTGCCCCAGGTAACATTCGATATTCTGCGGTTAACCATCCCTGTCCTGTATTCTGTAAAAATTTGGGTACTCCCGGCTCAATACTAACGGTACATAATACTTTTGTATCCCCACTTTTTGCTAACACAGAACCAGGGGAAAAACGAGTAAAATTCCGTTCAAAACTTACAGGACGAAGTTGATTTGGTTCTCTATGATCAGGACGTTTCCACATAATTAATTAAAAGTAATTGTAGTAAGCCCTTTAGGGCTGTATTATATTAATTGAGACGTTGACAAATCTCTTGATAAATTTGTTCTGGAGATTGCTCCCCATTAATATCTAAAAGACGATTGGTGAGTTCATAATATTCTAAAATGGGAACTGTACGTTGATAAAATAACTCAATACGACGTTCAATAATTCCCAGTTGATCATCAGCCCTTGAACGCGCTAAAGAACGCTTTTTTAATACCATTTCTGGTACATTAAAATAAATCGCCCAATTTAACTGTTGTTCTAAATCTTCTAATAAAAAATCCAATTCTTCCGCCTGAAATGAGGTACGGGGATAACCGTCTAAAAGCCAACCCTTCGCCACCGCAGGTTCTAACAATTGTTGACGGACAAATTGAATCATAATTTCGTCTGGGACTAACTCGCCTTTTTCTACATAGGGTTTAGCTTGTTGACCCAATTCCGTATCAGAAATGATCCTTTGTCTCAAAATCTGACCCATATCTAAGCAAGGAATACCCAAATCACTACATAACAGTTTGGCTTGAGTTCCCTTTCCTGCTCCTGGGCCACCTAAAATCACCAGTCTCACAATATTTAGCTCCTCCGATGTTCAAGTTTAACCATTTTTTAAATCCATGATTTAATTTCCTCCTTTAACCATTCCCAAAACCGATGTCGGATTTAATAAAAATGATGCCCCTTTTTGAGTAATTTCTTCAGAAAGATGTATCTGTTTTAAGGTGACTAAGCCATCATTAATATATAAATCTCTTACCATCGCCTTGTCTCCAGAATTAAAAACAGTCTCATAAAAGACTTCCTTAATTCCTGTAGAAATAATTAATTTTAAACAGGAAATACAAGGTTCTAAGGTAACATAAATACTTCCCCCATTACAACAAATTCCATGTTTTGCCGCCTGTGCGATCGCATTTGCTTCTGCGTGAACCGCCCGGGAAGGTAACACCGAACTGGTATCACAGGTGCTTAACCCCGGATAACAATAGCCTTGGGTGGTACAGTGAATGGAACCAGAAGGCGATCCGTTATAACCCGTAGCCAGCATTTGTCGGTCTTTGACAATTACTGCACCCACGGGAAAGACTAAACAGGTGGAGCGCGTAGCCACCAATTTAGCCATCATCATAAAATACTCATCCCAAGTCGGTCGCAGGGGCGGTTTATAGTTTTCTGGTAAGTCTTCCATGCTAATAAAATAATAGAAATTAGTGGGGTTTTCTGGAGATTAATCCCGTAGACCCAAATCCATTATCGCTTCTTTTGGTATCACTTAACTGTTGAACTTCTTGAATCTCTACCCGTAAAACGGTGGCGATCACCATTTGAGCAATTTTCATGCCTTTTGTAATATTAAAGGATGTTTTGCCATGATTAATCAAAATTATTCCGATTTCTCCCCGATATCCCTCGTCAATGGTTCCGGGGGTATTCAGAACTGTGATTTGATGTTTTAAGGCTAAACCACTTCTAGGTCTAATTTGGGCTTCTGTTCCTGGGGGTAATTCAATTGCAATTCCGGTGGGAATTAATTGACTTTCTCCTGGGGAAATTGTGGTATTAGCGATCGCAAATAAATCCAATCCCGCATCCCCAATATGAGCATATTGAGGTAAAATTGCGGTTTCATTCAGTTTTAAAATGTTTAATTTCATATTTAAAGGGAATAGGGATCACAGATTTAAGAGGATTTCACGGATTTCACGGATTTTAATCTGCGTAATTCGCTTAAATCAGTGATTGGTAATGGGTAATAACTAATAACTGATGACTGAATTACGGTGCTAGTCGAGCTTTTCCGAGTCGAGTTTGTTGATACCATTTAGCAATTTCTGGAACCCATTCTTCAACATGAGGCCAAATTAAATCACAGAGTTTTTGAATTTCTAACTGGGCATCTTTTTTAAACCGTAAATCCAGAAAATGTAATAATGCCCTTAAAGTAAAACTAACCACAAAATGTTGACGATAATCAAAGGGAACTTTTCCCCGGGCGTGTTCTTCAGACATTCCATTATCAATATCAATTTTATAGCGTTTTGCGGCTTCTAAACACCAGTTTAAATCCTGTTGACGTTGTTCAGGAGAATAGTAGTATTTTTTGCCTTGGCGATCGCTATAATTTCCCACAGGTCTTAAATAAAAAGCATCTTCAATATTACCTTTACCCTCAGCTATTGCTAATACTTTCCCCGAAGTATAACGGTAGGACTGAACGTCAAAACTAATACCTACCCTGTGAGTTCTAGCTTGCTGCATAACACTATGGGGAAAATAACCACAACCCAAGACAATTTGACAGTGTTCTAAGGGCCCATAATGTCCCCGTTCTCCTGCTAATAGACGCTTGACAATCACCTCCCCAGCTTTTTCTTCAGACGGCCAAGATTCTCGTTCCGCGACAACAAACTGATCGCTATAATCTTGGTGCATTGCCGCATAAATAACTTGCTGAGGAAAAGGAGTTTTAGCAATAACTTCTACACGAAATCGATCCATTTATGATTAAATCTTTAATAGTTTAAGCTTCTAACATTAAACCATTAAATGAATCAATTTGATATATTTTAAGATTAATAACAAAATTCTTATTATGCTTTCAGACAAATTTACCACCGCCCTGGTTTACGCCACCGAACTCCACGCCAAGCAAATTCGTAAGGGTTCGGGAGTTCCCTATATTGTCCATCTGTTGGGAGTTGCGTTAGACTCTCTATCCCTAAACTATTTGTGAGGTGCGTAAGGCGAAACTGCACGCATCACCAAACCTTTAATTTTGTATCTAAATGAACTGAAATTCTTGACAAACTATGATTTTAGATGAGCTTATAAACATACTTCCTAGACTCAAAAAATAAGCAATTTAAACCGATAAATCAGTAAAGAAAGTTTAAATAATATTGACTTTTATTAAATTAGTAAAAATTTTTAAACTCTGAATAAAAAATATTTTATTTTCCTGATTTTGAATCATACTGAATAACAAATCTCTAGTCTATCCAAGCCGTAGGTTGTCCGGTGGGGAAAGCGGAATCGTTAACCATTGGGTTGTTTAATCCTCATCCTCATCCTCATCCTCTATCCTACAGATCAGGAAAATTCCCCATCACCCTAAAACTAATATGATGCTTTTAAACCAACCTACTCTTAAGCAGAATGAGTCTGGAATTAATAATCAGTACGATATTTTTCCGATTAGTTGCTCAACCCTAGATGTCAGAGCATTAATCACTCAAATTTTAAATCACTATCCGATTGATACCGTCGAAAAATGTAAATTTTGGCATCGAGGATTAAGTGATGTTTATTCGGTAAAAACTCAAACTACGCGCTATTTTTTGAGAATTTCCCATCAACATTGGCGCTGTCAAGATGAAATTAATTTTGAGGTAGAATTGCTGGATTTTTTGCATGAATATCAACTTCCCGTTGCTTATCCGATCAGGACAAAAAATGGACAATTATTTTTTGAAATTAATGCTCCTGAAGGAAAACGATATGCGGTGTTATTTGTCAATGCTCCGGGTCAAATTGCGATCGGAGATTTGAATGTTAGCCAAAGTTTAAAATTAGGTGAAACCGTTGCTAAAATTCATCAAGTTTCTTTAAATTTTAGACCATCTGTTCAACGTCAACCTTTAACCTTAGATTATTTATTAGAGAGTTCATTAGTGGCGATCGCACCCTATTTAAACAATCGACCCAAGGATTTAAACTACTTAGTAGAAGTTGTGTTTCAACTGAAAACTCAATTACAAAAATTACCTAAAATTCCTCCCTTATGGGGGATTTGTTGGGGTGATCCCCATAGTGGGAATGCTCATTTCACCACCGATGATCAAATTACCCTATTTGACTTTGATCAATGTGGATATGGGTGGCGCTCTTTTGATATTGCTAAGTTTTTACAAGTATCGTTACAGTCAGGACTCAGTAAAAAAGTTCGTGAGGCTTTTATACTCGGTTATGAAGAAATTAACCCCTTAATAGAACCAGAAAAAAGCCTGATTCAAGAGTTAACTGAAACGGCTCATATCTGGGCTTGGGCGATTAGTATTATTAACGCTGAACATTTTAATTATAGCCGTTTAGATACTTGCTATTTTACTCGACATTTAGAACAGTTAAAACGCTTACATTCTCCAGACTGGCAATAAAGAATGGGTGATGGGGAACAGAAAATTAGTTTACTATTAGTATGGAATTTAATCATTAAATAGGATTTTAGCTGCTTCTTTGATTCTAACAATCGGTTCAACAGAACGGGAAAGATTTGGTAAAATAATTAAGGTTTGATCGGGAAATTGATCAGTTACTAATTCCTGTCCTATTTCAAACCGATTCTGCACAATATAGCGTTGATTAATACCCTTTTCTATTAAAGATTCCGTTAACCTTTTTGCTTCTGCTACAATCGCAACTTGTCCTTGAATCACACCAATAAATTCAGTATAATTAGGATCTTGCAGTTTTTTCTGAGCTTTAACAACCCGTTGACGTAAATTCCTTAAACGTCCCATAAATTCAGTTCTTCCTAACACATTCTGATATTTAATCCACAGTTTAAAAATCCACGCTAACCATTCACTCATCGCCGTTGGCATTTCTAAAAATCGTAATAAATGACCCGTAGGAGCCGTATCTAAAATAATTAAATCCAGTTCATGACTTTCTAATAAATCCATCACTTCTACTAAGGATAACATTTCATCAATTCCAGGTAAGGATTGGGAAACAATTCGCCGCCAAGCCTCCGGTCCATAAGCTAATTTAAGCATAGCATTAGGATCATCTTTCTCGCCACTCATCATTTCTGCCAGTTCCCAAAGATAGTCTTCTCTAAACTGATTTAAAACCTGATCAGCGTCTATTTCTTGACCGAATAAATTAGGAGTAATTGCCATAGCTTCATGGCTTAATTTTAACCCAAAAGCATCTCCTAAAGAATGGGCTGGATCAATAGAAACCATCTGAATTTTTTTCTCAGAATAACGCCTAGCTATTTCCCAACCTATAGCAGCGGCAACAGTTGTTTTACCCACACCACCTTTGCCACCAACAATAATTAACCGTCTATTTTCTTTGATAAAATCACTCAATTTGGCTTGGGTGGTAGAAAATTCTAAGGGTTGAGAAGGAATAAAAGTTTGCTCCTCTAAATCTGCCGATATTATTAAAGGTTGAAGTTGGGAAAATAGGGTTTCTAAGGCTATAGTTCCCAAGGGTTCTGTTGAAAGTTCGGGAATAGTAAAAATAGGATTATTTCCTGAAATATCCTGAAATTGTTTGAGAAGTTTCTGCTGTTCCTGATGCCGATCTAAATTTTGACTTTGGGAAACAATATGATTAATTAATAAACCCCCAACGGGAATCTTTAAACCTTGGAGAGCCTCTAAAAAACGTTGGGTTTCTAACCAACTCATGGGTTCAGGAATAGCTACCACAAAACAAGCGGTTTTTTCTTGATCTTGAAGTCGAGATCTTCCAGAAGCTAGTTCTTCCTGCATTTCTTCTAAAAAAACATCCGCTTGATCTGATTGATAACGTCCGGTAAAAGATTGACTAATGGTGCGGTGTTTTTCTTGAAATAGGGTTAAAGATGCTAATAAACTATCTAAAAAATTCATTAATTCTAAAAGGTTTAACGCATGACCACTGGGAGCCATATCGACCACAACTCGATCCACAACTTGGTCATGAAATAACCGTTGAATTTCTAATAATCCCATTAATTCATCAATTCCCGGCCAGTCTAAATCCCAAACCGGGGTTAAATCTTCCCCTTCGACAAAACTACCCCGTTCTACTAATAATTCTAAAACCGCACCATAGCGAGTTTTAAACGCTGTTAATAAGGTTTCTGATTCTATAGCTCTAACTTTTAAATTAGGGAAATTTTTAATAAATTCAGCTTCATCAGTCACGGGAATTTGTAAGACATCCCCCAAGGAATGGGCGGGATCAGTAGAAATCAGTAAAATTTGTTCATTGGGAAACTGTTTCGCCCAATTGAGGGCAAACCCACAGGAAAGGGTGGTCTTTCCCACACCCCCTTTTCCACTCAATAAAGCTAGACTAAGAGTATTAGAATTAAACATCAAATTTATGATAAATTAACCAGAATTTGCTATATTGATATTGTAGCACTCTACCAAAAGTCCAAAACCCATCGACCTAAAAAGATTTAAGCCTTGAAACCCTTGGAATAGAATGGAGTAGTTGATTTTAAATCTTCAGCCCTTGTGTCAGTTGCCAAAGTGTTATACCCCTTGCAGAAAGTCCCGCCCCCGATCTCCCATAACAACAGGTTGAAGGGTTGACTAGACAGACCAGACACTTGAGACTCCCCCAACCATCTTAGCAGAAAGTCCCGCCCCCGATCTCCCATAACAACAGGTTGAAGGGTTGACTAGACAGACCAGACACTTGAGACTCCCCCAACCATCTTAATCTCAAACCCTTTGGAATCAACTGAGAATTAAACTGTCATACCAATCTAGCATAAAGCCGTCGTGGATTTTAGATAATTAAAGAGTCACCAGCAAATTTCAACCCCAGGGAACAGACTGAATCAATCGGTCAGTCTAAATATGAAGTTAATATTCATTATACCCTGCCTTTCCCTAGATTAAGCCATCAATCACTAACTTAGAAATCAATTAGGAGCTAAATACTATGTTGACCAATCCTAGAAAAAAATACACTTTGATCCTGTTATTATCCTTAGCGGGTGTACTCAATGCTGGCTCCGGTTTTGCCAGCCCAGAAGGGATAAGTTCTAGTCCTTTGAAAGTTGAACCCTTGAGTCATGGGTCAATACAGTATAGCCCCAATCATAAATCCATCTTAACTCACCCAGAACAAAGACGCACTTCTGAATGTTACGACAATGGTTTATGTTATAGAACCGAACGGGTCACACTAGAATAGGTAGGGCTTTGGGTTATGATGGGGAGTTAAGGTTAAACAGCCGATATCAAGATCAAGCGTCGGATGATCACCCCATCAAGGAGATTCATAAAAATGGCACTTTACCCCGTAAACGATACGATCAGTCATAATCATCAGCAAGTTCATACCTTAGCCAGAGCAATAACGAAAATGCAAGGCAGTTTTTCGTTATTGCTGTTGCGATGTAATTATGAAAGTTTGCGGGAAAAAATGGTCGCCGAACTCAAACAAGAATGTTCCCTGACTTTTACAGAATTTAAGTTAGCTCCTGGGAGTCAAACCCTATATGGTTCAATTAAAGCCGAACTACTAGAGCCTAATTATCCCTCGGTTTTAATGGTTTATGGTTTAGAATCCGTTGTGGCGATTGATGAAGTTTTGCATTCGGCTAATTTAGTTAGGGAAGCCTTTCGTAATTTTCCCTTTCCTTTAGTTTTATGGATTAATGATAAATTATGGAAAAAACTCAATCGTAATGCTCCTGATTTTACCAGTTGGGCAACAACCTATGAATTTTTACTCAGTTCTGATGAATTAATTGAATTTTTAGAGGAAAAAGTTTCATCCGTTTTTACAACGGTTTTAGAAGCAGGTTCAGAACGATTTTTACCCACAACTAATATTTTAGGCCCAGAATCAGGAACCGAACTACAAGCGGCTTATCAAGAACTGAAAAGTCGAGAAATTCCCATTGATCCGGTTTTGGAAGCTAAGTTAAAATGGGTTTATGGTCGCTATTTTTATGTTAATCAACAGGTGACTCTGGCGTTACAGCAATATCAACAAGCTTTAAGATTTTGGCAACAACAATCACCAACAGACTCAGAAATCCTCGGTGTTAATGGAATTTCAACTGGTTTTAAAGATGCTTCTAATCCTCTATTATGGGAAGGATTAATATTATTTAATATTGGTTTATGTTGGTGTTATTTGGCCGAACAACATCGTCATCGCAATGGTGATCGGGAATGGAAACAAGCCTGTGTTTTTCTTCAGCAGTCTATAGAAAAGTTTGAAACTGCTCAACGTCAAGATTTAGTTGCCAAGTTTCTAAATAAAATTGGAGAAGTTTTTATTCATTTAAGTGATTGGAAAAGTCTCCGAGAACTAGCCTTAAAAGGTCGCAAATTACATCAGAAATTGGGGAATAGTTTCCTGATTCCACTAGCCCAGGATTATGGATTTTTAGCCAATGTTGCTTTACAGGATCAGGATTGGCAAAATGCTAAAGAATTAGCTAATGTTGCCCTAGAAACTCTGATTTTAGTAGCAAAGGAAAATCCTGATAATCCCTGGATTGACCAATTAGAAAGTTTTTTCCTCTATGTGTTAGCCCAGGCTTTAGAAAAGCAGGGATTAAAAAAGGAAGCAATTCAAAAATTAGAACAGGCAGCAGAGACAATTAAAAAGACGCTTTTAACCGTCAATTTAATTTGGTTATATCTGCAAATTTTGAAGATGCTAAACCGCCTTTATTTTGGATTGAAAGATTATCAAGAAGCCTTTAAAATCAAGGAAGAATATCGCAATCAATCGAGTGCTTATGGGTATAATGCCTTTGTGGGAGCCGGACGATTACAACCTCGTAAACAAGCTCTGACTTCTACCTTAAATCCTAGTGAAATTAACGCCAATTTTACCGATGAAATCACCGCTTCAGGACGGGAAGAAGCGATTAAACATCTATTACAAAGAATGGCGAGTAGTTATCATAAATTAACGGTAATTTATGGTCAATCTGGGGTAGGAAAAAGCTCAATTTTAGGAGCCGGATTAGTTCCAGCTTTGCAGAAAAAAATTATTGATGCGCGGATTAGCTTTCCCATTGTTATTAAGACCTATAATTGTTTTATCGTTGAGTTAGAACAAAAACTTATCGCGGATTTAGATGGATTGCATGGATTTCACGGATTATCTGTGCAATCTGCGGAGTCTCTTCAAATCGGGGTTACAAATTTAGATAGTGATTCGTATCCAGAACTCACCGAAGAACCAGAAAATCAAGATTATACTGAGAATTTAATTAGAGTAATTGAACAACTTAAAGAAAATGCTAGACAAAATTTATTGACGGTTTTGATTTTTGATCAATTTGAAGAATTATTTTTTGTTCAGTCCATTAGATTACAAAGGCTATTTTTTGAGTTTTTACAAGATGCTTTAAATCTACCATTTGTGAAAATAATTATTTCCTTGCGAGAAGATTATTTGCACTATTTATTAGAAGGAACCCGCCAGGTTGATTTAGAGGCTATTAATAATGATATTTTAAGTAAAGATATTATATTTTATTTGGGAAATTTTAGTCAAAAAGAAGCCCATAACGTAATTAAGAGTTTAACCGATCGCGCCCATTTTTATTTAGAAGAACCCTTGATTCAAGCCTTGGTTCAAGATTTAGCAGGAGAAGCTGGAGAAGTTCGCCCGATTGAATTACAAGTGGTGGGGACTCAAATACAAGCCGAAAATATTACTACTTTAGAAAGCTATCAAAAACAAGGCCCGAAACAAAAATTAGTCGAACGGTTTTTAGAAGAAGTTATAGGGGATTGTGGCCCAGAAAACGATGCCACGGCCCGTGTGGTTTTATATGCGTTAACCGATGAAAATGATACCCGCCCCTTAAAAACACGCCTGGAATTAGCCGAGGAGTTAAAACAAAAACTACATCGAGAGCAGGTTTTCGGCCCGTTAGATACTATCCTTTATATTTTAGAAAAGTCTGGATTAGTCTATCGAGATATTGGAACTACTGGAGAATTTTATCAATTAGTACATGATTATTTAGCGGGATTTATTCGCCGACAAAATAGAAACGAACAAGAAGAAGTTATCACAAAATTGCAACAGGAAAAAGCCCAACTGATTCAAGAAAAAGAAATAGGCCAAAAACTCTCAGAAGAACAGGAAAAACGCCACCAAGCCGAAGCCAAAAATCGTCGTTTAGAACGATTAATGGGATTGATTGTAGGGGCGGTTGTAATTAGTTTTGCAGCTACCTTTTATATGAATGGTCAGAATGAAGTTAAAGCTAGAGTTCAAGCCTTAACTTCTGCTAAAAATGCCCTTTTATTAGCGGATCAGCAAGATCAATTAGGGGTATTAAAAACCACTGTACAGATTGGTCAAAATACCTTAAAAACCAAAGCTCCAGAAGCAACAAAAACAGAAATTGCCCAAGGGTTAATGCAGATGATTTCTGGAATTCAAGAAAAAAATCGTTTAGAAGGGCATACAGCAACAATTTTAGGCGTTAGTTTTAGTCCCGATGGTCAGCAGATTGCCACGGCTAGTCTTGATCAGACGCTAAAAATTTGGAGCATTCAGGGTAAGTTATTAACTGAACCTTCCCAATTTCCCCATGAAAGTCCGATTACCAGGGTTCGTTATAGTCCCGATGGCAACATCATTGCCACCGCTACAGCAAGTATCAATAACACAGGTCAAAATCAAGTCTTATTATGGACAACAACGGGAACTCCCCTTCCGCAGAATCCCATGAGACATAAGGGAGTGATTAATAGTATTAGTTTTAGTCCCGATGGCAAGAAAATAGTTACTTCTAGTAATGATAAAACAATTAAGTTATGGGCTTTAGATGGAACATTAATTCAGGAATTTAAAGGTCATGCGGATCGGATTTTTGATGCAGAATTAAGTCCCGATGGTCAAATAATTGCCAGTTGTAGTAAAGATGGAGAAATTAAAATTTGGTCGCTTGATGGTCAATTAATTCGCACAATTAAAGCCCATAATCAACCCGTTTATGATCTCGATTTTAGTCCTGATGGTAAACAAATTGTTTCCGCCAGTGGCGATCGCACCCTCAAACTTTGGGATACGGAAACAGGTCAGGAAATTAAAACCCCGATCAAGGGTCATAACGATGATATTTTAACGGTCAATTTTAGTCCCGATGGTCAATTTTTACTCAGTGGTAGTCGCGATCGCACCGCAAAACTTTGGAATTTAAACGGGGTATTACTCAAAACTTTTATCGGACATCGAGATAGTATTTGGGGTGTTGAATTTAGTCCCGATGGTCAAACCCTGGTATCCGTCAGTGCCGATACAACCGCCCGCATCTGGGATCGGAGTCGAGATCCCTTAAATACGACCTTACAGGGTCATACAGAAGGGGTGTTGAGTGTGAGTTTTAGCCCCGATGGTCAAACTTTAGCCAGTGGAAGTAAAGATAAAACCGTGAAATTATGGGGTCGTCACGAACCTTTGCAATATACTTCACAGCCTGCTTCGATTTTGCCACATCCCCGTAAAGTCAACTGGGTGAGTTTCAGTCCGAATAGTCAAGAAATTGCCACCGCCAGTGAGGATAAAATAGTGCGACTCTGGACAAAAAAAGGTCAGTTGTTGCAAGCAATTTCCGGTCATGCTCAAGCAATTAAGGCTGTGACATTTAGCCCCGACGGTCAAACTTTAGCCAGTGCAAGTGAAGACAAAACCGTTAAACTTTGGAACAAACAAGGAAAATTGATCGCTACTTTGCTTCATCAAGATGCTGTTTGGGATGTCCGTTTTAGTCCCGATGGTAATACTTTGGCCACATCTGCGAGTTTTTTGGAAAGTCCTATCAAGCTTCCCAGTAACGCTATTACCCTCTGGACAAAAAAAGGTAAACAATGGCAACCAACCTTAGAATTACCCGCGAAAAATTCTGTCGCGACTTTGGCTTTTTTGGGCAATTCTCAACAAATCGCCGTCGCTGAAGGTGATATGGTCAGGCTTTGGAATCTTCAAGGAAAAAAACCACTCGCCTCCTGTCCTCTGGGACATAATGCTCAGGTACAAAGTTTAAGTTATGATTCCCAAGGAGCAATTTTAGCAACGGCCAGTGATGATAAAAAAGTCAGGCTATGGCAAATTAATGACGGTCTTTGGGACACATCGGCCTGTGATCAGGTTCAACCTTTAATTGTTTTACAACAGAATGATTTTGTGAATAGTATTAGTTTTAGTCCGGGAAATACTGGAATTCTAGCCATAGGCAAGGATAATGGCACCACGATTCTCTGGAGTTTAGAGAATTTAGACTTAAAAACTCAGATGCGAAAAAGTTGTAACTGGCTTTATGACTATTTCACCACCAACCCAACCCAATTACAGGGACACGATCAGGATTTATGCGATTCAGTAATCAGTAATCAGTAATCAGTCTAAAAGTTCCGGTTTTCATCCTTTATTTTCAAAGGTTAATAACATTAAACGGGCTGGATCAAGGCACACATACCAAGGAAAGGGCTGATCTTTAATGGCGTTCCACTTTTCCTTAAAAACCTCCGCCTGTACATGGTAATCCTGGGAACTAGCGGGGGTAGCGTTGAATTTGAGAAACAAGGTAGTATGGTGTGGAGTTTCGCTGGTAGCAGCTAACCAGCAGGGATAAGTATTATCGCGCACCGTATCGGAAAAATCAGAATTTGTGGTGATCTTGATTTGGTGCGCGCGGATGCCAATATTGGTTAGAGAATTAGGAATTGCTTCGAGGACTTGTAAGGTCACGTCCCAATCCGTAGCAGTCACAGAATTAGCCCCATGTATTACCGCCCGGGAGAAGTTTTTGCAGCCTGTAAGTTGAGCCACCCGAACGGTTTGGGGATGTTCAAAGATTTGATCCTTTGTCCCAGAAGCGATCGCCAGACCCCCAGACATGACCATTAAGTTCTCACACAATCGGTAAGCCTCCTCTAAGTTGTGGGTGACAAACAAGGTAATGCCCCGATATGAGGTAAGAGTGGCGAGGAGTTGTTGCTCCATTTGGCTACGGAGATGGGTATCAAGGGCGGAGAATGGCTCATCAAGCAGAAGTAATTCCGGCTCTATTGCCAAAGCCCTAGCTAGAGCTACCCGTTGTTGTTGTCCCCCCGAAATTTGGTGAGGGAAGCGATCGCCCAGTCCCTCTAGTTCCATAATGGTAAGCTGTTGAGTCACTTGTTGTTGGCGGAGGAGTTTAGGCAGGTGATCTAATCCAAAGGCAATATTTTGGGCTATGGTCAGGTGGGGAAACAGGGCATAGTTTTGAAACACCAAGCTCACCCGCCGTTGATGGCAGGGCAGGTTAATCTGCTGATCAGCATCAAACAGAGTCCGTCCATTCAAGACAATCCGCCCCCTAGTCGGCGTTTCCACTCCCGCCAGACAGCGCAGGGTCATACTTTTTCCCGAACCCGAACCCCCAAGAATCCCCAAAGTTTCCTGCCCGGCAGTGAAAGCCACCTTCAGTTTGAAGTTAGCTAATTGTTTTTCAATATCAACCAGTAAACAGTGATTATCAGTTATCAGTGTAGAGACGCGCCATGGCACTTCTCTACCAGTTATCAGTTGCTTATTATTTTTAGCCTGACTGTTTGTTAACTTTCCCCCCTTTGCTGCGGTGAAATTGACTGTCATCAGGCCGGAGAGGGAGAGGGACATAATGGCGATCGTCCACAGCCATGCTTCCCGGAAATCCCCAGCTTCAACGGCAAAGTAGATGGCCATGGGCATGGTTTGAGTTTGACCGGGAATATTGCCAGCCAGCATCAGGGTAGCTCCAAATTCCCCCAAAGCCCTAGCAAAAGACAGGGTTATCCCCGCTACCAGTCCAGGAGTCGCTAAGGGTAAGAGAATTTGCAGCAAAACCCGGACTTCGGAAGCCCCCAAGGTGCGGGCGACTTGTAGCAAACTACTATCGATTTGCTCAAAGGCTCCCAAGGTGGTTTTGTACATGAGGGGAAATGAAACTACCGTGGCGGTGATGACAGCGGCATACCAAGTGAAGACAATCGAGAAGTTTCCCCAAGACAGGAATTGACCGAGAAAGCCATTTTTACCAAATAGTAGTAACAGCAGAAATCCCACCACTGTAGGTGGCAAAATCAAGGGGGCAATCAGAAGCCCTTCCATCAGGGATTTCCACCGTCCTCGATAGCCCAACATCCCGTAGGCTGCGGCTGTTCCAAGAAAGAAAGTAGCGATCGTCGCTAGTCCCGCCGTTTTCAAGGAAATCCACAGGGGCGATAAATCGGTAGTCATAAGCGTTTAGATCTGCATCAATCTTTAGTTGGCAATGCCAAAACCGTATTTTTTGAACACATCTTGGGCGGGGTTACTGGTTAAAAATTGGATGTAAGTTTTGGCAGATTCCTGATTCTGGCTGGCTTTAATTACAGCGATCGGATAGATGATCGGAGAATGTAAATCCTTGGCGGCAGTGGCGACTTGTTTCACCTGCTTAGAGATTTTGGCATCGGTGAGGTAGACAATTCCCGCATCGGCATTGCCACTTTCTACGGCGCTTAAAACATTACGAACTGAGTTGCCATAGACAAATTTGGGGCGCAATTCTTCTATAATTCCTAACTTAGTAAAAACTTCTTCGGCATATTTCCCCGCCGGCACACTTCGGGGTTCCCCCATGGCAATTTTTCCTACATTAGAGTCGGTTAATTGTTCAAAACTGATGAGATTTAAGCTAGAGTTATTCGGCACAATTAAAACTAAACTGTTAGTTAAAAGTTGCCTCCGAGTATCGGTGAGAATGAAATCTTTTTTCTGAAGATTATCCATCTGTTGAGCGGCGGCGGAAATGATAACATCCACCGGTGCGCCCTGCTCAATTTGTTGTTGTAAAAGCCCAGATGCGGCGAAGTTATATTTTAATTCCACCTCGGAATTGGCGGACTTAAATAGGGGATTAATTTCTTCTATGGCATTTTGTAAACTAGCAGCAGCAGCAGTTAATAAGGTAGTAGTTTGGGATGTGACGGCTGGGGTGATAGTTTTGGTCGCTTGCGGAGGAGTGGCAGAAGGAGAACAGGCTCCTACAGACAATAAGACGGCAAAAACTAAGCCGATTAAAAAATATAAAATACGTTTAGGCATGGCTATTAATTTTATCTGTTTAATTATTAATAAAAAAAATAGGTGAAGGTTGACTCTTAACTGACACCCCGCACCTATCTTTTAACTTTAAACTTCTATATAGCAGATGAAGCAGTAGAACCAATAATCTCCTGAAATTGAATCATATCCTTATGGGGATCAACATGACTTACCTTCACTTCAAACTGTTCTCCAACTTCTACAGAACGACTAAATCGCATCGGTAACTCTAAAGCTAACTCCTCTAAAAAGACTAACCCTAAATCTTCCCGCAGCCATCGCAACATTGTGGCTTGCCAAATTTCATCGCTATTCCGGCGCAAAAACTCCAAACTCCAATAACGATTCGTTTCCCGTTCTACTTTGGACGCTTCCTTCACCGCCGGCCCTAAACTCATCACAATAGCCTGCATATCTTCTATAGAAAAAGGTGAGGCTTCACCTCGCAGATGGGCTTTAATTTGAAAATGAGCTAATAAATCACTATAACGACGAATCGGCGATGTCACCTGGGTATAAGTCTCTAAAGCCAAACTCGCATGGCGCGAAGGAGTCAAACCCACCTCACTACGAGGCATATAACGCCGCATAGTACAAGCTCTCACCGCCCCTGGTGGTAGCTGCATCAATTCCTCCTCCGGTGGTAATTCCGGTTGGGGTTGACTCCGATAAGGCAACGGTAAATTATGGGTTTGACCATAACGAGCCGCCACTTCTCCAGTTAAAATCATCATTTCCGCCACCATTTGGCGAGACGGAGAATCCTCTACAACCGTAATACTTATTTCTTCCCCGTTCACCTTAATCACCGACTCGGGCATATAAATACTAATTGCCCCGTTCGCATTTCGCCATTCCTTACGGCGTTTAGCCCACAGCGACAAAGCATCAATTTCCGGTTCCCCTTGGATGCCAATTTGCAACATCTCATCCACATCATCATAAGTGAGGCGATAGGTCGGTTTAATATTACTGACATGAATACTATAATCCTTTACCCCACCCGTTTCATCCAAAATCACACCAAAACTCAAAGCACAACAGACTTGGCCTTGAATTAGACTCATCGGCCCAGTTGCCAATTCCGAGGGGAACATCGGAACCATTCCGGTCGGGAGATAAACTGTTGTTGTCCGGCGGCGGGCTTCTAAGTCTAGTTCATCTCCAGGAGAAAGCAAACGAGTTGGATCAGCAATATGAATCCAAATCCGTCTTCGTCCATCCTCCAAAACCTCTAAACTCAAACCATCATCAATCTCACGGGTACTCTCATCATCAATCGTATAGACCTTAAGATGAGTTAGATCTAGGCGATCAGAATCCGGATCGGGCGGGGGAGAATCTAAGCAACGTCGAGCCACTTCAAGCACTTGAGTTGAGAATTGGGTGGGAATTTGACTCCGACGTAGGGATAGGTTTTCATGCAGACCCCATATCCCTAAGTCTACTAACAACTGCAACGCAGCTTGGGGTGTTTGAGAACGTTCCAAGGTTGCCAAAGTTTCTAAAGCAGGTGCGACATGGGAGGCATCTTCTCCATGCAGCGCCAAACGCTCTAACGCATCCAAACGGGTGCGATCACTATTTCGCCATTCTACCACGACCCCCGCTAGTCTATTTTGCACTCGCAACCAATATTCTTGAACGTCCCGTTGCTTCTGTTGTTCAACGTCCTGTTGATGTTTGATTTCAGCCACCTGTCCAGGAGAGCGAGGTTCGTAGCGTTCACCCTTCTGTTTGAAGTAGAGTTTATCATTTGATAACAAGACATAACTGGCATAACACTGAGGCGGACTCTGCT